>CAYHQK010000050.1:0-12284 GCA_964358535.1 uncultured Nitrospira sp. | reverse complement strand
CTGGTCAGGCGACCGAGCATCTGTTCCAGCTGGCGCACGCCAGCTTCTCTCGTATAGCGGCTGATGACGAGATTCAATACCTCATCCGACAGCAGGGCTTGGCTTGCGTCGAGACCCGCTTCTTTAAGCCGTCGCGGCCACAAATAGCGGCGGGCGATCTCGGCTTTTTCCCCCTCGCTATAGCCTTGCAGGCGAATGATCTCCATGCGATCCAACAGGGGCTGGCTGATCGTATCCAGCGTGTTGGCGGTCGTGATGAAGAATACCTTCGACAGATCGAACGGAAGATCCAGATAGTGGTCGCGGAACGTGTGATTCTGCGCCGGATCCAGGACCTCCAGTAAGGCCGCAGCAGGATCGCCACGGAAGTCGCGGCCCATCTTGTCGATCTCGTCCAACATCAAGACGGGGTTATTCACGTTGGCTCGACGCATGGCTTGAATGATC
Source organism: uncultured Nitrospira sp. (assembly GCA_964358535.1). Lineage (GTDB taxonomy): Bacteria > Nitrospirota > Nitrospiria > Nitrospirales > Nitrospiraceae > Palsa-1315. The sequence continues at coordinate 11,837 of CAYHQK010000050.1, read as the reverse complement.
CGTCCTGGCAGGGCCCCGACATAGGTCCGGCGGTGGCCTCGCAATTCCGCTTCATCATGCACGCCGCCCAGGCTTAATCGCTCAAAGGTCCGTCCCATGGATCTGGCAATCGACTGGCCCAGGCTGGTCTTGCCGACGCCAGGAGGTCCGAGCAGGCAGAGGATGGGCGCCTTGGCTGTGGGATTTAGTTTCAGCACTGCCAGATGCTCGACGATCCGCTCCTTCACTTCTTTGATGCCGTAGTGGTCCTCTTCCAGTACCTGGCGAACCTTGCTCAACTCCAAACGGTCTTCCGAGGCCTTCTTCCAGGGGAGCTCCAGCACCAGTTCAAGATACGTCCTCAGGACCTGATGCTCAGGCGAGGAGGGCGGCACTTTCGCTAACTTGGCAATCTCCCGCTCCACTTCCTTGCGCACAGAGTCTAGAAGATCGGCTTCTTGAATCTTCTTCTTGAGCTCGGTGATCTCGCTCTCTTCTCCCTCGCCCTCGCCGAGTTCCTCTTGAATGGCCTTCAATTGTTCACGGAGGACATATTCTCGCTGGGTCTTGCCGATTTTGGCTGAAGCCTCGCTAGTGATTTTGTCTCGCAACTGCAGTATCTGGATTTCTTTCGAGAGCGCTCCGTAGAGCGATCGCAGCAGCTCGATTGTGGAGGAACTTTCGAGCAGCTTTTGCTCATCCTGCACAGTGAGATTGAGGAGCGAGGCCACGCGATAGGCCAAGGAGACGGGATTGTCCTCGTTGCTGAAGGCCACCGCTGCTTCCTGAATGCCGGGGGCCTGAATTAATCGAGGTAAATCTGTGACCAATCCCTGGATGGCCCGGTGGAGGGCTTGGACTTCGGTGCCCTCGTCCGCCGGGCTATCAAGTCGCCGGGCCTCGACGAGAAGAAATGGCTTTGTCTGTTCGACTTTGAGTAGCGCAACCCGTTCGAGTCCCTGCACGAGCGCATGGATCGTGCCGTCCTCTGACCGTCCAACCTGTTTCACGATGGCCTTGGTGCCGATTGTATAGAGCTCTTCGAGCCCCGGCTCATCCGTTTGGGGGTCGCGTTGCGCGACCACTAGAATCGTTTTGTCTTCTGTTTTCATCGCCGCCTCTACGGCAGCGACCGATCGTTCACGTCCGACGGTCAAGGGCATCATGACCCCTGGAAACAGAACGGTGCGCTTAATCGGGAGGACCGGTAGTTTTACGGCGAGTGTCTCGTTATTCATGTAAAAGCATCCCTTCGCTCGGTCGGTGAGAAGACGCGAGATATACGTTGTAAGACGTAGATAGCTTCCGTCGGGCAGAAGTCAAGGGGAGGGATGAAGGAGTTGAGGCAACTACTTGTAATCGCGGGAGTGGGAGGTCATTGCGCCTAGCGATCTTCTTGCAGTTTTCACTGCCGGAAGTCGCCTGTTGATGAAAAGACGTTACTCCGTACTATCGGGCGGGGCAATCGTTTTACGCATCGATCCTGACATAATCAAAAACTCATACAGACGACATTCCAGCGGACCATTGAAGAGGGGAATGCGTTTCGATGGAGCGAGGCCGATCAGTTTGGGGACCCGTAAATCGCCGGTGAAGATGTAGGCCCGCCATCCGCTGAACCGCTGCTTCAACCAGTCGCCTAGTTTGGGGTAGAAGTCATCCAGTTCCTCCGGCTTGCTGAGTCTGACTCCGTAGGGTGGGTTGATCAGGATCACTCCCTGCTCAGCCGGAGCCTCAAGGTCGAGCACGTCGCTCTGTCTCAGGCGAATATCGATTCCGACTCCCGCCCCCTGAAATATCCGCTGCGCGATCTTGACTGCGGCAGGATCCCGGTCGGAAGCGTAGATGGCAGCCGGTACTGTTGCCAGTTGTTTGATCCGGGAGGCCTCTCGCAGATGGCCCCAGCGTTTGGGATCGTGGACGATCAACCGCTCAAACCCGAATGAGCGGGACTGTCCCGGCGCGATTTTTCGCGCCATCAGCGCGGCTTCGAGCGGGATTGTGCCGCTGCCGCACATGGGATCGAGCAGGACCTCATTGGGAATCCAGCCAGCCAATCGCAGCAAGCCAGCCGCCAGGTTTTCGCGCAAGGGCGCTTCGACGGACAGGACCCGATGGCCTCGCTTGAAGAGGGGCTCGCCGGAGGTGTCCAGATAGAAGGTGACCGTGGACTCATCGAGAAAGGCGTCGATCCGGATGTTCGGGTGCCGCGTGTCCACGTCCGGTCTCTTATGGCGCACCGCCATGAACTTATCGCAGACCGCGTCCTTAATACGCAGCGTAATAAAGTCCAGGCTGGTGAGGGGGCAACGGCGCGCACTGACCTTCACTTTAATGGTCTGTGACGAGGTGAACCAGTCAGGCCAGGGGAGGCTATAGGCCGCGCGGTAGACATCGTCTTCTGAGAGGTAGGGGGCCTGTCCGACTTCCCAGAGGACGCGGCTGGCAATGTGACTCTTGAGGTTGACCCAATACATCGTGGCCCAAGGAGCCAGGAAGCCGATCCCTCCGTCCGTCTTCGTGGTCATCGGCACGCCCAGGTCATGGAGCTCCTGCTCGAGCACCCCCTCCAGCCCCTGCGGACAGGGTGCAAAGAATCGTAGTTTTGTGCTATCCATATTTATACAACGCCTCGCGAGACGTGCGGGACAGGCGAAACGCGCGAACCATCCTTTTTTCGCTCGTCACCCTTCACTCATCACCCGTCACTATCCTATGAATTATTGCAGCGTTTGCGCCACGCCTGTCACCCAGCAAATTCCCGCCGGCGATAATCGTCTGCGGTTCGTCTGCAGCTCATGCCAGACTATTCATTACCATAATCCGAAAATCGTCGCAGGCTGCATCCCGGAATGGGACGGACAAATTCTTCTTTGTCGGCGTGCCATCGAGCCCAAGTCCGGTCTCTGGACCTTTCCTGCCGGTTTCATGGAAATCGGCGAAAGCACCGAGCAGGCAGCCGTTCGCGAGACCTTCGAGGAGGCGCAGGCTCAGGTGGAGCGGATCTGCCTGTTTGCGGTCTTGAGCCTGCCGCACATCGGTCAGGCCTATCTGGTATTCCGCGGGCCGATGAACTCGCCGGATTTCGGGGTCGGGGAGGAAAGCCTCGAGGTGCAGCTCTTCTCCCTCTCTGCCATTCCCTGGGACGAGATCGCCTTCCCCGTGGTCAAGGACGCGTTGCGCCGTTATGTCGAGGATGTGACGCGGGGCGAGTTCCAGGTGCATGTCGCGACATTGTCTGATCGATTGATCTAAGGGCGGCCCCTTCCATTAATTGAGCGTGGGAATCGTGAGCAGCGGCAGGCTCCGGCCCTCGCCTTCATGCAGAAAACGAAACCCCGCTGCTTCCGTATAGTCGACCGTCACACCTTCCATCCGTGGTGCGCTCTGCCGGTCAACTGCGATCGTCAGGCCATCGATCGGCTGCACGTCGTCGTCAGGATGACTGTCTTCTTCCAACGTGATGCTGAAGCTCAAGCGTGACTCATCCAGATCGCGCACGGCAATTCTGACGACCGGATCCTCAGGGTGTTCGAGTTGAATCGCTTTGAGTTTCGCAATGGCGGACACAGTAATGGCAATCATGAGCCAAGTTCTTTCCGGCTGATGATATGGTGAATATCGACCAGGTGCTCCTCGCGATCGATGGAATAAAAAATCCGCCAATCTTCGACGGCATATTTGAAGAGGCCTGCCAGGTCAGGCGCAATAGGTTCGTGGCGCAAGTTCTCGACGTTCGAGGCGAGCCATTTAGTCTTGTCGAACAGCCTCTGAGCCAGGGCAGGCTCCAGGCCTGCAAGGTCCTGCAGGATGGCTGGGCGATAGGCGAGGCGATACCAGGCCATGGTCCTTACCAGCGGAGTCCGAGCTGGTCCGCAAGGTCTTCACCGGACAGCCGCTCTGTATTGGATAGCGATGCTTTCAGCCTGGTTCGTAGGTCTTCGTCCAGCTGCAGTCCGAGGTCCGGGTCGCCCAGCAACTCGCGCAGGCGATCGTCGACGATTCCGCGCACAAGGTCTTTCAGTTGCTCCGGCGACAGAGAGGAAAGTTCCATAATGATAGGAGGATACGGAGGCGAGTGCCTGAAATGCAACTCACGAGAGGGCGCCTACTGCAGGCCTGCTGCTGGTTGGAGTTGCTGGATCATGCGGTTCAGGCGATCTTGATGAGGGGGGGCAATCGCCAGAAACTCGATGCCGATGCCGGCGGACCCGGACCAGCGTACCGTGGCATTGTCGATCATAATCGGCTGAGGTTCGCCTGGGACATGCAACTGCATGGCCAGCTGCATGCCGGTATAGGGGTTGAAGATGCTCTCCACGCGGCAGCCCTTGGCCGAAAGGTCCCGGACCGATCCCTCATGGCGGGTGCGGCTTTGGTGCACCAGGGTACTGGAGAGCGCCACAGGGAATCGGGGATGTTTTCTCGTGACCATAACTGTAACTGTGCTCCGATTGGCTCTTCTGCAATGAGGGTTTCCTGGCGTAGGTCGCCTCTGAAAGGCTACCCCGCGCCTGGGAGGCTGTCAACGCAATCCACTCGCACCAGCATGGTCCTGGCTCATATATTCACGGGCAGATGCGTCAATGAGCAGCAACGGGCAGATTCTGGCATCAGGCTGCGAGGGAGACCGGTGGCAGGGGATTGGCCGGGCCATCGTGCCAGGTTTGGAAAGGGGCTCTGGACTGTGGTACATATCCCCTCGTTTTTAGTCGCTGGAATCGATCGCTAAGCCTGCCCATTTCCTGTCGCGGTGTTTCCAGCAGGACCCTGTTCATAGAATCGTATGGAGGATTTGAGCGATGACACCATTAGTACTTTTGCGAGGAGTCGGCTCCAGCTGCCTGATGTTCTGTCTATTCCTGGTTTCACCGGTCAATGCCGAGTCTCCTGTATCTGATGAGAATGTGGCGGTGTCAGCCGGAAGCGCCGTCTCGTTGGAATATACCTTGACCCTCGACGATCAATCCGTGCTGGAATCCAACGTCGGCAAGGAACCCATGACCTATGTGCAGGGAGCGCATGAGATCGTCCCCGGCTTGGAAGCGGCGTTGGAAGGGATGAAGAAGGGCGAGCGTAAGCACATCGCCGTTGCTCCGATGGACGGCTACGGACCGATTGACCCGCAAGGAATTCAAGAGGTGAAGAAGGAGCTCATTCCGCCTGCCGCGCAGAAGGTCGGCGCGCAGCTTCAGGGGCGATCTGCCGATGGATCGACCGCGTTTCCCATCGTGAAGGAAGTCAAAGAGGAAACGGTGGTGCTGGACTTCAACCATCCGCTCGCAGGAAAGACTCTGCACTTTGACGTGACGGTTCTGGCGGTTAAGGCGGGGCAGCTCCCCCCGCAGCCTTAGCGGATGAAGAAGAGCGCGAAGAAGCCGCTCCGGCTCGATCCCTCGTCGAAGCGCCGTTTTCAGGCGCGGCTGCTGAAGTGGTATGCCACGCATGGCCGCGATCTGCCTTGGCGAAAGACCTCCGATCCCTACCACATTCTGGTCTCTGAAGTGATGTTGCAGCAGACTCAGGTTGATCGGGTGATTCCGAAGTACCACGAGTTCCTGGACCGCTATCCCAGCTTCGAGGAGCTGGCCGATGCGCGGGTTTCGGATGTGAAGAAGACCTGGTATCCGCTCGGCTACAATATCAGGCCTGAGCGGCTGCATAGTATTGCCTGTGAGACCGTGGAGCGGTATGGGGGACAGCTCCCGAGCGATGCGGAGGAGTTGCTGTCGTTCAAGGGAATCGGCCGGTATACGGCTGGCGCGATCCGGTCCTTCGCCTTCAACGAGGATGCGCCGATCCTGGATACGAATGTGATTCGGGTCCTGCATCGGGTGTTCGTGGCCAAGGGCGATCCCAAGACGCAGAAGCCGAAACTCTGGCAATTGTCGGAAGCCTTGATCCCGCGCGGGAAGGGCTATGACTTCAATCAGGCGATCATGGACTTTGGGGCCACCTGTTGCTCGGCGCGAAATCCATCCTGCCAGCAATGTCCGATGAAGTCGTTCTGCAAAACGTACCCGTTCGATCGGAAGTAGCCGGAGTATCGGGCGCTATGAAGGTCGTTGAAGTCGCGGCAGGTCTGGTTTATCGTGAAGGCCGGTACTTGATCGCCAGGCGGAAAGCCGACGTGCATTTGGCTGGCTTCTGGGAGTTTCCTGGCGGCAAGCGAGAGCCTGGGGAAACCTTCGAAGAATGTCTGGAGCGGGAGTTGTTCGAGGAACTGAATATCCGTATCGGCGCGCCAGTACCCTTTCAGGTCGTTCTGCACCAATATCCCGAGAAAACCGTGGAGCTCCATTTCTTCCGTTGCGGGATCGAATCCGGTCAGGCCACCGCGGTCGACTGCGCAGAGATTCGATGGGTCTGGCCGCACGAGTTGGGGGACTTCGAGTTCCCGCCAGCGGACCGTCCGATCATTGAGGCGTTACGGAGGCAGGTTGTATGAAAGTCGTCCTGGATATTGAAACGATTCAAGCGCCTCGGGAGGAATGGGCTCGTCTCGCGGGCAAACTGCCAGCCAGCGACGAATCTGCGCCGACAGAGGGCTATGATTTGTTTGCGGCAGGGGCGGCCGATGAGCAGCGACGTGCCGAGGATGAGCAGTATGCGAAGTCCTCGTTCGACGGCACGTTCAGCCGGATCGTCTGTATCGGCCTCTTGGAGTTCTCCGACCAGCTAGAGCCCCGTGGCGCGGTGGCCTGGTATGGCGGGAACGAGCGGGAGTTGCTGCAGCAATTCTGGAACCGTCTGGGGCAGAGCCGCCCGTCGCTCTTTATCACCCATAACGGTCTGGGTTTCGACCTACCGTTCATTAAGAAGCGATCGATCATCCATCAAGTCAAGCCGAGCCTGGACATCAACCTCGCCAAATTCCGTACGGAACCGGTCTACGATACGATGGCAGTCTGGAGCAATTGGGATACGCGGGGCTGGGTGAAGCTCGATGTGCTGGCGCGGGCGTTGAACGTCGAGACTAAATCGGGAAGTGGCTCCCAGGTGGCTGAAATGTGGGAGCAGCGGCAGGGGGCCGAGTTGGCCCGGTACTGTCTGCAAGATACCTATGTGACCTACGCCTGCTACTCTCGGATGACCTTCCGGCAGCCGTTATCCAGTGATGTCGTGTTGCTCCATCCGGAGTTGCTAGACGTCGGTTGAGTGGCCTAGCGCGCCTTGGTGACTTTCGCCTGTTTCTTTTTTTGCGCCGGTTTATCCGATACCTTGGTCTGCAAGGCCGGTTTGGTAGGGGCCACGATAGCCTGCGCAACCGGTTGAGGCGGTATCACGGTAGGCAGTGCCGCTGTTCTCTTGATCGCTTTGATTTCTTCGCCGCGCTCCCGCAGCTCTCGCTTCATCCAATCTGATTCCCTGCGCAGCATGGTGACTTCGATGTTTTTCCTGGCGAGTTCCTGGTTCGCGTTGGATAGCTCGTCGAGCTGCTGCTGGGTGAGGGCTCCCTCTCCTGTTTCCTGGGCTTTGGCTAGAGATGCTGCCTTCGTGGGCGCAGGCTGTTCTGCCTCTGCCTTGGCCAATGCCTGATAGTCGATGATCATCGTGGTGGCATCGAGTGTGCCGCCGGCGACATAGGCCGGGGCCGGCTCAGTGCGCACGGCAGATTTGGGCAGGAATCCTGTGGGCTTGCTGCCTTTGCCGATCGTTAAATAGATCGATCCATGCTGCACATAGAGACTGCCTCGAATAGATTCTGCGCCTGATTCAGGCAGTGGGGTGAGGCGGAAGCCAACTAGCTGGTTGGGGGTCGCCTGAGATAAACTTTTTGCGAGCAGGGGAGCCAGCAGTGCTGTTTCCTCATCGCTGAAAACTGTCAGCGGCTTGCTGTCTGACGCGGGCGTTTTTGAGGATCTACTTTGGCCGTCCATGCGATAGAGTCCCAGTAGAACTTTTCCGATGGTCGGTTGGTCGATCACAGCGGGATGGCTGGTTTCAAATGACCAATCGGTCACCTCTTCCACATGAACGCTGACCGTTGCATGCGGGGCGGTCTTTGCTCCGCCTGCGCATCCGGTGCTGACGAGGGTCAGGGCTGCGATTCCGACAAGGCTATGCAGGATTTGGCGCGGTAAGTTCGTTGGTGTGACAGGGCTCTTCATCGGGGCACTCCTTTGTCAGGACGGACCGGTACGGACGATTCGTGGCGCGATGCAGAGGGGTGAGTCTGAGTGATTACCAGATTCCCAGTCCCATCATGGTCATGCTGAGGGCGATCCATCCAAAAATTCCCATCGCAATGACGGTCTCCAAGCTCATGGAGCTATCCGCTTGTTCCTTTGCGCGGTGATCTCGGTTCTCGCTCATGCCTGCCTCCGGGAGTGGATGTGAAAGTGTGGTCTGTGATTCCTCTTCAAGCAAAGACTGTGCCTTTAGAGGGAGGGAGGTCTGGCTAAGTGGTTTTGATGATTTTCGATTTATCTGTTGTGTAATGTTGTTAATGGTAGAAATGCGAACAGGCAATCTATTGATTAATATAATTCATATAACGCATTGATTATTATGAGAGTGTTAGTTGTGTAGTATTGGCTTGAGTTCGCACGGTCTGGATGGAAGCCAAGATGATTTCGGTGAGGTGAGGAGAGTGCTGGGCAATATTTTCCCGTGATTGAGAAGGGTTTTGCAGCATCTGGAGCGGCAAATCTCGTGCAGAGCTGTTCGTTTTTTGGCGCGAACCAGGCAGAAACAGCTTGCGAAACTGGGCTGACGACGAGTTAATGGACCGGTGGCGGTTCCGCGTAGAGGGTCGTGGAGGAGGCATCGTAGATGGCGAGGGAGAGCAGATCTCCCGGTTGCGAGGGGACTGCCTGCTTGTCCCAGATGACAGTGATGTTGCCATCGCTTTTGCCCATGCCCTGGGCTGCCGATCGCTTGGCATCCCCTTCGACCAAGATGGGGAGCACGGTTTTGAGATATTCCCGATTGCGCCCGTAGGAAATATTCCGTTGGAGGTCGAAGAGCCTGGTGACCCGCTCGGTCTTCACCGCTTCGGACACATCGTCGGGAAACTTGCGGGCGGCGATGGTGTTTTTCCGCTCGGAGTATTTGAAGATAAAGGCCGAGTGAAATCGCATCTCCTCCACAAGCCGGTAGGTTTCCTCAAAGTCCTCGTGCTGTTCCCCCGCGAAACCGCAAATGATATCGGTGCTGAGGACAATGTCGGACCGCAGGGCGCGGATGCTGTCGACCAAGGCGCGATACTCGTGAATGGTATAGGTGCGATTCATCAATCCGAGGATCCGGTCGCTGCCCGATTGAAGCGGCAAGTGAATCTGTTTGCAGATATGGGGATGGGATACGACGGCTTCCAGTAACGGCATGGGGAAATCTTTGGGATGCGGGGAAGTGAAGCGCACCCGTTCGATGCCTGGCACATCTGCGACGGCCAGGATCAATCGCGCAAAATCCCAGTCGCCGAATCGGTAGGAGTTCACGTTTTGTCCGAGGAGCGTGATCTGTTTGAATCCCTGCTCGGCGATCCGGTGCGCTTCCAGAATAATGCCTTCCGCGTCGCGGGAGCGCTCACGTCCGCGTGTATAGGGGACCACGCAGAAACTGCAGAAGTTGTCGCAGCCCCGCATGACGGCGATCCAGGCATTCACTCCGTCGTGTCTGTCCGGCACTACATCGTGGTAAGTCTCATATTCCGAGAGGTCGACTGCGAGCCCCTTCTCATCCAGCCCTTCTTCCTGTGAGAGCAGGGCCTTGCGGATCAACATCGGCAGCTGGCGGTAGGAGTCAGGGCCGGCCAGCACATCGACCAGCGGCTGGATCTCCGTAAGCTCTTCTTTCAGGTTTTGGGCCATGCAGCCCAAGACGCCGACGACCAAGGGGCGTTGCCGTTTGATCTTCTTCAGCTCCGACAGGTGCTTATAGACTTTATTATGGGCATTCTCGCGAATGGCGCAGGTGTTCATGAGGATGACGTCGGCTCGCTCCTGCTCGTCGGTAAAGACAAATCCGTCCTGCTTCATGAGCGAGCGCACGAGTTCCGAATCGTACTCGTTCATCTGGCAACCGAAAGTCTCCAAATGGACGTGAGTCGGTGTGGTTGTGGCCTGTGTGGAGTCGGTGCGTTTCAGCATAGGTGTCTCATTATAGGAAGATATTTCCTGCAGGAGCAAGGAGCTCAGTGTGGCTGTACGTGGCGCGTGGTTTCGATTGAAGGCCTTCGGAGGCCATGGTAGGATCTCGCCTGTTGTGACACCTTCGCCATTTCCCGCTTCTATCCTCACGTGCTTCCTTCTCCTCCTCCTTCCACTGTCAGGTGGGTGGGCGAAGGATAGTCTTCCGGTCGAGCCGGACCTTGCGACCAGGATCGACGAACATTACGATCACGAGGCGCGGCTCTTCTTGATGTTGTACTCACTTCATGGCGACGGTCATGTCGATTACGTCACAGGCCGGTTGGTCCGTGAATATGCCAGGAATAGCTACGGGAATCCTGTGTATCAGACTGAGGCCTATCCCTTGTTCTATTGGTGGAACCACACCATGTACAACGATCCGGAGCAGGATGGTGTGAATGGCAATGAACGGGTCTACCAGGAGAATATGGAGTTCGACATGTCCCGCTATAGGCCCTGCGGTTCCGATAGCAAGCCCTGCTAAGCTCCTGCCTGCTCTTCTGTAAGGGTCTGTCCAGCGGTTCTCGACTGACTCATTCCTTTTTCTTCCGATCGATTTCGAGAATGTCCTGAGTCCCCTCTCCCTTTCGATGGTATGCTACGACCCCATGCAGGCAGAACCGGCTCAATGAAAAATTCATCGCTCATCCAGACTCTTGCAAACCGACGTATCGGTATCATGCTGCCATTGGGGTTCGCCTCGGGGCTGCCGCTGGCGCTTACGGCCGGTACGTTGCAGGCCTGGCTGACCGTCGTCGGACTCGACTTGAAGACCATCGGCATCTTTACGCTGGTCGGGCTTCCCTACGCGTTGAAATTTCTCTGGGCGCCGCTGATGGATCGCGTGGTGCCTCCCTGGCTGGGCCGCCGGCGCGGATGGATGCTGGTGATGCAGCTTGGCGTTGCGATCGGGTTGGCTGCCATGGCCGTGACCGGCCCAGGCGACAGGCCGGAGATCCTCGGAATGCTGGCCCTCGTGGTGGCCTTTCTCTCTGCGTCACTCGACATCGTCTTCGATGCCTATCGAACTGATTTGTTATTGCGGCCTGAACGGGGATTCGGCGCAGCCGTCTGGGTGAATGGCTATCGCTGTGCCTTGTTGCTGGCGAGTGCTGGCGCCTTGCTGCTCGCCGGCCATATCGGATGGCAAAATACCTATTTGCTGCTGGCGGGGCTCATGGCGACAGGAGTCGTCACGATTGTTCTGAGTCCGGAGCCGTCAGAGCCTTGTGCCACGCCTGCCAGCCTGGCCGAAGCAGTCGGCGGACCGCTGAAGGAATTCTTTTCCCGTCCCGGAGTACTCGGACTTCTCGCCCTCATCGTCTTCTACAAAATAGGAGACGCAGTTGCCGCCTCCCTGCAAACAGCATTTCTCATCGGAGGGCTGGGCTTCTCCGTCAGCGAGGTCGGGTATGTGAAGGGTCTGGGGCTCGCAGCTACCCTCATCGGGGCATTGGCAGGGGGCGTCGCCATGGCTAAGCTCGGGATGGTTCGGTCGTTATTGATCTTCGGGCTTCTGCAAGCGGTCTCAAATTTAGGATTTATGTGGCTTGCCTGGATGGGGAAGAGCTACGCGGCGCTCACCACCTCGATTCTCATCGAGAATGTGACAGGCGGGATGGGCACTGCGGCCTTTGTCGCTTTGATTATGTCGCTGTGCGACCATCGCTATACGGCAACCCAGTTTGCCTTGCTCTCGTCCCTGGAAGCGCTCGGTCGCGT
>CAYHQK010000049.1:0-12562 GCA_964358535.1 uncultured Nitrospira sp. | reverse complement strand
TGGGGTCTGATGCCGGAGAGTGCAAAATAGTACGCTAAGCCGACAGAACACGCTTTCCGTGATCGCGAAGGTTTCCGTTGGCATCGACGTAGCGATAGAGGGTCACGGATTTGACGCCGAGCTCGGCCGCGAGGGCGGCAACAGAGGTGTCTCTATTCGCCATGGCGGCTTGCGCGAGCCGGACCTGAGCCTTTGTCAGGGCGAACTTCCTCCCGCCTTTTCGACCACGCGCCCGGGCGGCGGCAAGGCCAGCCATGGTGCGCTCCCTGATCAGGTCCCGCTCGAACTCAGCCAGCGTCGCGAAGATACCGAAGATCATGCGACCTGCTGAGGTGGTGGTGTCGATTTCAGCGCCTTGACCGGTTAGCACGCGCAGTCCGATGCCGCGATCTGACAGGTCGCGCACCGTGTTGACCAAGTGGGTCAGCGTGCGCCCGAGTCTATCCAGCTTCCAGACAACGAGAACATCCCCTTCCCGCAATGACCGCAGGCAGGCCTCCAGACCTGGACGGTCATCGCGCGCACCGGATGCCTGGTCTTCGTAGATGCGTTCTACGGGTACTCCGGCGGCGATCAGGGCATCGCGTTGGAGATCGAGGGACTGTGACCCGTCAGCCTTTGAGATGCGTGCGTAGCCGATCAACATGTTTCACAAACGTTCGTTTGAGAAATATTCGTGCGGGCGGCGCTTTTCGACATCATCCTTGTTCCTTATCAAATACCAAAAACAAAATATCACAAACCATACTTGGAAAGAAAAAGATATATGGCACATCGCACAGTGCTGACTGACCGGCAACGTGCCGCAATGTTCGATCTGCCTGCCGTTGAGGCAGCGATGCTGCACCACTACACGCTGTCGGACGATGACCTGGAAATCATCCGCGCCCGACGCCGTCCACACAACCGCTTCGGCTTTGCCCTGCAACTTTGCGCGTTGCGATATCCCGGTCGTCTGCTGGGACCTGGCGAGGTGATCCCTCTGGCGGTAAGCCGCTTCATCGCCGCGCAACTCGGCCTGAAGCCCGATGATCTGGCAGATTATGCAATGCGTGAGGAAACCCGCCGTGAACATCTGCAAGTCCTGCGAGCGCTGTACGGTTACAAGATGTTCACGGGCCGAGGGTCGCGGGATCTGAAGGCTTGGTTGGAAGATGCAGCCGAGGCGTCGCGGTCCAACGACGATCTGGCCCGGCGCTTTGTCGAGCAGTGCCGGGCGACCCAGACCATTCTGCCCGGTGTCACGATCATTGAGCGCCTTTGCGCAGATGCGCTGGTCGTCGCAGAGCGGCGGATCGCATCTCGGATCGCGGGGCGGCTGGTCGATGCCATGCGGGCGCGTCTCGACGCCTTGCTGACAGAAGATTCTGGCGGCTCGGTCACGCGGTTTGTCTGGTTGCGTCAATTCGAAGTCGGGCAGAATTCGGCCGACATGAACCGTCTTCTAGACCGGCTGGAGTTCCTCCAGGGCATCGGGCTTGATGAAGCGGCCTTAGCCGAGGTGCCGCCCCACCGGATTGCCCGGCTGCGCAGGCAGGGTGAGCGGTACTTTGCGGGCGACTTGCGGGACATCTCGGACGACCGCCGCCTCGCCATCCTTGCCGTCTGCGCGTTGGAATGGCGCAGCGCCATTGCCGACGCTATTGTGGAAACCCATGACCGGATCGTCGGCAAGACCTGGCGTGAGGCGAAATCCCGATGTGATGCCCGTGCGGAAGATGCCAAGGCGGCGCTGAAGGACACCTTGCAGTCCTTCGCGGCCCTGGGTTCTGCATTGCTCGAGGCCCATGAAGATCGCGCGTCGCTCGAGGAGGCGGTCGGCAATGCCGGTGGCTGGCTGTCGCTCAAGGGGCTGGTCGCGACAGCGGCCCAGTTGACCGACACCCTTGCCGCCGATCCGTTGGCCCATGTCGGCCATGGATATCATCGCTTCCGCCGCTACGCACCGCGCATGCTGCGGGCACTCGACATCCGCGCCGCGCCCGTGGCGGATCCATTGTTGGCGGCGAGCAAGATCGTTGCGGGCACGGATGTGACGCCCGTGCGTCCCTTGGCCTTCCTGCGTCGAGGATCAAAATGGCAGCGCCACCTTGGCGGCGAGGATGACGGGGGCCGCCTGTGGGAAGTCGCGGTACTGTTTCATCTGCGCGAAGCCTTCCGTTCGGGCGATGTCTGGCTCGCCCACTCTCGGCGGTATGGCGACTTGAAGGAGGCGCTGGTTCCCGCAGAGGTCGCCCGCGCCGCGCCGAAGCTTGCCATGCCGCTTGAACCCAACACCTGGCTCGCCGACCGCAAGGCGCGCATGTCTGACGCCTTGCACCGACTGGCGCGCGCCGCAAAGGCGGGTGCTATTCCGGGCGGGTCGATCGAGGATGGTGTGCTGAAGATCGACCGTCTGACCGCCGCGGTTCCCGAAGAAGCCGATGCCATGGTCCTCGACCTCTACAAGCGCCTGCCGGAAATCAGGGTCACGGATCTGTTGCTGGAGGTGGATGACGAGGTCGGATTCACCGAAACCTTCACACATCTGAACACAGGCGTGCCGTGCAAGGACAGGATCGGCCTTCTGAACGTGCTGCTTGCCGAAGGGCTGAACCTCGGCCTCAGCAAAATGGCCGGAGCAACCAACACCCACGATTACTTCCAGCTCTCCCGCCTGTCGCGATGGCATGTTGACGGCGAGGCCATGTCCCGAGCGCTGGCAAAGGTGATCGAGGCGCAGTCCTCCTTGCCGATGGCCCGCTTCTGGGGTGCCGGACAAACCGCATCCAGTGATGGGCAGTTCTTTCCCACCACTCGCCACGGCGAGGCGATGAACCTGATCAACGCCAAGTACGGCCAGGAACCAGGGCTGAAAGCCTACACCCATGTCTCCGACCAGTTCGGGCCCTTCGCCACCCAGACCATCCCGGCCACGGTGAATGAGGCGCCCTACATCCTCGACGGTCTGCTGATGACCGATGCCGGCCAAAAGATCCGCGAGCAATACGCCGACACCGGCGGATTCACAGATCATGTCTTCGCGGTCACCGCCCTGCTGGGCTTCCAGTTCATTCCGCGTATTCGCGACCTGCCATCGAAGCGCCTTTACCTCTTCGATCCGGCGGGCTGCCCCAAGGAACTGAAGGGGCTGATCGGCGGCAAGATCAAGGAGCCGCTCATCGCGGCAAACTGGCCCGACATCCTGCGCAGCGCGGCCACCATGGCGACAGGGGTTATGCCCCCGAGCCAGTTATTGCGGAAGTTCGCAGCCTACCCCCGACAGCATGAACTGGCGGTGGCCTTGCGCGAAATCGGACGGGTGGAACGGACTCTGTTCATTGTGGAATGGCTGCTCGATGCGGACATGCAGCGCCGCGCACAGATCGGCCTGAACAAGGGTGAGGCACACCACGCCCTGAAAAATGCCCTGCGCATCGGTCGCCAAGGGGAAATCCGCGACCGAACCGCCGAAGGTCAGCACTTCCGCATGGCCGGCCTGAACCTGCTCGCTGCGATTATTATCTACTGGAACACCAAGCATCTCGGGCATGCAGGCAACAGCCGCCGTCGCGCCGGTCTGGACTGCTCGCCAAACCTTCTGGCACACATCTCACCGCTCGGATGGGCCCACATCCTTCTCACCGGCGAGTACAGATGGCCAAAACGATGATCCCAGTCCTTAGCGTACTATTCTGCACTCTCCGGCATCAGACCCCTTCCAGCAAGAGGTCGGTGATCCGGATATCTGGCAAACGCTTGTACAGGTCCAGGACGAGGTCTTCGGCTTCAGCGGGAACGGCGGCGCTGAGCCGTTCGAGCTTCAGGGAGCCATCTTCGATGCTGCCGCCCGGAATGGCGCCTGCTTTGGCGGCAGCGGCCAAGCGTTCTAATGCCTCTGCCATGCGGGCTTTGCGGTCTGCCAACCAATCCGCCGGATCGAAAGGCACGACCAGCCGGGGCGACATTTGCACCGCTGCAATCGGCACGAGGGCGTTCTTCAAATCAGCATAGCGCCGCGAATGGGTCAGCCAAATATCGCCAGAACGAAAGGCCTCGCGCAAATGGAACAGGACCGCCACTTCCCAAAGCCGATGATCGCCGGGGTCCTGGGTCTGAAGATGTCGGTGCCATTTTGAGCCCCTGCGTAGGAAGGTTGTTGACCGCGTCGTCGTCTGTTCGGCCGCCTGTTCGCCACCGCCGATGACTATCTGCGCTGCGGCAATCAAGGGTTCCGCCACGGGTGCTGCCTGTAAGTCGAGCATCCGCAACATGCGTGGGGCATAGCGCCTGAACCGATGATAACCATGCACAACATGGGCCAAGGCATCGGCGGCCATCGTATCGGTGAGTTGGGCGGCGGTGGCCACGAGCCCCTCAAGAGCCTGCCAGCCACAGGCGGCAGCAACGGCGCCATCAAGAGGAGCCCCATCGCCTCGTGCTTCCAGTAGGGCTGCGCCCAAACCTGAGAAAGCACGCAAGGTGCCGTGCAGCGATGTTTTGGCATCGGCGATGCGAGCGTCACAGCGTGCCTTGGCGTCATTCCAAGTTTTGCCCACGATCCGGTCATGTGTCTCGACAGCCGCATCAGCGACAGCGGCCTGCCATTCCACGGAGCAGGCGGCGAGGATGGCCAGTCGCCGATCATCAGAAATGTCCCGCAGATCGTCTGTGAAGTAGCGCTCCCCCTGCCGGCGAAGACGGGTGATCCGATGCGGCGGGACGCAGTTCAGAACGGCAGGGGTCAGCCCAAGTCCTTGTAGAAACTCCAACCGATCCAGCACCCGGTTCATATCGGCCGAGTTCTTGCCTACCTCGAACTGGCGCAACCAAATGAACCGGCTGATGCCGCCATCCACGGTCTCGGACAGCAGTGCATCGATTTTAGCCCTCATCCCGGCATCGAGGCGCTCGACGATGCGGGCCTCGATCCGGCGTTCGGCGGCAACAAGCGCGTCAGCACAAAGCCGTTCAATAACCGACACCCCCGGCAGGATGGTCAGGGTGCGTCGGCACTCCCCCACGAACCGGCGTGCCAGATCCTCATTGGAACGCGCGCCCTCTGCCTCAGATTCAAGCCATACCTTCAGGTCGCGGGCACCCCGTCCGGTGAACATCTTGTAGCCGTAGATGGCCCGAAGTTCGATGAGATGCCTGCGCCGTGTCACCTCCGTTTCGGCATACCCGGCAAGATCATGCGATCTCAAACCAATTTGTGCCGCGATGAATCCCGCAACCTTCAACGGGATGACCTCGCCGGCGGTCAACAGTCGGCCAGGGTATCGAAATACGCAGAGTTGAAGTGCGAAACCGAGACGGTTGTGCGGACTGCGCCGCGTGCGAATGTGTTCAATGTCATCATCTGCCAAAGTGTAGTGACGCAACAGAGATGGATCGTCATCGGGCAGATCAAACAGGGTGGCACGTTGGCGGTCAGTCAAAATGTGACGTCTTGGCATGCGAGTTTGTCCCTGTTAGTCATTAGTCCATTCAGAACAATTTCCGGACCAGCAAAATCATGTACTTGCAAGGTCAAAATCCGAGGGGGTTAAATTGGGACAGCGCGCCGCCATCTACGCCCGGGTTTCCACCTCAGATCAATCCTGCGACCGCCAGGTGACCGAGTTGACCGCTTTCGCCGAACGCGGCGGCTACGATGTGGTTGGCATCTTCAAGGAAACTGCCTCCGGAGCGTCTGCAAACCGCAATGCCCGCAATCGGCTTATCGATTTGGCCCAAGCTCGACAAATCGACGCCGTCCTGGTCACGGAACTCTCTCGATGGGGGCGTTCCACTCAGGATCTGCTGGATACCCTGAACAGGCTGGCGGGTTGGAAGGTATCGGTCGTGGCCATGAGCGGCATGGCCTTCGAGCTCGAAACGCCGCATGGCCGGATGATGGCAACCCTTTTGGCGGGCATCGCCCAGTTTGAGAGAGACCTGCTCAGTGAAAGGGTGAAGTCTGGCCTTGCAGCCGCCCGGGCCCGGGGCAAGAAACTCGGCCGCCAACCTGGACAACGGCCAAAGTCGGACAAACTGGCACCTAAAGTCGTCCAAGCCGTCGCGGAAGGCCGAAGCTATAGATGGATCGCCCGAGACCTCGGCATCAGCAAAAACACTGTCCTCGATATTGTGAAGCGAAACCGCGCCGAAACCCTATGATGCGATCCTGCCCCCTCCGGCATTCGACCCCTTCGAGCTCGGCCAGCTCCTTGCGCTTCTCCGCGATCTCGAAGGGCAGATCGATGTGAAGCTCATCCACAGATCGGTTCACCAGCTCATGAGGGGCCGCACCAGCCTCAGCACGGACCTTGCGGGACCGTCCCCGCTCCAGATCGGGCATAAAAGCCCTCAGCGCCTCGTGGAGGGCCGTCTGAAGCTCCCTGAGCACCCCACGCCCCATCCAGGTGGACAGGGGCTCTCCGGCCACGTCATAGCCGCACAGGCTGAAATGCGCGTGCCTGGCGCTTTCATCGAGATGCAGGACAAGACCGGTCACCGTGGTCTTCAGATCTGCCGCTACACGCGTCACAGCCGCGCGCAGAGCCTGTTCCTGCCCCTCCGGACCAAGGGCCTCGAACATCTTCTGCGCTTCGACCCCGAAACCGATGATCCCGATCACCGCGATACCGGCGTTGCTCTTCATCGCCCGTGTGGTGTCGCGCTGCGCCCGGCGCTCTTTCGCAAGCCCCTTGATCTCGGCGGTTGTCATGGGCAGGATGAAGACTGGGTTGGGCTCTGGTGGGTCAGGATTAACGTAGGCCGGCTGCGCCCCGATGCGCAGATCGTGGCGGCGCTGGTTGGCGTATCCTTGAGCATCCCGGATCTCGACCCGGACCATGGCAGCCCTAGGGTTCGCTTGGCGCTCGTTTTCCTTGAAATGGGTCAGTGTCATGATGGAAACCTCTGTTTCCATCATGATCGCAACAGGGTATGAAAATCCAAAATCAGGCGAATAGCGCGTGAGGAATAGCTCCCTCATCGCCTAACCTACTAGGGAATAACGCTGTTATCCCCTCTCCGGCGAAGAGGGATGCTGCGCCCCTCTTTCGAAACTCCCAACCGAAGGGGACCGGCCCTTTCGAAACCCCGCCTGCGCACTGCGTTCGCCATAGTCCCGGCCCCTGTTCGGGATGGCTTACAGCCCGGACGACGCCTGTCCGGTCATGCCGACGATGCCCTGCATCGCCGCATTGACGCCCGAGGTGATGGTCCCGGTGTTGACCGCACCAAGCGCCGTGGTGCTGGCCGAGCCGATCGAGCCGTTCACTGCCGTCATGGTGTTCTGGATCGCCCCATTCACCGCAGAGGCGTTATGTGCCACGTTCAGGACCAGCGCGCCCGCGTCCGAAGAGCCGCCGATCTGCGCCACAGCGGCCGAAATCGCCCGGGTCGTCGTGGTGCCAGCCTCGTCCACAGCGGAGTTCACCCCGAGGGTGATCTCACCCGTGTTGACCCCACCCAGAACTGTCGTCGACATGTCACCCAGATCGACAGTCGGCATGCTGAACACCGTCGCCGAGCCGGCTCCCGAGACAGCCTCAGCCGTCGCAGCCGTCACGCCCGTGATCAGGTTCGTGATCGAACCGTCAATGACTGTGGAAACATACGAAGTTGTTGTTTCCGTAACAGCATCTCCGACAAATGCATCATAGCCCAGATCGCCAGCTACTGTTGGTAACAGGTAATAATATCCCCCCAGCCCATCGGGATACCACCCTGCACCGTCTGCATAGGCTGTCGCGCTGGTTCCGGTGAGAGTGGTTGGAACAACGAATCTCTCCAGATTGCTTCCATCAGTCCAAATCGTATTCGGAGCAAAGATGTCATACGTTCCTGCTAGAGCACCGGCTGGATCGAGGGTGATGCGACCATCTGCGCTGATGGTGTAATCGATATCTACCCCAAACCATGAGACGGTTCCCGATGTACCCAGCATGTCATACGTAACAGTCAGAACGGGCGTCCAGTTTGGGCCTTCGTCATTGTAATTCGCTACCTCATACAGCACTTCACTGCCGGTTGGGACATAAGCTGCAGTTGAAGTCGTTGTGGTCGTGAAAACCGCGCCGACTGATTCCGCGATGTTCGCGTAGACCCCGTTGACTTGGGCGAAGTTGCCAGTGTCGTCGATCTGCCCGAGCACACGTTCAAGAACAGACTGCGCCAAAGCCCCGCCAGATACGGCGATCAGCATCGCAAAAGAAAATACGAACAGGCGCATCCCGGAATCCTTCAAACTACAAACCTGATCCTATGACACGTTTTTCCGGGAAGTCATCTGGGGAAAACCATACCTCATCATTGGTCGTTCAGGGTTCGAGGAGTGCTTGATATGGTCCAGAAGGCCCCAAAATCATCCTGCTTTTTTGACAAATGGGAGCTTGCTCCCTTCTTGTTCTATAAGTTCTATAAGTTCAGGGATAATTTTACTTTAATTATCAAATGATTACATCATTTAAAGTAGGATATGGGGACTGAAAAGTAGGATATGGGGACTGAAAAGTAGGATATGGGGACTGAAACGCATGTTGACTGGTAGGATTTTTCTCACTTAAAAATCTACCATGATTAGGACCACACAAATCGCTGCTGACCGCGCCTTCGACGAGGCCAGGACCGTGCTTCCGGCGGAGGTGGCGCGAGGGGTTTACATCGAGAACCCACCGGGGGCGGAGGCCCTCAAGCTGATGCACCTTCTGATCGGAAAGGCGGGGGGCCGCATGGCCGAGGATGTCCGGCATGAGCTCCGGATGGCCGACATCAAGAAGATCGACGGGATGCGGAACCACACCCGCGCCACACTGCGGAAATTGTTCGTAGAACTGCGCGGGGCGGTGATTGTCTTCGACGACACCGAAGCCCAGTGCGAGATCATCGGCGGGTTCCTGGATCAGGCCAAGCTGGATTACCGCCACGATGTCAGCGATGACATCTTGGTAGCGTGGTGGTTTGGCAGGGCATTCCGCGAAATGGCCGAGAAATCCTGCCATTGGGCGATCCTCGATCGACAGACCGTCTTCGCCCTCTCCTCGAAGTACTCGATCCTGCTGTTTCAGCACATCGCCAGTCTTGTGAACCTCGATCACATCACCAGCAAGACCTTCTCCGTGGCAGAACTGCGGGCCGTGCTCGGCGTGACCGACGGCAAGATTGAACGGTTTGCCAACCTGAATCGGGATGTCATTCAGCCCGCCCTTGCAGAGATCAACCAGACGTCACGCCTGACGCTGACGGCGACCCCGCACAAGGTTGGGCGTACCGTCGCCAGCGTGACAATCTCCTGGGAAGAAAAGCCGGTCGACCAGAAACTGGAAGCCAAGCGCGAACTGGACCGCCCGAAGGTGGGCCGGAAAGCCCGCCAGAACGGCACGGCAGAAATCCCTGTCCGGGCCTTCCCCGCCTCTGGGGGCATCGAGTTTGACGAGCACTGGAAGACCACGAAGCGGGCTGTGGGCTGCAACATGGACAACACCATGATTGCCGAGAAATTCCGCGCATGGTGCACTTCGAAGGGCATGGCGCTCGACGCCAGCAACATCGAGAAAGCCTTCTCGAACTTCTGCGCCAAGGTGGGCCGGATATGAAACGTAGCGAGCAGACCATGCACACTTTGTAATGTCACAAAGTGAATAAAACCGCCCAAAACTGTGTTATTCCGAGATAAACCAGAAATGCACACCGTGAAATAGTGCGCAAAACCGTTCAGAAGGCTGCCGATTCATGGCTCTTTCGCCCGCAAAAGCGGCAAGCATAGCCGGGGTGTCCCGGACAATGATCTCCAGAGCCCTGACCTCCGGTGATCTGGTCGGCGTCAAGAAGAACAGCGGCCACTGGGCTATCGAACACTCAGACCTCCTGGACTGGATGGAGCGCACAATCACCCGGGCGGAAAGCAAGCCGGCAACCCCTGCGCCGACACCCGATCAGATCGAGATGGAGGCCCTTCAGACAGAGCTGAAGGCGGCGATCGCCGCAGGTCAGGAAGCCCGAGAGCGTCTGGCGGCTGCCAACGCGCGTCTCGCGGCCCTAGATGAGATGGTTTCGGCCCTCAAGGCGGAGCGTGATGCCTGGCAGCGACAGGCGAAGACCCTCGCCTCACGGCCCGCAGGAATCCTCGCCAAGCTCTTCGGACGCTGATCACCTCGGGCGTGCGATATCTGCCTCCAGCAGCATGCGCACATACCGCGTGTAGGGAAGACCGCTGGCCTTGGCCTTGGCTTTCACCGCATCCAACAGAGAGGCGGGCAGTCGCATGTTCAGCGACGCGGCCTTGGGCTCGATCTCGAACCGCATCGGCTTGAACACGGACAAATCATACTCGGACAGATCCACAGTATCCACGAATTGCTCCGCCTCTTCATCGCTGTGGAGGGGCGGAAAGGGCTTAGGATGTGCCTTCATAATGCGCGATCTCCTTCTGGTGCATGTAACGGGCGCTGATGGGGCGCAGCTTTGTCTGACCGTCGATTTCTCGCAGCATGAACACCACGAACACATACCGACCGGCGGCTGACTTTCCGATGGCGCGCATCCGCGCCTCTTCCGGAAAGGGGTCTGCGAGAACAGCCGGGGTACCGGCAAAGATCTCTTCGATCTCGGTCTGGGTCAGCCCATGCTTTCCGCATTTTGGCCAATTCCCGTTATCCCAATCAAAACCTGCAATCTTCATTGGGCCAGTCGCCGTATTTGTATACACAAACGTAATGTAATCATCTTCCCGATGATTTGGAAGGGCTCATCCCCATCCCAGACCGTCATCCCCCTCATCATCCGGTCGCACGCCTTCGAAGAACCCTTGCCGCTCCGGATCGGGCAGCGCGTCGACTTTCCCCCGGACGCCGACCCACCAGCGCGCCACGCGCTCCAGAGCGGGGCGCAGATGCCTCCAGAGCGGCTTCAGCCGCTCAGTGGAGGGCGCACCCTCCCCCACCTTCCAGCGGCCGTTCTCGTCCTGGCGCAGGCCTCCCGTGATCACCGCCGCGGCCGCTTCCGCCGCCAGAGCGGCAGCATCGCTGACGATCTGATCCACCTCCCGGAGCCGTGCCTCAGCCGTGGCTGCGCGCGACTCAGCGGCCCTGACCACCTCCTGGGCCCGGTCCCGCTCGTCCTCGGCCACCGTCTTCGCCGTCTGGAGGGCCTCCAGACGGCCCTCCAGGGTCCGAACCTGCGCCTCCAGCCCCCCGGCCTTCTCCCGGGCGTCTGAGGCCCGCCGCTCGTAAGCCTCGGCGTTCTTCAGGGCCTTTGCCGCGCGGTCGTCATCCGCCTCGGCCTTGGCGCGCGCCCTCTCAGCCCGAGCCTCGTTGGTCCGGATCTTCTCTTCGAGGGGTCGAATGCCGTGGGGGGCAGGATCGTATCATAAGGATTTCGGCCACCTGTATTCGCCGGTGAGGAGAATATGCGCCCATCCGAGGGGCGAGGTGTGCGCCAGAAGATTGGCTGGGCTGTCCAATCCCTCGCGTTTTCGCCGGTTGACGGCTTGGCCGAGGTGTTTGGTGTTCCAGTAGATGATGATGGCGGCGAGCAGATTGAGGCCTGCCATGCGGAAGTGCTGGCCTTCGGTGCTGCGGTCGCGGATTTCACCTTGGCGACCGATGCGAAGGGCGTTTTTCAGGGCATGATGCGCTTCGCCTTTGTTCAAACCGATCTGGGCACGGCGCTGCATGTCGGCATCAAGCAGCCAGTCGATGATGAAGAGTGTCCGTTCCACCCGTCCGATTTCCTTGAGGGCTTCGGCCAACTCATGTTGGCGGGGGTAGGCCGCGAATTTGCGGAGCAGTTGGCTGGGCGGCATGACGCCTGCGACCATGGTGGCGGCGCTGCGCAAGATGTCTGGCCAGTTGGCGGTGATGATGCCCTCGCGGATTTTGCCGCCGATCAGGCCCTTTAGTTCCTTGGGTGTGCTGGCCGGATCGAAGACATAGAGCCGCTTGGAGGGCAGATCGCGGATGCGGGGAATGAACCGGAAGCCCAAGAGGGCGGTGACGGCGAAGACGTGGTCGGTGAAGCCGCCGGTGTCAGCATATTGCTCTTTGATATTGCGACCGGTGTCGTTCATCAGCAGACCATCAAGGATGTAAGGGGCTTCGCTGACCGTCGCCGGAATGGTCTGGGTGGCGAAGGGTCCGAACTGATCGGAGACGTGGGTATAGGCTTTGAGCCCCGGCTCATTGCCATATTTGGCATTGATCAGATTCATTGCCTCGCCTTGGCGGGTGGTCGGGAAAAACTGCCCATCGCTGGAAGCAGTGATACCTGCACCCCAGAACCGGGCTATGGGCAGGGCAGATTGCGCCTCGATCACCATGGCAAGTGCGCGGTTGAGCGCGTCGCTTTCGACATGCCAGCGGGACAGACGCGATAGTTGGAAATAGTCATGTGTATCCGTGGCTTCGGCCATTTTACTCAGGCCGAGATTTAGGCCTTCGGCCAACAGGACATTCAGCAGGCCGATCTTGTCAGTGCAGGGTGCCCCGGTGCGGATGTGAGTGAAGGCTTCGGTAAAACCGGTCGCGTCATCCACTTCCAGGGGTCTGATGCCGGAGAGTGCAAAATAGTACGCTAAGCCGACAGAACACGCTTT
>CAYHQK010000048.1:0-13003 GCA_964358535.1 uncultured Nitrospira sp. | reverse complement strand
GGAGGATTCTCCGGCGGCTTGCCCACGAAACGAAAACTGCTCACCCTCGAAGGAACTTTGGCGCAGCTGAGACCGGGCAAAAACTGATCGACGCTCAAGTCTGTCTCGCGAAGACCGATAGAAGGATCAGAGGGCAGATATCGTCAGATAGACCAACATCTGCTATATTGAGGTGAAACGTTTTCGAAGATGCGAGAGGTGGAAATGGGAACGCAAGTTTCGCCACGGCATCCGCTTCGTCAGTTGTTCGGCGCCCTGACCGAGAAGAGCTTCACGGAACATCTCGGGTGGCCCGACCCCAACGTCACCAGCTACGTCTCCAACCTGCTCGTCGACTTTACCCATACTGACCAGCTCTATAAAATCAGAAACCAGGAAGACCGACCGGTCGATACGGTGGTGGACCTCTTGTTTGAATCGGAAGTCTTGCTGGGGGCCCAGTCGATGGAGCGTGAGCGGGACGTGCATCAGCATATCGGCGATTTCACGCTCTTCATGGCGGGGCTGTTCCCGGAATATCTGCGCCGCCTCAAGACGAGCGGGCTGATCTACCATAAGGATTTTCTCGTGGACTATATGAAGACGGGCAAGCGCTCCTACGGGATTGTCGCGCAAATGGCGGACAGCCCGTCAGGGGAAGAAACGCCTCTGTTCCGGACACTCTCCGATAACTTCGAGCTCTGCGTGACCGGGCTGGGGTTCGTGCGGTCTGATCTGGACCGGATGAGAGATCCGGCGTACCGTCAGGTTCGGGATATTCTCCTCAATTGACCAAGTCCTCTCCTCTCATTCTTGCCCACGGAGGCGCCGGCCGCAAACGGATGACGCCGGCGCAGGCCACCTGTTTGGCCGATGCCCTCGTCATCGGCTATGCCATCCTTGAGCAGGGAGGTCCCGCCGCCATTGCCGTCGAATGTACGATCGGTCTCCTGGAACAATCTGGTCGATTCAATGCGGGGCAGGGCGCGCATCGCCAGCTGGACGGAGTGCAACGGATGGACGCCTCGATCATGGAGGGCGCCTGCCTCAAAGCCGGAGCCGTCGCGTCGATCGAAGGGATCCTGCATCCGATTACGGCGGCCCGCCTGGTCATGGACGACACGAATCATGTCTTGCTCGTAGGCCCACCGGCCACGGCGTTCGCGCATCATTGTAAACTTGAACCCCTGTCGAAGGGGCGCTCGCTTCGCCGGAGTGCCGGTCGGGCCCCTGCTTCACCGGCTGCCGCGCAGACGATGGAGCTCTATCGCGCAATGGTGAAATCGCAGCGGACGGAGAAGGACCAGCATGGGACCGTGGGCGCGGTTGCGTTGGATCGGGCCGGGACGGTGGCGGCAGGAGCCTCGACCGGGGGCGTCGATTCGATGCTGCCGGGGCGGGTCGGCGACAGTCCGCTCATTGGCTGCGGTGTCTATGCCGACAATCAGAGCGGCGCTGTGTCGATGACCGGCATCGGCGAAGGCATCATCCGCCTTGTGCTCGCCAAGACCATCTGTGATCGTCTGGCGACGGGGGCCAGTCCAACAGTTGCCGCCCGACAGGTATTGCGCCTGTTGGTGTCTCGGATCAAGGGGTCTGCCGGAGCTTTAGTCCTCTCGCCGGACGGGCGATTTGCCATCAGGCATGTGACGCCCCACATGGCGGCCGGCTGGTGGAACGGGATTGGCTCGCCGAAAGTTCGAGGACAATTTCCATAAAAGATTCGCGCCAACCGAGCTGCTCTTGTGCTGTCGCAGCAGGTAGACTGTCGTGGCGTTACGGAACTGGATGGCTGTGCTTCCGAGTAATCAGGCTCAGGATGCGATCGTGCCTGCGAGTCAGGGCCATGGTTTTTCTGATCGGATCGTATCGGCGCGGCGAGGGTAAAATGGCGGCCAGCCAGGCTGCCTCATCGGCCGTCAGGTCCTGCGAGGACTTCTGGAAGTGATGGCGGGCTGCCGCTTCAGCGCCGTAGACGCCCTGTCCCCACTCGGCGACGTTGAGATAGAGCTCGAGGATCCGCGCCTTCGTGAGTTGATGTTCGAGTGAACGTGTGATGAGGGCTTCCCGCGCTTTTCGAAACAGGGACCGTTCGGACGAGAGATAGAGATTTTTGGCCAGCTGTTGGGTAATGGTGCTTCCGCCCCGCTTCAGTTCGCCCGCCTCGATGTTGTACTTGGCGGCCTCCTTGATGCCCTCCCAGTCGAATCCTTCATGTGTGAAGAACGAGGCATCTTCCGCCGCCACGACCGCCTGCCGGAGGTGTGGGGAGATCCGCGCGAGGGGCACCCAGACCCAATGGCGTCCGATCGTGAGACCTTGCGCCTCGGCCTGGGCCTGGCGCGCGGTCATCAGGGCCGTCACAGGCGGATTGGTCGCGCGCAAGGACGAGACATCGGGCATGGTGAGCAGCCACACGAACAGGAGCGTGCCGATCGGGAGGCCGAGGCCGATGATCAGGAAGGCCTTCACGCGGGACCGGGAGTGGGTGGTTGACTTCCGCATTAGAGGCTGCGTATCACAGAGATAATGTGTGGCTGTGTCAATAACATGGTGTCTGATCGGTGAATGGGTAGGGCATGAAAATTCTCACGGCAGAGTTTATCAGAAGTTGTGCGGGGCCAGAACAGTTTCTGCAAGGCGACCTTCCGGAAGTCGCCTTCATCGGGCGGTCGAACGTCGGCAAGTCCTCGCTCATCAATTCGCTCTTGCAGCGCAGGGGGCTGGCCAAGGTGAGCCGCACGCCAGGCAAGACCCGCCTGGTTAATCTTTTTCGCATTACCAGCGACGATCCAGGGTTGGCGCGATTCGTGTTGGTGGATTTGCCGGGTTATGGCTATGCGAGGGTCTCGAAATCGCTGCGGGCGGAATGGGCGCCGCTGATCGAACAGTATCTCGACGGCAGCGAACAGTTGCGCGCAGTGGTGGTTCTGGTGGAAAGCCGGGTGGTGAGCGAGCAGGATCGGGAGACGATCGCCTGGTTGTTGTCCGTCGGACGTCCACCCATCGTGGTGGCGACGAAAGTCGATAAGCTGAAAATGAGCGAGCGAGTTAAGGCGCTGCGCCGACTGCACGAAGGGCTGGGATTGACCGAGGAGGCTATTCCTTACTCGTCGACGACGGGCGAGGGGCGGGACCGGTTGTGGGCGGCCCTGAAGGAGCGGATTCGAACTTGATCTCGATATAGGCTTTGTTCTTGAGCTCTGCCAGCCACGATTGAAAGACGTCTTCGCTTTTCTGCTGAAAAACGAGTCCCTGGATTTCAACGCGGACTTCCTCGTACGGCCGAAACTGTTTGGGTTGTTTGTCTTCCAGGCGAACGATATGGAGCCCCTCGGAGGTTTCGATCGTATCCGAGATGCCGCCTGGCACGAGCTTCGCGATGGCTCGTTCGATGCCAGGCAAGAGTTCTCCCTGCCGCACCAAGCCAAGCCGCCCTCCGCGTGAGGCGTTCGGCCCGTCTGAAAAACGCAACGCCAGATCTTCGAAGGGCTCCCCCCGTTTGAGCAGGGCCGTGATCTCGGCCGCTTTGGCTTTGGCGTCGGCCGTATCGTCAGGCGACCGGGGCTTGAGGAGAATCTGGCTGAGGGTGTATTCCTCCGGGAGCGCAAACCGGTCATGGTGCTCCTGGAAGTAGCGTTTCATGTCGGAGTCCGCGACCATCACCCCGCTCCGCACTTCCCGGTCGACGACCTTGAGCAGGATCAGCTGTTCCCGGACATTTTTCATGTTCGCTGGGTTCGTCTCGTCGATCGTTTCCCCCTGTTGCTTCATCTGCTGAATTGCTTGCCGGACTTCCTGATCGGAGACCTCGATCCCTTTAGCCTTGGCTTCTTGGAGCTGGAGTTTGCGCTCGATCATCGAGGTCAGCGCCATATATTCCACCGTCCTGAGCCGGTGTGCGAGGGCTTCGCCGCGATATTCCTTCTGAATCCGCTCCCGCTCCGGGGCCAGTTCCCGTTTCATATCGGACTGCATGATGAGGTCCGAGTTGACGATCGCGACGATCCGGTCTTGCACCTGCGCGGCTGAAAGGAGGGAGACCTGCGCGAGCAGCGCAAGCGCGAAGAGGACTGCGCGGTGCAATCGGGATGGGGGCATCGTGATGAAGGGATGGTGCATGATCATGGCTCTGAGTCTCACGCCAGGCTGTCGATGAGGGTTCGAGGGATTGTACACGAATTGTGGATGGCTTGAGGAGTGTGAGTCAGAGGCTGCCAGCCGCAGAATCAGCGGGCGCCGACGTCGTCGGCGACATAGCGGGAGGCGTCAGCCAGGCGGACGATCGCTTTCGCGCGGATGTCCACGAGCGCATCGTCAAAACGTTTTCGGCGTTTTTCGTTGAGCAGTTCCTGCCGAAGGCGTTCCCGAATGGCTAAGTCCGCCTGGATCATTTCTTTGTCGAGGGCCGTGACCATGACGAGGTAATAGCCAGCCTCCGTCTTGATCGGCGCACTGACCGTTCCCGGCTTGAGGGTCTGCAGGACTGCGTCGACCTCCGGGAGGACCAAATTCTTGTGGTAGGGGCCGAGATCGCCCCCCTTGGATTTCGTTTTGCCGTCGAGAGAGTAGCGCTGCGCAAACTTGGCAAAGTCTCCGCCCCGGTTGATCTGCGTCTCGACATCCTTCGCGGCGGGAAGGCTGGGGAGCAGCATCTGGGACACTTGCACCTTCAAGGCGGTCAGAAGTTCGTGGGCATGCTTCGCGTAAAAGACGTCTAACTCTTCGTCCGAGAGGTCGATCTTGGTTTTGACCAGGCCCTTGAGCAGCTCGTCGAGAATCAGCTGTTCCCGATAGCGCTGGGTCCGATCCCGGACGACGTCGTTCTGATCAATGCCCTGCTTGCGCGCTTCCTGCATCAGCAGTTCGCGGGTGATGAGCTCGTCGAGGAAACGGCGCTTCCCCCCTTCTTTCTCATACCGGGACCTGGTGGCGTCGGACAGTTCTCCCCAGCGGGCTTCGAATTCATTCTGTGTGATCTGTCGGCCATTGACGAGGGCAACCACGCCTTCTTCCGGCGGTGGCGTGCAGCCGGTGAGCGGCAGGAGGCTCCCGCCGATGGCGCAGGACAGCAAGGCGAGAAGGCGGAGGGCGCCGAAGTTCTTCAAAATATTGGATGGTCGAGTCATAAGTGCATGAGACCTTGTTAGCGAGATGATTGCGGGGACATCGTTGTGTTGGTATCACAGACTCCCAGGCTTTGCAAGGTTGCGGTGAGTTCTTGAAAGATGGAAGGCCAGTCCTGATGCGGCATTTGGAGTTCAAATGCGAGGGGCGACAGGAAGCAAATCCGTTTCTTGTACCGGTCCATCAGCTTGTGAATCGCCTGGCTGGCGACCCGGCTCTTGGCGTCGAGTGTGACGACAACGGAGTGAGTTTTGAGTTCGATGGCAGCCAGGCGCAAGGCCTTGGCCTGGAGCCGCACCTGCATGACCTCGAACAGCCGTTCGACGGAGTCCGGGGCCAGTCCGTACCGATCCTGCATTTCGCCATGCAGCAAGGCGAGGTCTCCGACCTGGGCGCAGGAGGAGAGGCGTTTATAAAAGGAGAGGCGCTGGTGGGGATCGGCAATATATTCATCTGGAATAAAGGCGGAGATATTGAGCCGGAGCACTGGTTCCGGTTCTTCTTCCACCACCTGGCCCTTGAGGCGTTGGACGGCCTGCTCCACCATCTGCATGTAGAGATCGAGTCCGATCGCGGCGATATGCCCCGATTGCTGTTTCCCCAGGAGGTTGCCAGCGCCACGGATTTCCATGTCGGCCGCGGCGATGCGGAAGCCGGCTCCCAGTTCGGTAAATTGCTGGATGGCCGTGAGGCGCTTCTGGGCATCTTCGCTCAGCTGTCCCTCGTCCGGCACCAGGAAGTAGGCGTAGGCTTGATCGCCGCTCCGGCCCACGCGCCCGCGTAGCTGGTACAGCTGCGCGAGGCCGAACATGTCGGCGCGATTGATGATGATCGTATTGGCACTGGGGACATCGATGCCCGATTGGATAATGGCCGAGGCGACCAGGATATCCGCCTCTCGGCGAAAGAATTTCAGCATCACGGCTTCGAGCGGTTTGGCGTTCATCTGCCCATGAGCCATCACGATGCGTGCGTCGGGTACCAGTTGGTGGAGCCAGGCCCCCGTCTTCTCCATCGTCTCGACCCGGTTATGGACGAAGTAGACCTGCCCGCCCCGCCCCAGTTCGCGCAAAATCGCCTCTCGGATGAGTTTGTCGCTGGATCGGACGACCTGCGTGCGAATGGCCAGGCGGCCGGCCGGGGGAGTTTCGATGATCGAGAGGTCGCGCACGCTGGCCATGGCCATCTGTAAGGTGCGCGGAATGGGAGTGGCCGTGAGCGTCAAGACGTCGATTTGGGTGCGGAGTTGCTTCAATCGCTCCTTGTGTTTGACGCCGAACCACTGCTCTTCGTCAATGATCACGAGTCCCAGGTCGCGGAACATCACATCTTTCTGGATGAGCCGGTGGGTCCCGATCACCACGTCGACGTCGCCGGACGCCACGTCTTTGAGAATGGCTTTGGCTTCCTTCGGCGATTGGAAGCGGGAGAGCAGGGCCACGCGAGCCGGGAAGGGCGCGAACCGTTCCGCGAAGTTGTCGTAATGTTGGTGGGCCAAGAGGGTCGTGGGGACGAGCACCGCCACTTGGCGATTGGCCTCCACAGCTTTGAAAGCGGCCCGCATGGCGACTTCCGTTTTTCCATACCCCACGTCGCCGCAGACGAGGCGGTCCATCGGTTTGCTGGACTCCATGTCGCGCGTAATGTCTTCGATCGCTTTGAGTTGATCCGCCGTTTCTTCGTATTCGAACGCGGCCTCGAACTCGTGGTACATCGTGCTGTCGAATCCATAGGCCTGGCGTGTCACGAGCTCGCGGTTGGCATAGAGGTCGACCAGCTCGTGGGCCATCTCCTCGATGTCTTTCTTCACGCGCGCAGTCGTTTTGGCCCAATTGGTGCCGCCCAACCGTTCCAGGCGCGGCCCATGGCCCTCCGCTCCGCTATAGCGCTGCACATGGCTGAGCTTCTCCAGCGGCACGTAGAGCTTGTCGCCGCCGGCGAATTCCAGGATCAGGTAATCGCTGTCGAAGTCCTGCACCGAGAGGCGTTTGAGGCCCTGATAGCGGGCGATGCCATGTTGGACATGGACGACGTAGTCGCCTACGTTGAGATCTTCCAATGAGGAGAGGAAGGTCGCGGCTTTACTCTTGGCCTGCGGCTTGTGGCGCGCGCCTTTGGCGAACAGTTCCTCTTCCGTCAGTACCGCTAGGCGTAAGTCCGGGGCAAGAAATCCGGCGGACAGATCGCCATGCAAGACGTAAAACGGCGCTTTCGTTTTACTCGAGGCGGTCCAGGTTCCTGTGGTCCATTCCATCGCCGGGACATCGTGTTCGCGCAAGAGCGCCAGCAAGCGAGCCACTTGGCCCTGACTTCGTGCGACGAGGACCACGCGGCAGTCCTCACGCAGACGATCCATAATGGTCAGGGTCTGGCTGAAGGGCATCCCGCGGGCTCCGAGGCCGGCGCTGGCCGGGGCCTGGGCCGGAAAGGCCTGAACCGGATTCCAGGAGGCATCGCTTTCTGTGAGCGGTTCTAGCGCGAGAGTTGGCCAGCCCTGCGTGTGCTCCATCAGCTCCGGCCAGGCCAGAAACAACCGTTCCGGTGACGGGTAGGGGACGGCGGTCTCCCGGTCGGCGTGACGGAGGTAGCCGTCGTCGATTTTTCCCCAGAGGTCTTCACAGGCCCCGGTCAAGGCAGCAGGCTGATCCAGGACCAATACGGGTTGTTCAGTAAAATAATCGAAGAGGGTCTCCATGGCAGGATAGAGATCCGGCGCGCGCCACTCGGCATCAGCTGGAATGGGGGCAAGAGCATCCGGCGAATCCTCTGCCCGCAGATATTCCCGCGCGGGCAGGACCATCGCGCGATCCAGCTTCGCGGTAGATTTTTGTGTGGCGGGATCGAAGAGGCGGAGTGAGTCGATCGTTTCGCCAAGAAATTCGACCCGTAGCGGCTCGGCATAGGCCGTGGAGAAAATATCCACAATGCCGCCTCGAATACTGAACTCGCCGGGGATTTCCACCACCGAGACCCGGCGGTAGCCGAGACGTAAGAGTCCGCCTGTGAGGACCTCCCGCTCGATCGTGCCGCCTCGTTTAAATTGCAAAGTGGTGTTGGTGAAGGCGGTGACGGGCAACAGCCGTTGCATCAGGGCCGCGATGGAGGTGACCAGGCAGGTCTGGGGGGCGGTGCGGATGTGACGCAGGGTATTCATCCGGCGCGCGATCAGACTGACATGGGGGGCGCTGCCCTCGTAGGGCAGGGTTTCCCATCTCGGGAAGAGGGCGAGGGCATCCGTCGACAGGCCGACGAGGTCATGGAAAAAATGCAGGTCGTCGAAGAGGCGTTCGGCTGCTTCGTCCGATCCTGTAATGATCAGCCAGGATCGGTTGCCGAGTTTGCCTGACGGAGGCTGCATGAGTGTGGTGAGAGCGAGGCCGGCAGTGGAGCCGTGCAAGCCGGTGACAGAGGGGCGGCCTGCCTTGTCTGCCAGGGCTGTGGCGACAGGTACGAACCATTGGGATGCTGTATGGGGATGGATAGTATCGGACACTGCTACGGCTTATGTTGAGGTTGAGCGAATACGTTGGATGAGTGACGTGGTCGAAACGCCGGGAACTAAGGGAATGGTTCGGACCGCTCCGCCGCGCGCTTCGACGATGTCGCGGCCGACGATCTGTTCCACCGCCCAATCTCCGCCTTTGACGAGGATATCCGGTTGCAATGTGGCGATCAGGCTTTGAGGGTCCGGTTCGTTGAACAGGATAACATAATCGACAGAGCCAAGCGCCGCGACGACTTCCGCCCGCTGAGCTTCCGGGACGATCGGCCGATCCGGCGCCTTATTCAAACTCCTGACGGACTCGTCGCTGTTGACGGCCACGACCAGGAGATCTCCCAGGTCTTTCGCGGCTTGGAGGTAGCGTGTATGGCCTACGTGCATGAGATCGAAACAACCGTTTGTGAACACAATGCGCTTGCCAGCCTGCCGGTGAGACTGCAACAGCGCGGCGAGTTCCTGGGGCTGTTTCACTTTAGAAAGCATCAGAGGTATCTCCTCTTTTGACGAGCTGCATCATAGGGAGATGAAGCCTCCGAATCAATGCCTGCGGGGGAGGGCCGGCAGGGGATTGAGGGATGTCGTTCTCGCCGGTTTTGTCTCAAGTTTCGCCAAAATCAAGCCGAAGTAGATAGGAATGCATAGGACGACCATGGTTCCTCTGTTCGAATGAGCCGGGCCGGGCGTCACCGTCTTGTCTATCATACCTGATCGTGGAGCGCCCCCGTAAGACGATGCATCAACAGCAGAACTCGCCTTTAGTACTGACGCTGCCGCCGGCGTTGCCGGCAGCGCATCCTGGTGTCTTCAGGCCCTACCAGCGGCACTTCTTGTTCATCGCGCTGCTCACGCTGCTCGCCCTTTCCTTCGGCGGGCTGGGCCTTGTCTACCTGGAGCGGCAATTTATCGCGGTTTCCGGGGAGTCCTTGTCGATCCTGGCTGCTGAGATCGCCGAGAAGCTTGATCTCCTGATGGCCGAGCGGTACAGCGATCTCCAAGTCATAACAGAAATCGAGAGTCTCCAGAGCTACTCGCAGCAGGAACGTGTGGCGATGCTGGAGACATTCCGGCACGTGAATCCGACCTATCTCTGGCTGGGGGTGACGGATGCGCGTGGCCGTATTCTGGCAGCCACTGATTCAGCGACCGTCGGAATGGAGGTGAGCCGGGCCGACTGGTTTCAGGAGGAGAAGCAGCCACAGTCTATCCTGCTCGGCGATGTGCGTACCTACTCAGTCACAGGTGGAATCGAGGCCATTGCTTTGACCAAGCCGCTGTTCACGCCGTCTGTCAGGAATCGGCCTGGCGCGTTCCGCGGCGCCGTCACGTCGCGAGTCGGACTCCCCCGGCTGCAGGAAGAGGTCACGCGAACAATTCGACGCGTTCAGGACGAACACAAAATCTTGGGCACGGTGCAGTATCAGGTGCTGCGCCAGGATGGGCAGGCTTTTATCGATTCGGATCTGTCGCCCCAGGGGCCCGTTAACCTCAGGCACCTGGGGCTGCCGTCCGCCATGTTAGGCGCATCGGGGCAATCCGGATTTGTCGAGGAATACCATCTGCGCCGGGGCGTGCAGGTCGTGACGGGATACGCACAGACGAAGGGGCGGGGCGAGTTTGCGGGGTTCGGATGGATCGTGTTGGTCCGAGTGGATCGTGCCGACGTGCTCGATCCCATCCGCGTCGTGCTCTGGAAAGTGGGACTTGCCGGAGGATTCGTCGTCGTGCCGTTCATTGGGATGCTGCTCTGGATCGCTCGGCGCGTTCAGCAGGAGCGGGCGCATGCGTGGCATGAGAGCGAACGGGCGCGTATTAATGCGCAACATGTGCAAGCCATTGTGACGACGATTCCTGACGGCGTGATCGTCGTGGGTCTCGATGGCGTGGTGCGTGACGCGAATCAAGCCGCCTGTATCTTGTTCGATGTCCGCACGGAGAGCGAACTGATCGGCCAGCCGATCCTGCCGTTGCTCTATGCTGAAGACCGTCCCGCATTTTATGCGATGCATCAGCTGGTCTGTGCCGGCAAGCCAGGAGCTTTGCAATGTCAGGTGTCTCGGCTGCCGAACATGCGGCGGCGTTGGGTGGAGGTCACCGCATCCTCTCTTCGCGATAACCAGGGAGCCGCGGAGGAGGCCTTGTACGTTCTGCGCGATATCACTGAGCGTAAGCGGACTGAATCTCGGATTCAGGGCCAACATGAGGTGACGCGGGTTTTGGCCGAAGCGACGTCGATATCCGAGGTGGCGCAGGGTGCTCTTCGTGCCATCTGCACGACTCTTGAATGGACCATCGGGACTCTCTGGCTCGTGGATGTTGAGGCCGGTGTGCTGCGGGCGATGGAGCACTGGTCCTCCTCTCCCGAGGGGATCGGGCCATTCCTCCGGATGAGCCGGGAGATCACCCTGCTGCCAGGCCGCGGGCTCCCTGGGCGCGTGTGGGCGTCCGGCGAGCCGGCATGGATCGCGGATGTAGTCTGCGACGACAATTTTCCCAGGGCGCATGCCGCTTCCCAGGGTGGATTACATGGCGCGATCGGGTTTCCGATCCAGGGCGCCGGCAAGATACTGGGCGTGATGGAGTTCTTCAGCCCGACCACCCCTGCACTCGATCCGGACGTGCTCGCCATGATGAAGGCCATGGGGTCTCAGATCGGCGCGTTCATGCTCCGCAAGCGCGCGGAAGAGCGGGAAGCGGGGTTCGGGCGGATCCTGGACGAGACACTCGATGAAATTTATCTCATCGAGGCGGAGACCCTCCGGTTTGTCCATGTGAATCGGGGCGCACAGACCAACCTTGGATACAGCGTGGAGGAGTTGCTTCGGCTCACGCCGCTGAACCTCATGCCGGAGTTCACCGGCGAATCCTTCGCATCTCTGATCCAACCCTTGCAGCGCGGTGCACGACCATCGCTCCAGTTTGACACGGTGCACCGGCGCAAGAACGCATCGACGTATCCGATTCAAGTCCATATGCAACGCAGCTCGTTCGGCGGTCGCCCTGTCTTCGTGGCGATCGTGCTGGACATTACGGAACAGCGCCTGGCACAGAGGAGGATGGCGACCCAGCATGCTGTAACACGGGCGCTCGCCGATTCGTCGACCAGTGAGCAGGGGGTGGCGGGGGTGATGCAGGCGATCTGCAGCAGTTTGAATTGGGATCTGGGCTTTCTGTGGCAGGTCGATCGCCAGTGCGGCATGCTTCAGTCCAGCCATCTCTGGAGGAAGACCCAAGATCTTTTCCCGAATATGACGTCGGTCAGCCAGCGGGAGATCTTCGCGTCCGGAGTCGAACTTCCCGGGCGTGCGTGGGCGACCGGGGAAGGGATCTGGATCCCTGACGTTGTCACGGAGACGACCTTCCGCCGCCATGCTGCGGCGGCGCAAGATGGATTGCACGGTGCTTGCGTGTTTCCGATCTGGCTTCGGGGGGAGGTCTATGGCGTGATGGAGTTCTTCAGCCGTGAGCCGCAGCATCCGGAGCTGGACCTGCTGCGGATGCTGGAGGCGAT
This sequence comes from uncultured Nitrospira sp., assembly GCA_964358535.1. Classification (GTDB taxonomy): domain Bacteria; phylum Nitrospirota; class Nitrospiria; order Nitrospirales; family Nitrospiraceae; genus Palsa-1315. The sequence continues at coordinate 887 of CAYHQK010000048.1, read as the reverse complement.
CGGCAGCCAAGTCGGCTCGTTCATGGAACGGATGGAGATCGAAGCATCGTTGCGTGACAATGAAGAACGGATTCGACTGATCATTGCGACCACGCTCGATGCGATGATCACCATCGATGCCGACGGGACGATCATCGAATGGAATGCGCAAGCGGAAACCATGTTCGGCTGGTCTTATCGGGAAGCCGTAGGGCTGAACCTGGCTGAGGTGATGGTTCCGCTCCAGCATCGCGAGGCACATGCGCGTGGACTGGCACGATATCTCAAAACCGGCGAGGGAGCTTTCCTGAACAAGCGGATTGAGACCACTGCCTTGCGGCGCGACGGACACGAGCTGCCGGTGGAGATGACCATCACGCCGTTACGGTTGAGCGGGGCGGTCGTCTTCAACGCGTTTATCACCGACATCACTGTCCGCAAGCAGACGGAGGCCGCGCTGCAGGAGCAGATGCAGCTATCCTTGCTGGCCGCAGAGATCAACTCCGCCCTGGTCCAAGAGGCCACGCTGCCAGCCATGCTCCAGCACTGCGTGGCCGCGCTGATTCGGCATCTGGATGCCGCCTTCGCCCGTATCTGGCTGCTCAGCCCCAGCGATCTCTGCGGGAACTGTCATAAGGCAGCCGCTTGCACCAATCGCACCGAGTGTCTGCACCTGGCTGCCAGCGCCGGCCTCTCGGAGAATCTCAACGGCGAGTACCGCCGGGTGCCGCTGGGAGCGCTGAAGATCGGCAAGATTGCCCAGGGGTGGGGCATCATGACCACCAACGACATCGTGCAGGACGAGCGGCTGCCCAACAAGGCATGGCTCACGGAGAACGGCTTGCAGGCGTTTGCCGGCTATCCGTTAATGATCGGCCCCCGTGTGGTCGGCGTGCTGGCGCTGTTTT
>CAYHQK010000047.1:0-13171 GCA_964358535.1 uncultured Nitrospira sp. | reverse complement strand
AGCGCAATTACATCGTGTCCAACGCCAAGATCGAAGCGACGGGTTTTCAGCCGATACATTCACTCGATATGGGCATCAGCGATCTTATCAAGGGGTACACCATGATCAAGAACACCCGCTACGGGAATGTCTGACCGAGTGAGTGGTGGGCGCCACTCTTGTCTGGAGGTTCTGGTTGATTGAGTGTGGGCGCATTGCGGCAGTGGTATGTTGAAACGGCTTTTTCGTAAAAGTGTTATGGCTCGGTGGGGTGGGGCGTTTCTCGGCCCGCATATTGTTGCGAATGTGAGGGCGTTACCTCGCTACTTCGCCGACTGGCTTGCCTATCAGGATGCGGCGCCAGGTCAGAAGATCTCTTTCGGCGATTCGTATCCCTGTTTGACTGATCGTGTGAAAGCGACCCCTTTCGATCCTCACTATTTCTTTCAGGCGGCATGGCTTGCGCGCCGGCTGCGGGATCTCACGCCCCCGCTGCATGTCGATGTCGGGTCCAGCGCGATGATGATCAATGTGCTGAGTGCGAGCGTGAAAACGGTCTTCGTCGACTATCGCCCCCTCCGCGTGCGTCTGTCGAATTTGAATTCTCTTGCCGGAGACATCGTGCGGCTGCCCTTTCGTGACGCCAGTATTGCGTCGTTATCCTGTCTGCATGTCATGGAGCATGTAGGCCTTGGTCGATACGGTGACCCAATAAGTCCGGACGGGAGCCAACTCGCTGCGGCGGAACTGCAGCGCGTGTTGCAGCCAGGCGGGAGGCTGTTCCTCTCAGTGCCGGTCGGACGGGAGCGAGTCTGTTTCAATGCGCACCGGGTATTTTCACCCGGTACGGTCAGATCATTCTTCCATGAGCTGCAGCTCCAATCGTTTTCTCTCGTCGATGATTCTGGACAGTTTAACGAAGGTGTCCCTCTTGATGTTGCAGACAGTCTTGCGTATGGCTGCGGTCTGTTTGAGTTTGTGAGGGCGCGTGGGTAACGGCCTCAGGAGCCGCCTGGCTCAGAGCGAGCTGTTTTCATTCAACCTTGTCAGGCGAGATCGATGGATTGCGGAGCAGGCCGCGCAGCTGCCAGCCGGAACCAAAGTGCTTGATGTCGGCGCAGGATCCTGTCCCTATCGAGATCTGTTTGCGCACTGCGAGTACCGAACCCAGGATCTGGCTCCATTGCGGGGCGATCAATTGCGACACGGGGCATACGGCCTGCTCGACTATGTATCAGACCTCGCGGTAATTCCGGTTCCTGATGGGAGTTTTGGCGCGGTTCTCTGCACGGAAGTGCTGGAGCACCATCCAGAACCGATTGCCGTCGTGAAGGAGCTGGCGCGGATTCTTGAGCCAGGTGGGACGCTCATTCTGACGGCACCCCTTGGATCAGGCATTCATCAGGAGCCCTACCATTACTATGGTGGATACACGCCCTGGTGGTATGAGCGGTTTTTGGGGGCAGCGGGGTTTACCGATATCAGCATTGAACCCAATGAGGGATCATTGCGGTTTTTCGGACAGGAAGCGCTGAGATTTGTCCTGACCACGAATCCCTTCAAGATGGATCTTCCGTTCGCGATACGACTGCTTTGGTTTCCGGTATGGATGGCGCTTCTTCCCTTGCTAGGCCTCGCGGTCCCAATTCTTTGCAAATTCCTGGACCGGTTCGATCGTGAACGACGGTTTACGGTGGGGTACCATGTGACCGCTCGGCGTACCGCGACGGCTCCCGCGCCATGAACATCCTTTGCGTATTTGGCGAGCATGCCTATGGTGATCCCGCCCGAGGTGAGGGCTATGAATACGTGAATTTCCTTCCCGCGTTGAGGAGGCTGGGGCATCGTGTCAGTTTTTTTGAGTCGTTTTCCCGTGAGCCCTATGCCGATTTTGCCGGGTTGAACCGCGCCCTCTTGAAGCAGGTGGAAGAGACGTCTCCAGATATCGTGTTCTGTGTGCTGATGCAGTACGAAGTCTGGATCGAGACGATGCGCCTGATCCGGAAGAGCGGCCCTCTTCTGGTCAATTGGTCGACCGATGATTCGTGGAAGTATCCGATGTTCTCACGGCTGATCGGAGCAGAATGGGATCTTACCGTGACGACCTATCCTCGCGCGGTGGGGTGGTATCAGCGTGATGGCATCGGCAAACCCTATCTCTCTCAATGGGCGGCGAATGTAGAGACATTGACTCCGCCGCTCCCCGCTGCTGCCTGCCTGTATCCCGTGAGTTTCGTCGGCGCCGCCTATGGGAATCGTCCCGCGATGGTCGAGGTGTTGCGTCGCGAAGGAATTGATGTGGCCTGTTTCGGTCACGGGTGGCCTGCTGGGCCGGTGGAGGCCCAACGGATTTCGGAGATTGTCCGGGCCTCTCAGGTCAGTCTGAATTTCAGCGAGGGGTCTCGAAAAGGCACGGGAGGCACGCAAGATCGTCAGATCAAAGCGCGGGTTTTTGAAGTCCCCGGATATGGAGGATGTCTGTTGACCGAGCAGGCACCAAATCTAGAGAAATACTTTCGCCTTGGCGAGGAGGTTCTTACCTTCGAAGGCCGCGCCGAATTGGTCGGTACCGTCAAGTCGCTGTTGGCTGATTCCGATCGTCGGGATACCATCGCTCGTCGTGGATTTGAACGAGTCAGCCAGGACCATACCTACGATCGACGATTCGATGAACTGCTGGGAGCGTTGACTCAGCAAGTCGCTCAGCGGCCTCATCGAGCCATCGACTGGCCCGAGTTTGAAACAATAGCCCGTCGGCACAGGTTCGGTCCGTTCTTGAAGCTGCTCAGAGCCCTGATTGTCGTCTGTGCGTCTTTGTTCTGGGGCAAGCAGCGAGGGGCTCGTGCCGCACGCAGAATAGTGTTTGAGCTGTCCTGGCGCCTCTTCGGTGCGCACACCTATGCTGCTGCTGGCTGGCCTGGGCGGATGTTTTACCGGGAAAGTTGATCATGGCCGATCCTCTAGTCACAGTGGCGATGTCGGTCCACAATGCGGCCTCTACCCTGGAGTCAGCTCTCCGATCCATCCTATGGCAGACATTTTCAGATTGGGAATTGATCGTCGTCGATGATGGGTCCACGGATCAGACAGGCCTGATCCTGAGTCGACTCAGCGACGCTCGAATTCACGTGGTGCATGGAGCAGGCGGGCAGCAGGGGCTGGCGACACGCTTGAATCAGTGCATTGAGCTTGCCAGGGGAAAGTATATCGCCAGGATGGATGCGGATGACGTGGCCTATCCCGAGCGGCTTGAACGGCAGGTGCGGTACCTTGAGGCGCACCCAGACATCGATCTGCTCGGACATGGGGCCGTCCTGTTCAAGGAAGATGGCCAGGTGCTCGGCGTATATCCTACTGCGAGTGCACACGAGGATATCTGTCGACGACCTTGGTGGGGTTTTCCCCTTGCCCATCCAACCTGGATGGGCAAGCGATCATGGTTTGCTCGTCACCGCTATAGGGACAAGCTGACCAAGGGACAGGATCAGGATCTGCTGCTACGAAGCTATCGTGCCAGTTGCTTTGCCGCCCTCCCAGACATTCTGCTGGGATATCGGATGGAGGGAATTTCTGCCGGGAAATCAGGCCGAGGACGCTTGAATTATTGCCATCAGTTGGTGGAGCAGGTCAGTGACGTTCCGTCAGCGCTGACAGCGGTGCGAGGAGTCCTGATTCACAGTCTGGCGCTGGGCCGCGACGTCCTTCTGGCTGTCACGGGAAGCATGAGCCAGCGGTCGCGACAATCATTTCGGGCTGCGAACGACGAGGTGCGCATGCACTGGCAGCGGGTGTGGAGTCGTGCGACTTCAGAGGGCACGCTTGCCGGCGAATCTCCCTCTTCACGGGCCTGATAATAGGAGATCAGCGATTCTGGTGTTCACGTAATGTGTGGCGTTGTCGGAGTCTTGAACTATCGCGAGTCAGAGCCGAATCGTCTCGTGTCCGAGATGATCGGAGCGATTCGTTATCGAGGCCCTGACGACTCCGGCGTCTGGTGCGATGAACGAGTCGGGGTCGGCCTCGGTCATGCGCGGCTCTCTATCTTGGATTTGTCGCCTGAGGGCCATCAACCAATGCTGTCCTCAAGCGGGCGCTACGTTCTCTCATACAATGGCGAGGTCTATAATTTTGCTGAGCTGCGGTCTGAGCTGGAGATCGCCGGCGCGAAGTTTCGTGGGCATTCGGATACAGAGGTCATGCTCGCCGCCTTCGAGGAGTGGGGCATTGAGAGCGCAGTGCGGCGATTTGTGGGGATGTTTGCCTTCGCCCTTTGGGACCGGGAAAGACGAGTTCTGACGCTTGTTCGCGACAGGATCGGAATCAAACCGCTGTATTTCGGATGGGCCGGAAAGACGTTTTTGTTTGGTTCAGAGCTGAAGGCGCTCCGAGCGCACAAGGGCTTCCACGCAGAGATTGACCGCGGGGCTCTAGCCTCATTTATGAGAGTAGGGTATGTGCCAGCGCCACTGTCGATCTATAAGCATGTTTACAAGTTGTCGGCTGGTTGTGTGTTGACCGTGGGGGAAAGGGAGCTCGAAGCAGCTGAGGGATTTTCGCCTGACCCGGATGCCCGTCATGCGGCATGGAGGCCGGTTCGTTATTGGTCCGCGAAGGAACGTGTTGAGGCAGGCTGTGCCTCCCCATTCAAAGGATCAGAAGCGGAGGCGGTCGAGCAACTCGATGGGCTCCTGCGCAACGCCGTGGGGTTACGGATGATCGCGGATGTCCCCTTGGGTGCGTTTCTGTCCGGCGGGATCGATTCATCGCTGGTCGTGGCGCTCATGCAGGCGCAGAGCAATCGTCCGATTCGGACATTTACGGTCGGGTTTCATGAGGCGGAATACAATGAAGCGATTCATGCTAGAAAAGTGGCAGAACATGTAGGGACGGATCATACGGAACTGTATGTGTCTCCTGAGCAGGCGCGAGCGGTTATTCCACGGTTGCCGGCTATGTATGATGAGCCGTTTGCCGACTCATCTCAAATCCCGACATTTTTAGTCTCTGAGCTGGCGCGCAGGCATGTGACGGTGGCCTTATCCGGCGATGGCGGCGACGAATTGTTTGCGGGGTATAACCGGTATTTCTGGGGAAGGCGATTGTGGAGATACCTGGACCTGGTGCCTCCGTCAATACGGCGTGGTTTGGCCGGTGGGATCACGTCCTTGTCGCCGGCAGCCTGGGCGAATTTCTTTGAACGGTTTGGACGGTTTCTTCCCGTGGTGGCCAAGCCCGGTGACAAGTTGCACAAGCTCGCGGCTCTGCTGGCGCTGCCGGACCCGGACACCATGTATCTGGGCATGATCTCGCTCTGGAAAGATCCTGCCGAGATTGTGGTGCAGGGGGTGGAGCCGTTGACTCCTGTCACAGACCGAGCTAATTGGGCGACTCTTCAGGATTTCACCATGCGCATGATGTATCTCGATCTGATCACGTATCTCCCGGACGATATTCTCACGAAAGTCGATCGGGCTAGCATGGCTGTGGGTCTGGAAGCGCGCGTGCCGTTGCTTGATCATCGAGTTGTGGAGTTTGCCTGGCGGCTTCCGCTTTCGTTCAAGATCCGTCAAGAGGGCGAGGGAAAATGGCTCCTGCGGCGCGTCCTCGACCGGTATGTGCCCAGGCAGTTGATCGAGCGGCCCAAGATGGGGTTTGGTGTGCCATTGGACTCCTGGCTGCGCGGGCCGTTGCGTGAGTGGGTCGAGGAGCTGCTCGATGAGCAGCGACTCCGCCGTGAAGGCTATTTGCACCCTGCCCCGATCCGGGAAAAGTGGGCGGAGCATCTTTCCGGCAAGCGGAACTGGCAATATCCATTGTGGAATGTGCTGATGTTCCAGGCCTGGGTTGAACGTGAATGAGCACTCGTCCTCGTCTTCTTTTTCTGATCACCGAAGATTGGTATTTCTGGTCCCATCGACTCGATCTCGCGCGGGCTGCACGGGATGCGGGGTTCGAGGTCATAATCGCAACTCGAGTCACCGGCCACGGAGAACAGATTCGGGAGGAAGGTTTCCGGCTGTTGCCCCTCACTTTGCTCCGTCGCAGCCGAAACCCTTTCAGCGAGCTGCGGGCGATGATGCAGCTGGTTTGGCTTTATCGGCGCGAGCGGCCGGACATCGTCCACCATGTGGCCCTCAAGCCGATTCTGTACGGCTCCTTTGCCGCATGGATCGCGCGTGTTCCCGCCGTTATCAATGCGTTTGCCGGTCTCGGTTATACGTTTACCGATCGATCTGACCAGTCAGTCTGCCTTCAGCTTGGTGTTCGATTGGGACTCAAGACCGCGCTTTCCCTCAATCATCGTTCGCTCGCATTATTCCAAAACAGCGAAGATCGCGATCGGTTGGTCCAAGAGGGGATCGTCGTCTCCAGCCGCTCACGGATCATTCCCGGATCGGGTGTCGACGTCGAACGATTTTGCCCACGCGAAGCGACAGAGGGAGTGCCGGTCGTTATGCTGGCGTCGCGCATGTTATGGGACAAAGGCGTGGGCGAATTTGTTCAGGCCGCCCGTCGGCTGAAGGAGCGGGCAGTGCAGGCCCGCTTCGTGCTTGTCGGGCGATGCGATGAGGATAACCCTGCGGCAATCGAGCGACATCAATTGCAGCAGTGGGGGCATGAGGGCGTTATCGAATGGTGGGAACATCGAGACGATATGCCCGTAGTGTTGGCTTCGGCGACAGTGGTCACGTTGCCGTCCTATCGGGAAGGGCTTCCCAAGGTTTTGCTGGAGGCAGCAGCATGCGGGAAACCGATCGTGGCAGCGGATGTGCCAGGGTGCCGTGAGGTCGTTCGTCATCACGGCAACGGGTTGTTAGTTCCAGTAAAAAACCCAGCCGCGCTTGCGGAGGCCATTGGGTTCTTGCTTGACCATCCCACCCAATGTGCCGCAATGGGTGTTGCGGCACGCGAAATAGTGGTCCGGGAATATTCCGTACCCAGGGTTGCCGGCCAAATGCTAGATTTCTACCGAGAATTGTTAGGTCAGAGCTGGGAGGGCCGATCCTCCCTCCGAAATGTATGACACGCGTACTCGTCACAGGAGCTGCTGGATTTCTTGGAGAGCATCTGGTCAAAGAACTCCATGGCGCGGGATATGTTGTTCGTGCTCTCGTGCGGGAGCGATCCCTTACAGTATCGTTCCCGGCAGATGTCGAAGTCGCGGTGGGTGACTTGCGCGATGCCCGAGCCATGCGAGCTGTAACAGCTGGTTGTGCTGGCGTGGTGCATTTGGCCGGCAAAGCTCATGTCCTGGACGAGAAGCAGTCGGCTGCCCTGGATTTCCACGGCATTAATGTCGAGGGAACACGGAATGTCTTAGAAGGGGCTGTTGCGGGTGGGGCATCCCGTGTGGTGTTTGCAAGCACGGTGAAGGTGTTCGGCGAGACGACGGTAGGCTGTGTGGATGAGTCCCAGCCGCCGTTTCCAGAAACTCCCTATGGGCAGTCGAAATGGGCCGCTGAACAGTTAGTCATGGACTATGCGGAAAAAGCTGGATTCATCGCCGTGTCGCTTCGTTTGCCGATGGTCTATGGGCCCACTCAGAAGGGCAATCTCTTTCGGATGATCGCTGCAATCGATCAGGGTCGCTTTCCCCCTCTGCCTCGCGTGAATAACGTCCGAAGTATGCTCCATGTCGGCAATTTTGTGCATGCGACGATGTTGGCGCTCCAACAGCCAAGAATCGGGCAGCCAGCGTATGTGGTGACGGACGAGAAGCCGTACGAGATTTCTGCGATCTATGATTTGCTGCGGACGGGGCTTGGGAAGACTATCCCGACGCGGCGGGTGCCCCTCTGGATGCTGAAGATGGGGGCAGCCTGTGGGGATATTATGCAGACTGCAACGGGGCGATCGGTTCCGGTCAGTTCATCAACGCTAGAGAAACTGATCGGATCCGCATGGTATAGCGCAGCGGCCATCACGCGAGATCTAGGGTATTGCCCTCCGTATAGGTTCAATGACGCTGTGCCGGAGATGATCCGCTTCTATCGGGCAAGTCTACGATGATGCTTACGGGGCTTGTCTTTGGCGTTGGGGCTTTGTCTTGCTGGCTAACCTGGCGCTTGACTCGCCTTGACTCTTTCTTGTGTTTATTGGACCACCCCAATGAGCGTTCTCTTCATGATGTGCCGATTCCGCGGACGGGAGGTCTGGCGATTATCGGGAGCCTTTTTCTTGGTTTGATCGCTGCCCGAGTTCTTGGACTTCTGGTTATGAGAGAGGGCCTATCGGGGCCGGGGTGGGGTCATCTGGAAAGCTGGATTCTTGGCCTGACGATGCTGTTAGGTTTCGTGTCTTTCATGGATGACCGTGGAGGAGTGCCGGTATGGCTTCGACTTGGGTGTCAGGTTGCCGTATCTGGCATCCTCGCCCTCGGAGCGGGCCTCCTCTTTCCGGTTATTCAGCTCCCATTCTTTGGAGCAATCGAACTGGGATGGATGGGGTCCACGATCACCATTCTGTTTTTGGTATGGTTCACCAATCTCTACAACTTTATGGATGGAATGGACGGATTTGCTGGAGGGATGACTACTCTCGGATGTGGGTTCATGGCGTACTTTGCCTGGAAGGCGGGACACGAATTTATTTTGGTCTCGGCCCTTCTCTTGTCCGCGGCCTCAGCGGGGTTTCTTGCGTATAATTTCCCCCCAGCCAAGATTTTCATGGGAGATGTGGGGAGCGTTGTGAGTGGATTTTTGTGCGGCGCCTTGATCGTTTTAGGTTGTCGGGATGGAGTGTTCGACGTGTGGGTGCCGTTTATCTTGTTTTCGCCATTCATTCTGGATGCGACTGTTACGCTGATCCGTCGGGTCTGGCAAGGAGAGAAGGTCTGGGTCGCCCATCGGACGCACTACTATCAGCGGCTGGTGCTCAGCGGCTGGGGGCATCGCAAGACTGTGTTAGCCGAATATGCCCTCATGGCTTTCTGCGGAGGCGTCGCAATGCTGTATCAGCATGCAGCGGAGGAATGGCGGGTCGCTATCCTCTGTGGGTGGGTGATGCTGTTTGTTTTCCTTGTCCTCGCAGTGAGGGACAGGGAGCAACGGATGCAGCCAGTCGGTTCTTGAGAGGATTGCGATGACACCGACTTCCTTCAGCGCCATGCCGTCATCCGAGCGGGTGGCCTATTTTGACACCATTATCCGCGTGGTATTGGCGGTGTATATCGCAGTGCTTCCCTTCAAATCATTACTCATTGTTGAGCGAAACGGGTTTATTCTTCTCCTTGGGTTGCTGGTTGGGTGGTGTGTCACCAATCGGCGCTTTTTCTATTCTCGGACACCATACGACATGCTCCTCTTGGCTTTTGTCGTCTGGGTTGGACTCACGATCCCCTTTGCGGTGGTTCCGTCCTATAGTCTGAAGGAATATGGCAAGTTGCTTCAGCATATGGTGGTTTTCTATTCGGTCATCTACTTCTTCAACGAGCTACGCTATCGGCAGGTACTCTTGGGGCTGATCGGGATTGTCGCTATCGTTGTCACGGCCTATGGACTCTCACAGTTTAACCTTCACAATCCTCAAGCCGTGGTTTCGTTTTTTTCTGCTGAAGTGTGGCTGACCACATTTCTCGTCATGGTCATTCCTTTTGCGTTGGTTTTGGCATTAGGGGAGGGGCCTCCAGAAGTGAAAAGTGCCGGTGTAATTGCGGTAGGAATGATGATGGTCTGCCTGCTTGCGACTCAGTCGCGTGCAGGGTTGGTCGCCCTGGTTGGAGAGCTGTGGGTGATTGCCTGGTTCATCCGTTCGGTCTCCGCCAAGATTGTTGCCGCGCTTGTGACGGTATGTGTGATTGCCGCGGTCCTGCTGGTTTCCAACGAGGGGGCAATACCTGTCGCGGGAGTGAGTGCAGACATTGTGAACGCGCTTCCTGCTAATAGAGGGTTTTCATCTGTGTTTCATCGGTTTGAAATTTGGGGGTTTACCTTGTCCGAGATTGCCAAACACTGGTTGGTTGGGATCGGATATGGAAACCTCAGCTATCTTTCATTGTATGGCCAGGGTCAAGAAGTTGTCATTGGTCAGTATGGCGTCTCGCGTGCAGGGACACATAATATTTTTCTTTATCTCGCTCTCCATGTCGGGCTTCCAGGGCTACTGCTCTTCGGGTGGTTCATCGCGCGGGTTATGCTGAAGACTGCTGAGGAGTACCGCCGTGCTCATGAGTGGATGCCTAAAGCCATGCTCCTGGGGACCGTTGGCAGTGTTACAGGGTTGATGCTACGGTTGCAGTTCGATCAAATGCTGGTTGGGTCGTTGGCCATATTTTTCTGGGTGTTTCTAGCGCTGGCCGTCTTGAGCTACCCTTCCTGTGATGGGCGAGCGAAGGATTCCTGCGCCAGAAGATCTGGCGTGTCGGTGGAAGCGTAACTGCTAGTCCCCGCGATTAGGCTGAGAATAAGCATATGCAAAAAGTTGTGATTTCACTGTTTCATCGTGTCGTCCATCACTATGGGCAGTTAGTGCTTCAGCATAGGTCAGCTTTTGTGGTCTGCATACAACTCGGACTGATTGCTGCGGCGAATGTGACGGCCTTTGCGCTTCGATTCGAAGGGGACATTCCCCCCGACCAGGCAAGGCTGTTCCTCAGGGGCCTGCCTATCGTATTGGTCATCTATGGTGTCGGTCTTGCCGCATTTGGTATTCAGCGTGGGCTTTGGCGTTATGTCGGCCTTCATGATTTGGGCCGTATCCTCTGGGCCTCCGTCGCCAGTTCTGCGGTGTTTTACGGTGTGGTACATGGTCTCCTCGGGTGGGTCTCCTATCCCCGTTCGGTTATTATTCTTACAGGTGTGTTTAGCGGGCTTTTCCTTGCTGGTATTCGGTTGGCCGTTCGCTGGTTCCGCGAATGGCTTCAGGTCGTAAGTCCTACGGCTCGAAGGGTGTTGGTGGTTGGAGCTGGCCATGCCGGTGAGTTGCTGGTCAGGGATATGTTGAGCGACGGAGGGGGGCACTACAGACCTGTTGGATTGGTGGACGACGATCCGGTCAAGCGGAAGATGAAAATTCACGGGGTGCCGGTCGTGGGGGCGATTGGGGATATTCCCGCTCTGGCGCACGAGCTGGTCGCGCATGAGATTATTGTGGCGATTCCCTCTGCTTCGACCGGACTAAAGCAACGAATCCTCGCAGCCTCGGAGGGGTGCAAGGTTCCCATCAAGATCTTGCCGAGCATGAAACAACTGCTGGCAAATCCTGAGGCGCTGAGACAGGTCAGGCCGATGAGTCTGGAGGATCTCCTGCAACGTGAACCGATTCAGATGGATCGGCAGGAGTTGCATCCGTTGCTCGAAGGGAAACGAGTGCTTGTGACCGGCGCCGGGGGCTCGATCGGGTCTGAGCTCTGCCGGCAGATCGCTCGCTACCAACCGGCTTCGTTGATTCTCTTTGAGCGGTATGAGAATGGACTCTATGCGTTAGATCTTGAGCTGCGGATGCAATTTCCGAAAGTCAGGATCGTTCCGGCGGTGGGAGATGTCACAGTACAGGACCGGGTGATTGAGGTCTTGAAGCAAACGGACCCTGAGCTTGTCTTTCATGCTGCGGCGCATAAGCATGTGCCGTTAATGGAGCTCAATCCTAAGGAGGCCGTTCGCAATAACATCTTTGGGACAAAAGTTGTGGCCGAGGCGGCATTGGCTTGCGGGGTCAATCGTTTCGTGCTCATTTCCACCGACAAGGCGGTGAATCCGACAAGTGTCATGGGTGCCACGAAACGGGTAGCTGAAGACCTGTTGCAGAGCCTGAGTCGTCGAGGCCAGACGAAGTTTACGGTGGTTCGGTTTGGAAACGTGCTGGGCAGTAACGGGAGTGTCGTTCCATTATTTGCGGACCAGATTCGAAGGGGAGGCCCGGTTACGGTGACTCACCCCGAGATCAAACGGTTCTTCATGACGATTCCGGAAGCGGTGCAATTGGTGCTGCAGGCCAGCCTGTTGGGACGGGGCGGCGAGGTGTTCGTGCTGGATATGGGAGAGCAGGTTAAAGTGGCCGATCTGGCTAGGAATATGATTGTCTTGTCCGGTTTTGTGCCTGACCAGGATATTCAGATTGTGTATAGCGGGTTGCGTCCAGGGGAAAAATTGTATGAAGAACTTTTTGAAGAGACGGAACGGGTTGAGCCCACGCAACATGCAAAGATCCGGCGCGCCATCAGTCCCCCGGCGATGCAATCGGATCGCCTCGATCGGGCGATCGTTCAGCTTGAAGCTGCGGTGAGCCAGGGTGATGACGATGAGCTGCTTCGCCGGCTCAAGGAGGCGGTCCCGACCTATACTCCGGCATCGTCCTGCAGCATTGAGCACATCCATTAATTGTCGGGGCCCTGGGCCTGTTGCGTGCCTTGTTTCCCGAATTATTTTCCCTGTCTGCCCGGGTGTGGCCCTGGTACAATCTTCAGCAGTCACAAGGCAGGGTTCGGAAGCTCGGTGTGGGAGGAGTGTGTAGAGGATGAGAGGCGTCGTTCTGGCTGGCGGATTAGGGAGCAGGTTGCTTCCGCTCACCAAAGTCACCAATAAACATTTGCTGCCGGTCTACGATCGGCCCATGATTTACTATCCCATTCAGGCGTTGGCCAATGCCGGGATCGATGAAATCATGCTGGTCACGGGCGGCAACAGCGCGGGAGATTTCCTGAGATTGCTGGGTAACGGGAAAGACTTCGGTCTGAAGCGGCTGAACTATACCTACCAAGAGGGTGAAGGCGGGATTGCCGATGCTCTCAGATTGGCCGAGCATTTTGCGGATGGTGAATCGATCTGTGTGATCTTGGGTGACAATATTATCGAAGGCAACATCGCCCGCGCCGCCGACGCGTTTCGGAAGCAGCAGCAGGGGGCAAAAATTCTATTGAAGGACGTGAAGGACCCGCAACGGTTCGGGGTGCCGATCCTTGAAGGGAATCGGGTTGTGAAGATCGAGGAGAAGCCGGCGAATCCCCGATCTTCCTATGCGGTCACGGGCATGTATTTTTATGATGCGCACGTATTCGATATCATCAAGACCCTCAAGCCGTCCGGCCGTGGCGAACTTGAAATTACCGACGTCAATAATGCCTACATCGCGGAAGGAACATTGACCTGGGATATTTTGGAGGGCTGGTGGACTGACGCCGGGACGATCGAATCCCTCCATCAGGCCAATTTGCTGGTGGCGAAAACCGGTGCGAATAAGATGGGGGCGTAGAGGG
>CAYHQK010000046.1:0-13281 GCA_964358535.1 uncultured Nitrospira sp. | reverse complement strand
GCCGCCAGCTTCGTTCTCGGCTCATCGAAATCCTCAACGTACCCGGAGAGGGTACGCCTCCGGTTTCGACTCGCCTGCGGCCTTGCTGGACGGCCTGTTTCAGCATCCTGCGAGTTCCATCTGCAGGGCTTAGTTTCCTATGCCGCTTGCGCCTCACTGGTGCGCACGGTAGGATTATGGCTATGAAAGCTCCACTCGGGAAAGGCATCTTCCTTATTGCGGCGCCGTCCTTGCGCGATCCGAACTTTCGGCAGACCGTAGTGTTGCTGTGCGAGCACGGGGCTGAGGGTGCGCTGGGCGTTGTGGTCAATCGCCCGACGGCCATGTCGGTCTCGGAGGCCTTGCCGCAAGTGCCGATTCTGGAAGGCCAGCAGCATGTCCTCTTTTCCGGAGGGCCGGTGCAGACGAATCAGGTCATGATGCTCTATCGCTTGGATCAATTGCCTGAGAACTCCCACCATGTCTTCGATGGGATTTGTCTCGGAGGGGATACGGATCTCGTCGATCGTATTTTGACTGCCAGTGAAGGGCGCGATGCGTTCCGCGCGTACCTCGGCTATTCCGGCTGGGGCCCAGGGCAACTGGAGTCTGAAATGAAGACCGGATCCTGGTTCACCATTCCGGCAGATTCCAACGTTGTCTTTGACAAGGATCCCACTCGTGTCTGGCCTGACATCGTGAGTGCGCTCGGTGACGACTATCGTCTGTATGCGGATATGCCGTTCGACCCCTCCTTGAATTAGCAGGATGCTGAAAAAGCCCGCCAGCTTCGTTCTCGGAACCCGTGAAACGTAAAACGTGAAAGGTGAAACGAGGGTCAGCTCGGAGCTGCGGCCTTGCTGACGGTCTTTTGGAGCATCCTGAGGGGGAGGGCACCGTCCAGGAGTTGTTCGCGGTGTGGATCCAGTGAATGCCCACCAGGTTTCAATAGCCTGTTAGTCTCGCGGCTTTTCTTCCTCCCTCAGTTCCATTGCAGCCTATTTGTGCCGGTGGTACCCTGCCTCCTCGTGCGGTTGGCCTCTTTGGAGCGGCGTTGTATGGGGAGACGGATTGGCTGTTGTGTCGGACTAGCCCTCCTTGCCTATGCCTGTTCCGGCTGCGGCGTGCTCTATACAGCGGTGAAATCTGAATCCAAGCTGGATCGGCTGGCTGTGCCGATGACGAAGGCCGAGGTGATTGACCAGATCGGCCGTCCGGATCGTGTCTTGCGCGACGATGGCCGCCTCCTGGTCTGGGAATATTCCCTCACGGCCCGTAAACAGTGGCTCTATGAGTTGGCGCTCTGCCCTGTGTCCATCTGGATCGGCGGCTGTATTTTCTACCCCTTCACCAACGTCGCAACAGAACATCAACGCGAATATCCCTACCACGTCGTGCTGGTGAACGATGAGCTCTGTGCCTGGGGTGCGCCGTCCGCCATTCTGCAACGGCGCCGCGCCTGTGCCTCGTCCGGCACTGCAGTTCTAGGATCCGGCGGGATGCTCGGACGGCCTGAGCCGGTCGTCACCGGCGTCGGCCCGATCAATCGAGACACGATCGATCGCTATCGGACGATGGCCGTGCTGCCCTTCGTCGATGCGGCAGCAGCCCAAGGCTCCGGCTCTCGTGTCGCCGGGATCGTGACGACCTTGTTGTTGGACTTGGACGTCAATATGGTCGAGCGAGCCAAGCTCGACGATCTGCTGAAGGAACAGGTCATTCAACTGAAACATGCCGATGATGCCGAGGTGCTGAAAGTCGGGAAGCTTGTCGGGGCTCACGCCATTGTCGTGGGCGAAGTGCAACAATGGGAGCGCACAGAGGGGGACCAGGTCAGCCGCGTGTCGTTGGCGCTACGGATGATCGATGTCGAGAGCGGTTTGGTGTTATTCAGCGGGGACGGGCAGGGTTCGGACGTCACGGCCGATGATCCGGATGGTTTGGCCCGTGTCATCGCGCACCGGATTCTCGCACGGTTCGGTTCACAAACCGGGTTGCTCGGGTCCGGACGGATCGGCGTGAACTGGGAGCTGCAAGAATCAGCCGGCGCGCGCTACTACCTCGTGAAGGAGCTGCGCGGCGGCCTGCCTGCTGACAAGGCTGGTCTCAAGGTCGGTGATCGAGTTGTGGCCTGTAATGGAATCGGTCTTGCGACGGTTAAATCAGAACGAGCGGCTAAGCGGCTCTGTCAGGTTGAGGCAGGGAAAGCATTGCAGTTGGATGTGCGGCGTGCAGGGCAGCCGATGGAGATAATTCTGACAGCCGAGAAGCGGCCAGGGCTCTAGGCTTGGGCATCTCGTCTATTCATTGCCGATAAGCAGGGGGGCGAGAAATCTCCCCGTATGAGACCCTGCCACCTTCGCGACTTGCTCCGGTCTCCCTTCCGCTACAATTTGCCCGCCTGCTGATCCGCCTTCCGGCCCTAGGTCGATGATCCAATCCGCGCTTTTGATCACATCCAGGTTGTGTTCCACCACCACCACGGTATTGCCGCTGTTCACCAGCTTCTGCAGCATCGCCAGGAGCTTCTTGATGTCCTCGACATGCAGGCCGGTGGTTGGTTCATCCATGATGTAGAGCCCGCTTTTCGTGGAGGAGCCTTTGAGTTCTGCGGCGATCTTCAACCGCTGGGCCTCGCCGCCGGAGAGGGTGGTCGCGGCTTGGCCGAGCCGGAGATAGCCGAGCCCGATGGATGTGAGCAGGTGGAGTTTTTCTGTCAGCTTGGGCGAACCGCTGAAAAAGCCCAGCGCGTCTTCGGCGGTCATCTGTAAGACGTCATGGATCGTTTTCCCGCGATAGCGAATGGAGAGGACGCTCGGCTTGAATCGCTTCCCGTCGCAGGCGTCGCAGGTGGCATAGATATCCTCGAAGAAATACATTTCCAGCTTTTCGACGCCGCTCCCTTCGCATTTGTCGCACCGGCCACCGGCGGTATTAAAGGAGAAATGGCCGGGAGTCAGCCCGCTTCTGAGCGCTTCGCGCTCGGAGGCGAAGAGGGAGCGCACGTCATCGAAGGCTTTTAGATAGGTGATCGGATTGGAGCGGGGGGTTCGGCCGATCGGTTCCTGGTCGATGAGTTTGATGCCAGTCAGATGTTCGATCCCCTTGATCGCGCGAAACTTGCCCATGGGCAGGGATTCGATACGAAAGGCGCGGGCGACGGCGCGATAGAGCGTGTCTTCGACCAGGGTGCTCTTGCCGGAGCCGGAAACGCCAGTGACACAGACCAACATGCCGAGCGGAATACGGACGAACAGATCTTTGAGGTTGTTCTCGCAAGCCCCGGCGATGACCAGCAGCTTCCCATTACCCTTTCGTCGAGAGCGGGGCGTGGCAATTTCGTCTTCTCCACGCAGGTAGCGCGCCGTAATCGACCGTTTGTCTGCGATGAATTCTTGCCGCGGCGCGGCGCAGATCACCTCGCCGCCTTTTTCTCCCGACAGGGGGCCCAGCTCGACCAGATAATCGGAGGCCAGCATCATCTGGCGATCATGTTCGACGACAACCACGGTGTTGCCTTGGACTGCCAGCTCTCGCAGGATGCCGGCGAGCGTGGCTGTGTCGCGAGGATGGAGGCCGATGGTCGGTTCATCGAGGACGTAGAGGGTGCCGACTAGACGCGCGCCGAGTTGATTGGCCAAGGCGGCGCGTTGGGCCTCGCCTCCTGAGAGAGTGCGGGTCTGACGGGAGAGGGTCAGGTAGCTGAGGCCCACGCGGAGGAGAAAGCCGAGCTTGGCCGTCAACTGTCTGAGGATGTCGCGGGCGACCTGTTCTTCATAGGACGAGAGGGGGAGGGCTGCGAGCCAGGCTGCCACCTCTTCGATCGTGAGTGAGGACAGCTCATGAATGTCCCTGCCTGCGATCTTCACGTAGCGCGCGTCCGGTCTGAGGCGGGAGCCAGCGCAAGTCGGGCAGGGGACCGGCGTCCTGTAGCGGCTGAGCATCACGCGCACATGCAGTTTGTAGCGCTTCCCTTCCAGGTAGTCGAAGAACTGCTGCACCCCCTCCATCTTGCCCGCTCCCTGCCAGAGCATCTGCTGAATCTCCTGTGAGAGATCCTTGTAGGGGGCCGAGAGATCGACGCCCCGCCGCTTCATGGAGAGCAACATTTGCTTCTGCCACCAATCGCCGCTGGGTTTGCTCGAGGGCTCGATGGCGCCTTGGGCTAGCGACTTGCTGTGGTCGGGAATGACGAGGTCGGGATCGTACCGGAGAATATTGCCAAACCCTTTGCATTCGGGACAGGCACCGAGCGGATGATTGAAGGAAAAGAGGACCGGACGAATCGGTTCGAAGGTTCTGCCACATGGCTGGCAGCGGAAGTCCGTGCTGTAGGTGCGGGCGCCCTGGTCGATGACCTCCACGCGGCAGAGGCCTTCGCCTTCGCGCAATGCGGTTTCAATCGCTTCGACGAGGCGGGACCGATTGTCCTCACGGATCACCAACCGGTCGAGGACCACATGGAGATGGTCCGGCCTGGTCTTGGGCAGGCCGTGGACCTCGTGGAGATCGAGGGTTTCTTTGTCGCACTGCAGTCTGGTGAAGCCGCGTAGCAAGAGTGATTGGAGAAAGGCCTGGTCCTGTTTCGGTTCCGGGGTTTTGACCGGAAAGAGGATCATCGCTCGCGCGTCGGCACAATGGCTCAGGAGGTCGTCGGCGACGCTGCCGGGGTGAAAGCTGCGCGCATCGATGGCGCAATCGGGGCAGACGGGATGGCCCACTTTGGCGAAGAGGAGTCGCAGGAGGTCGGCAATCTCGGTCGTGGTCCCGACCGTCGAGCGGGCGGTGCGGATGGGGTTCTTCTGCTCGATCGCAATGGCGGGGCGGACGTTGATGATCCGGTCGACATCGGGGCGATTGACCTTGTCGAGAAACATGCGGGCATAGATGGAGAGCGATTCCACATAGCGCCATTGGCCTTCGGCGAACAGCGTGTCGAAGGCGAGCGAGGATTTCCCAGATCCCGATACCCCCGTGATGGCCGTGACCTGATTGTGGGGGATGCGGAGCGAGATGTTCTTGAGGTTGTTTTGACGCGCCCCTTCGACGATCAGGTCTCGTGAAGGAATGGGAGGCTGTCTAGTGCTTGCCATAAATCGGTTGCGGGAATAGAGAAAAGGGGCATCGTAACAATCCCCCAGCAGGGGTTCAAGGAGAGATCGAGGGAAGCGGGGGCGGCGGTTATCGGATTGCCAGTTTGACCAGCCCGATGCAGCCGAAGTAGAGCGTCATGGAGAGGGCCATGGCCGGCCAGAAGCCGATTCGCGGCACGCCATAGATCATGGCGAGGACGTAGACGATCCAGGGCGGCACAAACCACAAGAGGTGCTTCGCGTAGCCTACCAAGGATTCGTTGCCCCCGTTTAGATAGATCAGAATGAACGTCGCTCCTGTGATGGCAGGGAAGGTGCTGGCAAAGGCGGCGAGGAACGAACGGCCTTGAGATCCGAGGTAGGTGGAGACGCTGACGATGGTGCCGCCCAATAGAAAATAGACGGCATATTTCACGAAATCATTCACGTTGCCTTCTCCTCAGGTTCCTTGAAACGCTTCCCTCGCCTCTCGCTCCAAGGCTTCGCCCTGTCCTGTATACCGGGGTGAGAAGTGAAAGACAACTAAGTCGCGCACTTGGGCCTTGCGTGCCATGAGGCCTGCTTGTCTGGCTGTCAGATGATAGCGGGTGCGGGCTTTCTCTGCATCGACATCCAGGTAGGGTGATTCACAGTAGAGCAGGTCTGCGCCCTGAGCGAGGGCAATGATTTTCGCTTCATTCTCTTCGTCGAATCTGGCATCGACCACGTAGGCAATCTTTTGTCCTCGTGAGATGGTGCAAAACCGTTCTTTGACCTCGCCCAATATCAGCTCCCGCTCCTCGCGGTGGTGTTTGTCGTAGAGGGTGGCGGTGAAGCGGAACTCGTCCGGTTGCCCCTGCCAGATGTATTGCTTCACATCCTTGAGCCAGGAGCCGACCGGCAGGTTTGCCTCGTGGAGTTGCTGCTTATTCACATTGATATGGAATTGTTCCTCCAGCGAATAGGCAAACGAGGGAATGCGATGGTTCAAGGAGACGGCGTTCACGGTGAACATGGGATCGGTGAGGACCGTGAATCGGCCTGTGGCTGGTTCCGGTGCGAGCGCGCGCGATGGTTGTGCATCCGGGCGGAACGAGTCGGTGGCGCGGAACAGGGTCCGTCTGATTTCCTGGGGATGAAATTCCTGGACGTCCAGGGTCAGGGGATAGCCATCCACCAGATTCCAGGTGTAGCCCTGCAATTTGCCCTGCACATTATTGATGAGTCCTGGCGGGCCGAATAGTCGGACGGTCTTGCCTCGCCCCAAGGCCACTCGCAGAACTGTGTCGAAGCCGATAAAGTGGTCCAGGTGCGTGTGGGAAATGAAGATGTCGTTGGCCCGCAGGAGCCTCCTCGCTCCCAGCTCGTCATTGTGGCCTAGGTCGAACAGCAGCGCCCGCTTCGACCAGCGGACCTCGACATAGACTCCAGGGTCCCCGAAGACGTCATTCACCAGAACACTGGAGAATGAAGGGTTCATAGGTGGCTCACAGCATTAGGGTGGCTCGGATGGCACAATACATTACCAGCACTTCCACTGCGTGGGCGATGATCGTGGCATAGAGGTTGTTGGTTCTTAGCCAGATGATGCCCCAGATGAGACCGTCCCAGAGTGCGATCCAATGCAGGTGCTGGAAAGTATTCACCATGAAGGGGTCGAAGGCAAATACCCCTGCGCTGGTGAAAAGGGCGAGGGGCGAGAGGCGAGAGGTAAGACCGGGTCTCCAGAGCCCCGATTCAAGAGCAGCCAGCCGGCCTAAGAGGAAGCCTCGAAAATTCAGTTCTACAAAGAGGGCGATACCACAGATGAACCAGGGGACCATGACGAAGAGGGGGAGTTGGGCATGCGGCGTCGTTGTCAGGAAGCCGATGCCATACCCCAGAGAGGGGGAGACCGAGAGAATCACGACGCTATTCAGGCAACCGAGTAGCAGGCCTGTCAGGAGCCCCCAACGCAGGCCCTTCCATATGTTCTGTTGTTCCAGCCCGAGCCGAGCGGCGATGCCGCGGTTCTGCGTGGCCCAAAGGCCGAAGGCAAGATAGGCGAGGATCTGTGGCGCGAATTGGACAAGCGTTTGCTCTTGGAGCGAGGCGGGGAGGGCATAGAAGTCGAGCGTCGCAGCGATAGGAAGTAGCGCGAGGGCTGCTCCCCGTTCTTCTGCCTGAGTCGGTGTTGCGTGAGGACCAGGCTCGGGCTCCATCATGGAGGCCGTCAGTTCAGTTGGAAGTTGTAGCGGTCGAGGGTGGTGGCTTTGTGCCGCGCGAGGTTGGAGAGCGCTTTGTTGTAGTCGACCGTGGCGCGCAATTCGTTCCCTTGGGCCGTCGCGAGATCGCGTTGGAAGTCGAGGACGAAACGAGTCGTGCTCAATCCCACCTTCAGCCGCTCTTGCTCCGCCTGCAACTGTTTCTCGGCCATGATTCTGGCCGATCTGGTGGTCTCGATCCGTTTGAAATCCGTCTGGACGCGGCGGACGGCTTCGCGCACTCCCACGATGATCTGCTGCCGCACACTCACGAGCGAGGCTTCGGCGTTTTTGCCCTCCAGCTGCCGCTTATTGTAGGTGCTCCAGGCGGAGCGGTTGCCGAGCGGGTAGCTCAACACGAGGCCCGCGCCATAATTGTAGTAATCGCCGCTGAAGTTTTTGTTCACGGAGTCGCCATAGTCTTTCCCGAGCCCTGCCATGCCCATCGTGCCTTGGAACGAGAGGGTCGGGAGGATCTGGTTTTTGGCGAACTTGGTGTTGAGATCGCTCGACTCCATGTTCTTCTTTGCTTGGACGATTTCCGGCCGCTGTGCGATGGCCGTGTCGATGGCTTCCTGCAGGCTGATGGGTTCGAGGGTCACGACTGGTTGGTCGAGCGGGGTCAGACGCAAGTCCTGACGCAAGTCCTCTTCTGCCGGATTGAGCAATCGGCGCAACTGATCCTCCTGATCTCGAATCGTTTTATCCGCAACCAGGACCTGTTCGACCCGCGAGGCGACCGCCGCTTCGGCTTGGAGGACATCGACGATCGACATGACGCCGGCCTTCGCCTTGGCGCGGTTGCTGGCCAGGAGTTCCTGCGCCGCCTTCAGGGCTGCCTCCGCCACTTTCAGGTTCTCGTTGGCGAAGACGACTTCCCAATAGGTTTGTTCCACCGTGGCCAGGACAGTGAGGACGCGATCGCGAAAGACATGTTCCTCGACGGAGGCATTGTTCTGCGCGACGCGGATGAAGGTCTTGGTGACGTCGAGGCCGGCGTTGCGGAGCAAGGGTTGTGTGAGCGTCAGGGCGAGGCCGCCTGTATAGGAGGGGTTGAACAGGAAGCCGGTAGCCACATTCTGGTTCACCATCGTTCGAGCGGGACTGTAGTTCAAATCGACGTTGCCGCCGGTGAGCAAATTCGTCGTCGCATCGAGTGTGACGGAGTGGTTCCGTTGATCGAACGTCGTAATATCGCCCAAGGCGCCGGGGGTTCCGCCGAATACCGGTCGGTTGAGGGGGTTCACCGTTCGGTTGTATTGACCGTTGACGCTCAGCGTTGGGTCGAATTTGGCTTGTTCGACGGTGATGTCGGCTTGCCGGCTCTCCTTCGTCTGGCGGCTGATGTTGATGTCCAGATTATGTTTCAGCGCTTGCAGTGCCGCGTCGGCGAGGGAGATGCTCTCACGTCGTTCAGCAGGCGGAGTTTTGCCGACCTCCAGCCCCCAGCTAAGCTCAGGTAACAGGAGCAGGCCGACGCCGACGGCATAACCGTATGCGCGCCACCATCCATGTGTTCCTGTATGCTGCTCCATAACGCCCCCTTTGATCGACAAAGAATATTTCCCCGTACTATAATGATTTCATGCGAATCTGTCATGGGCTAAGTTCGGTGAGACTCCAGATCCATCGGGTCACGCAACCCATGCTGTCTGCCGCAGCGTTTCCTGCTGCGCTCTGTGCGCTGGCTATGCTCCCATGCGGGCTGTCGTCGCCGGACTCGCAGGCCTGGGGGCAATCGATCTCCAGTGTTCGTTCGTTCGACGGAGGGGTCGCGCCGCTGTTTAATTTAACCGGCCCGGGAAATCTCTATCTCGACAATCAGGGCACACAGGGGTTTCTCTACAATCCCGGGAACAATTTTCAATCGTTCAGCTTTCGAAATCCCACGACCGGTCAGGCATGGAGCGGGGCTGTGACCACGCTCGGGCCGCAACTCTCGATCGGACTCATCCAGGGCGCCAACCAGATCGGTTCACCGCTCGTCCTTCCTGGTCCTCCCCGGCAAACTGCGCCTGTGTCATCGATCCAATCCAATATTCTCGACGAGATCCCCTAATTTGTCAGCGTAGTCTTATTGCGGCTCTTCTCTTTCACCAGAGCGTGGAGGTATTATGCCTGGATCGAGCAGCAGTTCCGGAGCGTAAGGGGTGAGCGGGCTGGTAAGTCGTCGGTCTGTCCGTCCGTGTTAGATCTGGTGGGCTCCGGTAGCGGAGCGTGAAGACGTTGAGCTTATTGTAGGGAGGGTGCCGTGGCTGCAGGCGACTCAGGCAAAGGATTATACGATCATCTCTACCGCCGATTCTTTGAGAATCGCGAGTCGCGCCAGGGCTATGATTTTCAGCATGCGCCTGGGGGCAGTGCGCCACCGCCGGTGGTCCCGTTTCGGAGTCGCCTTCGCTGGTGGACCTGGGATCGGTGGCAGCGGCGGAAGGCGATCGCTGCGGCGCGAGACCGGTTCCAGCAGGATATTCTGGACCTGAAGAAGCGGCCATCGAAGTAAGCAGTAGTTGAGGGGGAGACGTGAGAGAGCGTGGCATTCGTATTCAGTCTGGGCGCATCGGCAGGATCTTCTTGTTATGCGCGCTGGCTGCTATTGCCGGTGAGTGGAGCCTGTCTGTCGAGCGGTCGCAGGCCATTCAGCTCGAGAGCCATGCGGAAAAAGAAGCTAACTTGAAAGATCAGTCCCGGGAGGGACTGTTTAATCGCTGGACCTTCGACCAGCAAAAGCCCGGCGAGGCTCCGGCCGGATTCTCGATGCTGGGGTTTGGAAAGGGGCCGGCTGCGGATTGGACGATCAAGGCTGACAGCGAGGCCCCCTCGGCGGCCAACATTCTGGTCGTGCATTCATCCTGCCAGGCCGTGACCTGTTACCGTTTGATCGTCGCCAACGGGTTTCAATATGAATATCCGGATGTGTCGGTCCGGATGCGATTTTCCCTCGATGCCGCAACAGGGGTGGGCGGAGTGGTATTCGGGGTGAGGGATGCCACGCACTTCTATGCGGCGGTGGTCAATCTGGCGACCAAGACGCTGGATGTGAGCCGAGTGGTAGATGGCAAGGAGCTGAGACTCGCGCAGGCGCCGATTCTGCCCAAGGGGGTTCCCTGGCATACGTTGCGAATCCAGCGAAACACCACCCTTACTAAGGACTTTATCGAGACGTTCTTTGACGGGCAGTTCGTCGTGACAGTTGAAGATCAGTCGCTGGCGATCGGGCAAGTCGGGCTCCTGGTTCGAGGACAAACCTCCTTAGATTTTGACAGCTTGCACGCCATCCCCCTGTTTTCACAGCGCCCGCTGTCTGCCCCTGCGGCCTATTAGCGAACGACCTCGTCTCGCGCGTGATTGTGCCATCGCTTGCATTTGAGAGGGCTGAGGAGTACAGTGTGGCTTGTGTGTCATCACGAAGGGCCTGGTGGTGATACCGCAGAGAGTGACAAGGCCTCAGACAGATGTTGTTTTGGTTTTGTGTGGGAATTTGATCGGAAGCCAGCCTTGAGTCGCCATGGTCTTTGCGTCTTCGGCCCATTCCTTCCTCACTTTGATCTCCAGTCCAAGACAACACATATTTTCAAAGGAGGAGCCCAATGGGTTCTAAGATTTACGTCGGCGGTTTGCCTTATTCTACAACTGAACAACAGCTGAGCGATCTGTTTGCTGTTCATGGAGCAGTGACCTCATCCAGAATCATCACGGATAAGTTCACCGGCCAGTCCCGCGGGTTCGGATTCGTGGAAATGTCCTCGGATTCGGAAGCGCAATCAGCGATCACTGCGCTGAACGGCACTGAGTTGGGTGGTCGCACGTTGACCGTCAACGAAGCGCGTCCGCAAGAGCCCCGCACTGGTGGCGGCGGCGGTGGCCGCGGCGGCGACCGGTACTAATCCTAGCGAGTGTTTTTCACGTCGGGGCTGCCTATCCGGCAGCCCCGCTATTTCCTTCCTAGAATTGCCCATCACTTCGATGCGTTTCCCGGCCCTCTGACGAGGTCGGACCGTGCAGTCCCAGGAAGTTTGCCCCGTACAAGGAGTTCTATGTCTACGTTTGCTGATATGAATCTACAGCCCTCCCTTGCCCAGCGCCTGATACAGGCTGGTCTGACGACACCGACACCGGTGCAGCAGGCTGCCATTCCCGTGGCGCTGGAAGGCCGGGATATTATGGCGCAGGCCAAAACAGGGAGCGGAAAAACCCTGGCGTTTTTGCTACCGATTATCGAACAGGTCATGCGGCGGGAGGCCTCGGCGCCTGCGCCTGGCCCCTATGCCAAGTCTGGCGGACCGAGCCATTCTGCCGGCCCGAAGTTTCTCGTGCTGGCGCCGACGCGTGAACTGGCGCTTCAGATTGAAATGGAGCTGCGCAAGTATGCTCCGGCGTCCGTGACCTCCTTGTCGGTCTACGGCGGCACGCCGATCGAGCGGCAGTACCGCGCGTTGCAACGGCCTCCCTTGGTGGTGGTCGGAACGCCGGGCCGGTTGCTCGACTTGGCCGGTTCCGGTCACTTGAAGTTGGGTGGCGTGACGTTTCTCGTGATGGATGAAGCCGATCAGATGTTGGACCGCGGATTCCTGCGCGACATCCAGCGGATCATCCGTCTCCTTCCGGCTGAGCGCCAGACGCTGTTGTTCTCCGCGACCTTTTCGGGGGACATTCAGACGCTCGCGCAGAGCATGCAGCGCGATCCCGTGCGCATCGCGGTTGACCCTGGGATCAACAGTCCGACGACGATCGTGCATGCCTACTATGTCGTGCCGGGAGACCAGGTGCGCACACAGCTCGTGCATACCTTGCTCCATGCGTTGAAGGGTGGGGAGCGGTCGATGGTGTTCTGCGATCAAAAGTATAAGGTGCGGCGATTGGCGGCCCATTTGGGCGGGGAACCGGCTTCGATCGGTTCCTTGACCGGCAACCATAGCCAGGCACAGCGGGAACGGACGCTCGGCGCCTTTCGGGCCGGCCACATCCGCTCGCTCGTGGCGACCGATGTGGCAGCCAGAGGCCTCGATATTCAGGATGTGGTTCAGGTGATTCATTACGAATTGCCGACCAATCCGAATTCATATGTCCACCGGACCGGCCGGACCGGTCGCGCAGAGAAGGAAGGGTCGACCTTCCTGATTCTCTCGCAGTCCGAAGAGCGAGAGTATCTTCGCATGGTGAGACAGTTGAAGATCGAGACGACGAAGCTCGCGCTTCCCGTGCTGGCCGCTCTTCCCACTCCGGCTCCTATGCCGGCGAGCGACTATCAGGATCCTCGCGCGCGGCCCCGCCGAAGCTCGGAACCGGCTGGTCGACGCTCCTTCGGCGGTGAGAACCGTGGTTCCGCTCATCGGCCGGGAGCCCCGGTCGGCGCGACCAGGCATTCACGCTACTAAGACACTCAGATGCTGCCGGCCCCGAAAGGGGCCGGTGGTGTGTTGAGGGCCAGTCACTTTCCCCCTGGCGCACTTCTGTGCGTATGCGCTGTTCGATGGTAAGATAACGGCTGAAAGGTCGTTCCATGCCGCTGTTCCAACTCGAAGCCCCATTCAAGCCCTGCGGAGATCAAGGCCAGGCCATCGACAAGTTGGTGGCCGGGATTACGGCTGGCCGAAAGCATCAAACGTTGCTGGGCGTCACCGGGTCCGGTAAGACCTTTACCGTGGCCAACGTGGTGGCGCAGGTGCAGAAGCCCACCCTGGTGCTGGTCCATAACAAGACGCTGGCCGGTCAGCTCTATCAAGAGTTCAAGCAGTTTTTCCCCCACAATGCGGTGGAGTATTTCGTCAGCTACTACGATTACTACCAGCCGGAAGCCTACATCCCGCAAAGCAACACCTATATCGCCAAGGACGCCTCCGTGAACGATGCGATCGATCAGATGCGGCATGCGGCGACGTCCGCGCTACTTCAACGGAACGACGTGCTGATCGTCTCGTCGGTCTCCTGTATCTACGGCCTGGGGTCGCCGGAGGTCTATCACGAGATGGTGATCTTCCTCGAAG
>CAYHQK010000045.1:4901-13373 GCA_964358535.1 uncultured Nitrospira sp. | reverse complement strand
TCACGATCCCGCCCTTGGTCGCCGCCTCCTTGAAGACCTTGAACTCGCTGGCTGCGGCAAAGGCCGTCACGTCATGCAGCGGCATATCGAAACGCAGATCCGGCTTGTCCGATCCATAACGGCCCACCGCCTCGGCATAGGTCATGCGCGGAAATGGAGTCGGCAATTGGACGCCGCCTGCCTCGCGGAACACCTTCACGATCATCTGCTCCATCAAGCCCATGACGTCCAGCCGATCGACAAAGGACATCTCGAGATCGATCTGGGTAAACTCAGGCTGCCGGTCGTTGCGCAAATCCTCGTCACGGAAACAGCGGGCAATCTGGTAGTAGCGATCGACGCCGCTCACCATAAGCACCTGCTTGAAGAGCTGCGGCGACTGCGGCAATGCGTAAAATTGACCGGGGTTCACCCGGCTCGGCACCAAATAGTCCCGCGCGCCTTCCGGCGTGCTCTTGGTCAGAATCGGCGTTTCCACTTCAAGAAACCGTTCGTCGTTCAGGAAGCTCCGGACCGCCTGCATGATGTTATGCCGGAGGGTCAAGATCCGCTGCATCTTCGGACGACGAAGGTCCAGATAGCGGTACTTCAGCCGGATCGACTCCGTGATTTCAGCATCGTCTTCAATGACAAACGGCGGCGTCTTCGACTCGTTCAAGATCTCGACGGCATCCACGAAGATTTCAATCTCACCGGTCGGCAGATTCGGATTCTTGGACTCATCAGGCCGGGCCATCACTTGCCCGGTCACCGACACGACACATTCGCTGCGCAAGGCATGGGACGCTTGATGTACGGCCGCATTACGCTCGGCATTGAACACCACCTGCGTCAGCCCGGTTCGATCCCGCAGATCGATGAACATGACCATGCCATGGTCGCGCCGCCGCTGGACCCAGCCGTTCAAGACGACGGTCTGCCCGACCGCAGCCTTCGTCAGCTCTCCGCACCGATGAGTTCGGACCTTCATACGACCTTCGCTTTCTTGGAACGGGCCCATCCGGCCCGGCTGATCTTCTTCTTCGGCCGTGAGACTTTCTTTTCAGGCCCCTCTTCCGATGCCAGTTTGTGCTCGGCCAACTCGCGCAGGGCATTCGCTTCACGGTCGGTCAAGTACCGAAAATCGCCCGGCGCCAAATCGCCCAACGACAGAGGTCCCATCTTAATTCTCGTCAGTTTCAACACCGGATGACCGACCGCCTCCATCATCCGCTTTACTTGATGTTGACGGCCCTCGCGGATCGTAATCTCCAGCCAGGAGTTCAGTTTGGCCTTTTTGACCTTCTTCACGACCGCCGGACTGGTCATGCCGTCTTCCAGCTGCACGCCCTGCTCTAACTGGCGGATATGATCGTCCGTCACCACCTGCTTCACCTTAATGAGGTAGGTCTTCGGCACATGGTAGCGGGGATGGAGTAGGGTCTGGGCCAAGTCTCCGTGATTGGTCAGGAGCATCAGTCCTTCACTGTCGAAGTCCAAGCGGCCGACGGGAAATACCCGGACCGATATGCCGCGGAGGTAGTCCTTCACCGTCGGCCTGCCTCCCGGATCGTTCAACGTCGACATCACGTTCTTCGGCTTATTCAGCAACAGATAGACGTAGGGCTGGGCGGAGCTCAGGTGCTTGCCGTCCACCTTGACGTGGTCGCGAGCAGGATCGACCTTGGTGCCGAGCTCCGTCACGACCTTGCCGTTGACGGTCACACGCCCGGAAGCAATCAGTTCCTCGGCCTTACGCCGTGAAGCCAATCCCGCTCCGGCAATGACTTTTTGCAATCTAACTTCCATATTATTGAGCCGTAAAACGTGAAACGTAAAAAGTGAAATGATTGTCGCGTCTCACCTTTTACGTTTCACGTCTCACGCCTTACTCCCATTCTATAGTGGCCGGCGGCTTCGAGCTGATGTCGTAGACCACCCGGTTCACGCCCTTGACTTCGTTGATGATGCGGTTCGAAATCTTACCCAGCACGTCATTCGGAATCTTGGCCCAGTCAGCCGTCATCCCGTCCAGGCTCGTTACGGCACGAAGCGCAATGACATGCTCATAGGTCCGTTGATCGCCCATGACGCCCACGGTCCTGATCGGCAAGAGCACGGCGAGCGATTGCCAAATCTCCCGATACAAACCGGCGGCGCGAATCTCCTGATCGAGGATGGACTCAGCTGCGCGCAGGATCGCCAGTCGCTCCTTGGTGACCGCGCCCAGCACCCGGATGGCCAAGCCAGGTCCAGGGAAGGGCTGCCGCCACACGATCTCATCCGGCAACCCCAGTTCCTTCCCGAGCACCCGGACTTCATCCTTGAAGAGTTCGCGCAGCGGCTCAATCAACTTCAGCTTCATCCGCGCCGGCAACCCTCCGACGTTATGGTGCGTCTTGATGGTGGCCGACGGCCCCTTGAAGCTCACGCTTTCAATTACGTCAGGGTAGAGCGTGCCTTGGACCAGAAACTTCACGCCACCGGACTTCTTTTTAGCTTCCGCCTCGAATTGCTCGATGAACTGCTTCCCGATAATTTTCCGCTTTCGCTCCGGATCGACCACCCCTTTGAGCTTGGCCAGAAACAAATCGGACGCGTCAATGATTCGCAAGTTCAGATGGAGCTGCTTGGCAAAGGTCTGTTTGACCTGTTCCTTTTCACCGGTGCGAAGCAATCCGTTGTCCACGAAAATACAGGTCAGTTGATCCCCGATGGCCCGATGCGTCAGTGCGGCAGCCACGGAGGAATCGACGCCCCCGCTCAAGGCGCAGATCACACGCTCCTTGCCCACCTGCTCGCGAATCTGCTGCACCGCCGTCTCCACATAGGACTGCATGGTCCAGGTCGGCTTGCAGCCACAGATGTCATAGACGAAGTTCCGAAGGATCTGAGTCCCTTCCGGCGTATGGACCACTTCCGGATGGAACTGGAGGCAATAGATCCGGCGCTTATGGTCGTCCCGCTTCATGGCCGCAACCGGAGAATTGGCCGTATGTGCGATCGACCGGAAGCCAGGCGGCATCCGTTCGATGCGGTCCCCGTGCGACATCCAGACGACCGTCGCGCCGTTCTTACCGACATCCTTGAAGAGGTTGCTCTTGTCGTCGATGGTCAGCTCAGCCCGGCCATATTCACGATGTTTGGATTTCGCCACCTCGCCGCCGGACAAATGCGTGACGAGCTGCATCCCATAACAAATACCGAGAATGGGAATCCCCAGATCGAAGATTTCCTTGGGAACGGTGGGCGCCTTCTTTTCGTAGACGCTGGAGGGGCCGCCGGATAACACAATCCCTTGAGGCCGATAAGCCAGAATCGTCGCCAGCGAGACCGTGCAGGGTAGGATCTGCGAATAGACCTGCGCCTCGCGAATGCGACGCGCAATCAGTTGGGTATATTGCGACCCGAAATCGAGGACGAGGATTCTATTATGCCAGAGTTCCATTAGCTCGTCGTTCGTGAAGCGTGAAGCGTCGTTCGTCTAATAAAAGGGAAGCTAGATCTTGCTTGCGAGATACGCTTCACGAGGGACGATTCACGCGGGGCTATTCCCAATCCATCCGGTAATTCGGCGCTTCCTTCGTGATGATGACATCGTGCACGTGACTTTCGCGGAGGCCTGCAACCGTCTGCCGGATAAACTGGGCCTTCTGCTGTAAGTCCGAGATCGTCTTGCACCCGCAATAGCCCATGCCGGACTTCACGCCGCCGATCAATTGATAGATCACGGCAGACAGTTTCCCTTTATAGGGCACGCGCCCTTCGATGCCCTCCGGGACCAGCTTCTGCACCGGACGACCGCCTTGCCCGTATCGATCTCCGCCGCCTCGTTCCATTGCGCCGATCGAGCCCATGCCGCGATACACCTTATAAGTCCCGGCTTGGTACAGTTCGGTTTCCCCCGGCGATTCGTCCGTACCGGCCAAGAGTCCGCCCAGCATCACCGAGGAGGCGCCTGCGGCCAACGCTTTTGTAATATCGCCTGAGAACTTGATCCCGCCGTCTGCAATGATCGGAACGCCCTGGCCCGCGAGGACCTTTGCGCAATCGGCAATCGCCGTCAACTGCGGCATCCCGGCGCCAGACACGATGCGGGTGGTGCAAATGGAGCCGGGCCCGACTCCCACCTTCACGGCATCGACACCGGCCCTGAGGAGATCCTTCGCCGCCTCGGCTGTCGCAATGTTCCCGGCGATCAGTTCGAGCTCCGGATACCGCCGCTTGATCATTTTGACCGTATCCAGCACCGCCTGAGAATGGCCGTGGGCCGTATCGACCACGATCACATCAACCCCGGCCTTCTTGAGGCGCGCCACGCGATCTTCTGTCTCCGGCCCGACCCCGACCGCCGCACCGACGCAGAGCCGGCCATGCTTATCCTTGCAGGCGTTGGGATACATGATGCGCTTTTCGATGTCCTTGATCGTAATGAGCCCCTTGAGCTCGAAATTCTTATTGACGACCGGAAGCTTCTCGATCCGATGTTCGTGCAACACCTCGCGAGCCTTTTCCAGGCTCGTGCCTTCAGGCGCCGTAATCAGCTTGTCTCGCTTCATGACTTGCGAGACCTTCAAATCCATCCTGGTCTCGAACCGCAGATCGCGATTGGTCAGAATGCCGACCAGTTTCTTGCCCTTCGTGACGGGAATACCGGAGATCCGGTATTTCGCCATCAACGCATGGGCATCGCGAATCGTTTGATCCGGCGAGATCGTGATCGGGTCGAGAATCATTCCGCTCTCGGATTTCTTGACCCGGTCCACTTCCGTCGCTTGATCCGACGGCGACAACACCCGATGGATAATTCCAAGCCCGCCTTCGCGAGCAATGGCGACGGCCAAACGAGACTCCGTGACGGTATCCATGGCCGAGCTGATAATGGGGATATTGATCTTGATGTGGCGCGTGAGCGTCGTCCGCATATCGACTTCACTCGGCAACACCTGAGACTTGGCCGGGATCAATACGACATCGTCGTAGGTCAACCCTAAACGTGGTTCCTTATCCAGCATGTCTTCCCTTCACCAGCTCCTCAAACCCTCGTGACCGCTCTTACGATTTTCTTGATGTGCCCGTAACCTGCGCGTTCTCGATTTCAGCGGCGCTCTCGGCATTTTCCTGAAGCCGTTCGCTGCCTTCATCGGCCGGCATGAACTGTTCGACCCGGGTGTTTCCGCTATCGACGACAAACACGCTGCCCCTGACATCGACCGCGATACCGTAGGGGAAGTTGAATTGGCCCTTGCCGTTTCCGAACCCGCCCCATTGGGTGATGAAGTTACCTTCTTTGTCAAACTTCTCGATGCGATGGTTGCCGGTGTCCGACACATACACATCGCCGGCGCCATCGACCGTAATGCCCCAGGGTGACCGCAACTGACCGGCCTCCTGCGCAAGCGGGCTGCTGGCGTGGCCTGGCTCGGAACTGCCGCCCCACTTGGTCAACAACTGCGGCAGCACGTTGGTGCTGGTATCGAATTTCTGAATCCGGTGATTACCCATGTCGACGACATACACGAACCCGTCCGTCTGGTCGACGGCGATGCCGCGCGGGAAGTAGAACTGGCCGTCTCCGTTTCCGAAGCTGCCCCAGGACATGATGAACTCCCCGTTCATGTCGAACTTCTGCACACGGAAGTTGGCGCTATCGACCACGTAGACATACCCGCGCACCCGATCGACCGCGATGCCCCAGGGTGAATTGAACTGTCCTTCGCCGTTGCCGCGCGACCCGAACTTCATCAGGTAGCCGCCGAGCTTCCCGTCGAATTTCTGAACCCGGTGGTTGTTCGTATCGACCACCCAGACGTCGCCCTTGCCATCGCAGGCAATGCCCGTGGGGTTATGGAAGTTCGAATTGGCGGAACCGAAGTTCCCCCAGAGGATGATGAAGTTTCCGGCATTGTCGAACTTCTGAATCCGGTTGTTGCCGTTATCGACCACGAACAGCGATCCCTGCTGATCGACCGTCAAGCCGTACACCGGGGCCATGAACTCGCCGCCATGCAGCAAGGATGCGCCGCGGCCCGTACGGCCCCATTCGGCCACGCAGAGATAGCCCGACGTATTGACCAGAATTGTGGTCGTGGCGGGAGTGGACACGTTTCCACCCACATCCTTGAACCACACATAGATCGCCTTCTGCCCGTCTCCCGGCGACAGAATAAACGGAATCGTCGCGCCGAACTTAGTGGCCGGCGTGACCTCGACCCAGCCCGGCGTCCCCGCCATAGGCGTCATCGGCGCTTCCGAGGTGAAATAGGCCGCCACGCCGGTATCGACGTCGTTCGCCGAAATCGTGACGATCACTTCCGGCGTATTCGTCATGAACGCGCCATGGTTGATCACGGCATAGGGGTTCTGCGGCGCCGTAATATCGATGAGCACCGGCGTGGCCGTCACTTCACTCGACAACTCGCTTTCCACACCGCTCTCGAACACCGCGGACACGGCGTAGTGATACGGAGTATCGTTTGACAGGCCGGTATGCGTATAGGGATTCGTCACGCCTTCAATTTTCGTCGCCGACTGGGTCGTGAGCTTCGGGATGGTATTGAAATAGAGGTTGTAGGACTGCGCGCCCGGCACCTCCATCCAACTGAGGAAGGTTTCCGTATCGCCGGCTTTGACCGCCACGCTGCGGGGCGCGGGCGTCTCACTGGGCGCCAGACTGGAGGCAGCAGCGGTGGCTGCATCCTTCCCGCGATCGAGCTCTTCCTCGGTCGGCACATACTTGAGCACGCGGCCGTTGCCGCTATCGACCACATAGACCGCGCCTTCTTTGTCGACGGCAATCCCGTACGGATAGTTCAACTGCCCTTCGGCCCGTCCGCGGTTTCCCCAGGCGCAAAGGAACGTCCCGTTGCCGTCGAACTTTTGAATGCGATGGTTGCCGGTATCGACGACATAGACGTTGCCGAGCGCGTCGCAGGCAATGCCCCACGGAGACTTGAACTGCCCCGGGCCTGCGCCCTCGCGTCCCCACTTGGCCAGGAAGCTCCCGCGGGCATCGAACTTCTGAATGCGATTATTGCTTTCATCCGCCACGAAGATGTTGCCGACAAAGTCGACCGCCACGCCGCGGGGGAAGAAGAAGGCTCCGTCGAAGCTGCCGTCGCGTCCCCACTTGAGCAGTGCCTGCCCATCCGAGGTGAATTTCTGAATGCGGGAGTTGCTCGTGTCGGACACATAGAGATTGCCCTCTGCGTCCGTCGCGAGTCCCCAGGGCACATCGAACCGGCCCAGATCGGCGCCGCGCCAGGCGAAACCGAACTTGCCCCAGGCCTGCATCACATTGCCGTCGAGATCAAATTTCTGAATGCGGTTATTGCCACTGTCCGCGATGTACAGCACGTTGTTCGGCCCGATGGCCAACCCACGAGGATAGTAAAAGCTGCCTTCCTGAGAAGAAGGATCACCGCCCCAACGCGCGACAAACTTCCCGGCCTTGTCGAGTTTTTGAATCGAATGGTTATCGGTATCGGCCACGTAGATGTTGCCATCCTTGTCGAGCGTAATACCGGTAGGTGAGCTGAACTCGCCATCGTCGACGCCTTCGCACCCGATGCTCATAGCCAGCAAATAGGGCGAGGGGACTGCCATGACTTCCTGAGACTCGAGGCTCTCCCCCTTCTGCGTCACCACGGTCACCACGTAGTAGTAGCAGGTCCCATTGGCCAGATCGTCATGGACGAACGGACTCTGGACACCTTCGACGCAGGTGCCATTCTCTTTCGTCACCCCGATGACGGCTTTAAAGTCATCGTCGCCGGCAATCGGACGCGTGAGATCGGAAAACTTGATCATCACGCCCTTGGTCGTTTTGAAATAGAGATTGTAGTACATGGCCTCGGGAACGGGGTCCCACGTAATGGTGACCCGGCCATTCCCCGATTTTACGGCCACGTTCGCCGGAGGCGGCGGAAGCTCTTCTTCCTGCGCGATCGAGTCGCCCGCACCCCATTCGCCCTGAATTTCTTCGATGCTCAGATGCGTTCGATCGAACCGAAACATCTCGTCGAGTAGCCATGCTTTGATCATTGGTGGTGCCTCGTGTGACAGGACCGGGTGATACCGAAGAACTTCGCCTCTTTCAACAACTTAGATTGAGAACGGGAAGTCTAACAAAGCGGCTTGAGGGGAGTCAACGGGGTGTCCGGGGCCCCTCGCCGCTCTTCGTGCTCGCGGAGCCCCCACGGTAATGCTGTGGTCGCTCGACGCGCGCAGTGAAGAGCAGCGAGGGGCCCCGTTTGTGGAAGGGAGGGAAAAAGAGGGAACCGGCGGTCTATTGAAACGGAGCCTATTTAGGCCTGTTCGACTGGCTCTTCTACGGCGCTCTCTACATCGAAGGCCAGTAAGGACTCGCCTTCCGCCAGGTCATTCGTGACAGGGAAGGCTTCGGAGCCGGACGACTCGGAAGTCTGGACCGCTACCAGAGACTCCTGTTCGATCGGCAGCAGCGCCTGCTCGGACTCGCCGAGCTCTTTGAAC
>CAYHQK010000045.1:0-4801 GCA_964358535.1 uncultured Nitrospira sp. | reverse complement strand
AGACTCCTGTTCGATCGGCAGCAGCGCCTGCTCGGACTCGCCGAGCTCTTTGAACTCGCGCAACGGCGGAAGCTGGGTCAAATCCTGTAACCCGAAATGCTCGAGGAAGAACTTGGTCGTCCCATACATGATCGGCCGGCCTGGCACGTCTTTCCGCCCGACGATCCGCACCAACTTGCGCTCACATAATGTACGCAGGACACCGGACGTTTCCACGCCGCGAATCTCTTCGATCTCGGATCGCACGAGCGGCTGCTTGTAGGCGATGATGGCAAGGGATTCGAGCGCGGAACGAGAGAGCTTTTGCGCCGCCTTGGCTTTATCCATCCGTTTCAGCCAGGGACCATATTCCTGCTTCGTCACCAGCCGATACCCGCCTGCCACCTGCACGAGCTGAATGCCGCGCCCTTCCTGATCCAAGTCGTGCGCGAGAATATCCAACGCCTGCACCACTTCGGCCCGTGAGACCGTTCCCAAGATCGACATGAGCCGCGCGACCGGCACAGGCTCTGGCGACACGAACAAGATGGCTTCAAGAATCGCTTTCAGTTCCCGCACGTCGATCGCGACAGGCTGGATGCTCATCGCCTCGGCAATGACTTCCTTCGCCGCAGCTTCCGGCTCCTGCGTCTCGCTGGCCTCGATAGCCGGCGCAGTATCGACCAACGTCATGTCGTCTACTTCCTGTTCAACGGTTGAGCTCATGCTCATACTTACCTCCATTCAGAATCATCCAATTCCGCCGGGTCCGGTACCAGGGAAAAGGCGCGCGAGACAAGGATCGGCCCGAAGTTTTCCGCTTGATAGATCCGGGCTGTGCGAAGCCGCATGAGTTCCAGCAACGCCAGAAACGTGACGATGATAACCAGGCGATGGCAGGACGGCTCGAACAGTTCGACGAAATTCACCGACTCCTGCCCTTCCAACATTTCCAAAATCGCGCTCATCCGCTCCCGAACCGTCAAGTTGTCCGGAAGAATATCCATGAACTTCTTGCCGGGGGTGCGATCGAGAATTCCCTGCAAGGCATCCACGAGGTCGAACAGGCTGACATTCTCCATCAACGTCTCATCCGGCTTCAGATCAACCGGCTGGCTCTGCTCACGGCTATAGATCTCCCGCCACAACCGCTCATGTTCGTCCAACTGATTCGCGGCTTCCTTGAACTGCTTGTACTCGAGCAAGCGCCGCACTAATTCTTCGCGCGGGTCCGGCCCGTCTTCCTCATCAACCGCGGTCTCATCGACTGGAAGCAGCATCTTGGATTTAATCTGAATCAGAGTCGCGGCCATGACCAGAAACTCCCCTGCGACGGCCAGGTTGAGATCTTCCATCGCTTCGATATAAGCCAGATATTGCTGAGCGATCAGATGGATGGGAATGTCGTAGATATTGATCTCGCTCTTCTTAATAAGATGGAGCAAGAGATCAAGCGGCCCTTCAAAGTTCTCGATGCGAACCTGATAGGGCAATTCAGTTTGTTCTGTGTCGTCTAGGTGGTTATCCACAAGCGGTTTTATACCAGCTTTGGGGGAGCGGAGCAAGCCTCCATCTATTAGTAGGGGGTAGGGGAAATGGCCCTACCCTCTACCGTGACCGGATCAGGTAGGCAATCAGCATGGCGCTGAAGATGAGGAGAGAAAGGGTGATGGCATATTGGATGGTCGGATTTTCGATCCCCAGAGGCGCCTGCGCGGTCGCAGATCTGGTCGCTCGGGTAAACTCCGGGCCCTTCTCAAAAAAAACCTTGGAGAAATCGTCCCGCCCCTTGAACTTGGCATCGGAGAAATCCGCTGTCGATCGGAACGTGGCCCGGCGAAAATAGGCATCCCCCTCGAACAGGGTGAAGGTGAAAAACGCCTCCCGGTCGAACGATGCCTCAGAGAAATCCGCCAGACCCTGAAAACGGCTCCCGGAAAATCCGGTGCCCAACTTGAAATAGGTGCGCGACAGATTGGCATCCTTCTGGAACACCACCTCCAGGAACTCCGCCAGCCCGTTGAACCCAGACTGCTGAAAGGTCACCGGCCCCTGAAAGACCGACCGGTGAAATCGCGTGTGAGGGCCAAAGGCCGTTTTCTCGGCCAATACATCGCGCAGGAATCGCCCCTGCACAAAATAACTCTCTTTCAGGAATATCGCGCCAGACAGGGTCACGGGCTGCACAAAGACGGTCCGCGAAAGATCCACGATCTGCTCAAACGTGGTCCCGCTAAACGTGACAGGCCCCTTCACCACCAATAGCCCTTGCGCCGATTGATGTCTGATCGCCCCGCGCACCACAGAATTCACGATCATCATGGAGCCGGGAATCACACGGGCCTCGCGCCCCTGCAGCTCCTTCATTCCATCAAGTTCCGGCGGCAATGGCCCCACAGTCAACGCATCCAGAGATACATCACCGCGCACGATCACCCCTGAGAGATCGATCCCCTTCCCCTCTTTGAACGCCTGCAAGAGCTGCGTCGCATCCACCGCTCGCGCCTCCCGCTCTTGCTCCGTGCAGTCGGCGCTCAGATGCAGCCTCAGAGCTGCGTCCGGCCCTGAGGCAACTGTCTCCACCTGGCAGTTCGAGGCCACAGCCCCCAACGGCAGCCAGAGAAGGGCCAGTCCCCCCACCATGATCCAGGTAAAGACTCGATTCATCATGCGGCCCTTATACGGAATGCCACGGCCCAACGCAAGACAAGAACCGCGAACCAACTGGACTGCCCAACCGGATTTGCTACACTTTCACAAGCCGTAAGACGTGAAACGTCAAACGTGAAAGGTTTCGAAAAAAGAGCGCTCGGTAATCCTGCGTTTCACGTCTTACTTTTCACGTTCCTTGAGATGGAAGCCCCCTAATGCCGCGCCAGATTGTCGCCACCTGCATATTGATCCTCACCCTCCTCTGGGGAGTCCCGGTCGCGGCCCCGGCTGACAGGGCCATCGAACTCCCGATCCTGGCGGCGATCAGCCAGAACCATCTCGGCGTATTTGAGATTCTCATGATGTGGTGGGATAAGAAGCCCGAACCGAACCCCGTTCAGTTGCAGTGGCGCCTCGCGGGCGTGAAGCTGGGCAACACCCACCTAGGCTCGATGGGGCAGGCCTTTGCCTATGCCATTGAACGCACGCCCTCAATCCAACACAGCGGGACCGTCTCTGTGCAAGGAGTCGCCTATCAACCGACCAGCAGCGACGGGCCCAGCGCCGGAGCCGCCATGACGGTGGGGTTCATTGCCCTATTCAAGGGAGAGCCCATTCAGCGAGGCATAGCCATGACAGGCACCTTGGAACCGGGAGGACAGATCGGCCCGGTCGGCAGCATCCCGGATAAGGTTCGCGCCGCCGCGCGGGAAGGCTACCACACGATACTGGTTCCACGCGGACAAATTCATGACGCGCGATGGAACCTGAACGAATTGGGGTTTCAGCTCAATGTGACGGTGAAAGAAGTCGAGACGATCGACGAGGCGTATCTGCTGATGACCGGGCAGAGGATCTGAAACAGGATGGTTCATCTGGTCTATTTGGTCTATCTTGTCTGTCTGGTTCAACCGACTGGTCTCATTCGACCGAACAAACGAGACAGACCAGATAGACAAGATAGACCTGTCTGCTCACCCGCCTGCTGCTGTGGCTCCCTGCATAATCGCGTCGTACTCCGCTTGCGTCAGCCGATGCATGCCTAAGGCCCATCGCCGATTGAGCTCAGCCTGATCGGGAATCTGCAGCACGTTCAACAGCAAGGCCTGACTCACGCCGGACGAACAGGCCAGCGGGCGCACCGCGTCGATTCGCACAAAGCCGAATCGGGCTTCCGTTCTCAGCTCATCGCTGAGAAACGCATCCAGGTCAGCAAAGTCCAGCACCGGCGACAGGATCTGAAACTCGGCGCAGAGTCCGACCTTGAGCACATACACCAGTCCACGGGACTCTGGATCAAGATAGGTCTGGAGATTCGTCCGGATCAACCCGGTGCAGAGCCCCCAGAGCCTATGCCCAAGTTGCAGCTCGGCGCTTTCCTCCGAGGTGCGCTCTCGCAAGGCACCAGCCACGAACAAAAAATGACTCATAGGATATTCATCGCGGGCATTCAGCAGGAAGATGGCACACGGGCAGAAGGGACACCACGATACCGGAATAACCTTCCAGTCGCATCTCGCCGGACGACTCGGCGAGACCGGCATCCCATGCAAGCGTTAGTGCGTGTGATAATCGTCTGCGTCGTCTAACAGACTTTCCGGCTTTTCGAGGAAGTCTGGATCTTCATCTTCCCCGTCCAGCGTGAGCTCTTCTTCCACGTCTTCATCGACTTCATCGGCCATATCCACATCTTCGGGCAGCTCATCCTCAAGGTCGGCATCCTTCGGCATCGACGATCCCAGCGGCCGCAACAACACGGGCTTCTGAGGCGCCTCCTCCACGAACGACGGCACAGGCTTTCTGACAGGAGCAGGAGCCGCCGGTGCGGACGAAACGACGGCAACCTTCTTCACGGCTGCTTTCTTCGCAGCGGGCTTGGGGGCCGCGACCGACCGCTTCTTGGCAGTCTTCGCCACCACTTTCTTTGCGGCTGATTTCTTGGCTGCTTTTTTGGGGGCTGATTTCTTCACAGTTTTCTTGACTGCCTTCTTTGCCGCCGGCTTCTTCACTGCCTTCTTCACGGCAGACTTCGCCTTGGCTTTGGCCTTCGCCTTTACAGGGGTCTTCTTCGCTGGTTTCTTCTTACTCTTCGCCATCGAAATGCTCCTCTCTCATCCATTGGATGTCTGACGCGGCCTCCATCTAGCATGAACTAATGGGGTCTTGCAAC
>CAYHQK010000044.1:0-13536 GCA_964358535.1 uncultured Nitrospira sp. | reverse complement strand
GAAGATGGGACGCCTGACCAAGTTTGATCGGGAGGAAATTGACAAGTGGATTGCCAGTCACTCGGTGAAAGTACGCCGGTCATTCGCCACCGTTGCCCCTTGATGATTGATAGCTAAAAGACTACCATCTTGCCCGTGCAGACACGGATCAGGGAATGGCGAGAAAAGCGGGGCTTGAGCCTACGGAAGTTAGGTGAACTTTCCGGGGTGCATTATGTCTCCCTCGTGAAGTTGGAGGCGGGGAGGCTGGACCCGCGACTCTCAACTGTCCTGAAGCTGTGCCAGGCGTTACGGGTCAGTCTCTCTCAATTGGTGGGAGAGACGAACAAGAAGGGAGGGGCATAGCATGGGGCTGACACGGCGGAAAGACAGTTACTATGTGGAGTTTCCGGTCTTCGATGACGGGAAACACCTTCGTATAGCACCACCAGGCGCGGGGAAGCTGAAGCGGTGGAAAGTTGGATCGCGCAACCAGCGAAGTGCGAAGGACCAAGAGGCGATGATTAAGACAAGGCTTCTCGCTGGGCTGATGTTGAGCCCATCGGCTGAACGAGCGCAGGCGGTCACGTTTCGGGAATGGGCAGAGACGTATCTTGGCCTTGAGGAAGTCCGCAAGCTGACCACCTACGAAGACAGGAAGCTGAAGGTGGGCCACCTCGTGGATTACTTTAAGGATCGCCCTTTGCTGTCGATTACCCCGGAGGATGTGGCGGCGTTTCGGGCGCAGCGGGTGTGCTATCCGTTGATGGCATGCGCGGGGTGTCATAAGGTGTTCGGGAAAGCGATGTGTCCAGGGTGCGGGTGGACGCGACGTGATAGCCCTGGCCCAGCGTCCATCCAGACCGTGAACCATGACCATACCGCTCTCACGCACATGTTTAATATCGCCAAGAGTCTCCGGTTCAAGTTGGTGCTGGATAACCCGGCGAGCCACATATTGAAACCGGACCCCAAGAACGAGCGAGACCGGATCGCCAGTCCTGAGGAATGGGCCAGGCTCACGGCCACGGCTGCGCCTCATCTCCTGAGGTTTTTGACCATTGCCTATGGGGTTGGGCCACGCAAGGGGGAATTGCTCAAGCTGGAATGGCCGGACGTGGACATGCAACGCCGGGAGTTTACGCTGCGTAAGACCAAGAACGGCGAGACGCGAGTCATTCCCATGACCCCGGACGTGTTCGACACCTTTGCGGAGTTGCATACGGAACGACGCCTAGACACTCCACGAGTGTTCCTGTATAACGGGAAGCCGTGGAAGAACCCCCGAACGGCGTTTGCCGCGGCCTGTCGTAGGGCAGGGGTGACGGGGCTCCGGTTGCATGATCTCAGGCATTGTGCGGCGACCAACTTGAGGCGGGCAGGAGTGGACACAACCACGGCCATGAAGATCATCGGACACAAGAGCGAACAGATGCACAGGCGGTATAATACGATTCAGACGGAAGACCTCCACGAGGCCGCTGCGAAGCTTCAGAGGTACAGGGCTAACACCCTAATAACACATGCCTCTGATCTGGCCTCTATGGAAAACGTAACTCATTGTAATTACTGAGTCGGGGCGTAGCGCAGCCCGGTAGCGCGCCTGCTTTGGGAGCAGGATGTCGCAGGTTCGAATCCTGTCGCCCCGACCATACTTCTAGTCAGTGCTGAGACCTGAGTGCTGAGTAACGAGTTCCGAACCATTTTGGATCACCGGCTCCATCTCTCAGCGCTCGGTACTCAGCATTTAGCACGTCCAGAGGGCGCCCGTAGCTCAGTTGGATAGAGCATCGCCCTTCTAAGGCGAGGGTCGCTGGTTCGATTCCAGCCGGGCGCACCATCCAACTCATCGTCTAGGTGGCGGCACCTGCCAGCGATTTCGCTACAGGCGGTCCTCGTCGAGCTCGATCAAGTCAGACCAGGCTGTGACTTGCGGGAGGGTTGCGACTGGCACTCCTCGTTTCTTTGCCACATCTTCGAGCCGTTGCTGAAATCTGGCCTTGCCTGCCTCATCCATCGGCCCGCTGGTCTCGATTCGCTGGTTCCACTGGGTGATTTCTTCCTGGGTGCGGTTCTTCATGTGCGCGTGTACCCAGTCCAAGATTTCCTGATCGGTTCCCCCGTCACGCACTCGTTGTTCGAATGCAGACGCATCAAGTTCGAGGAAGTCGAGTAGGTAGCGGTCGAAGCCCACGGTCAAGTAGTTATAGTCTTGAATCTGGCCTGCCTGGCGGAGCCGGACTTTGTCGATGATGCGCCCTAAATGGGCGATGTCTCCCAGCCTGATTTTTGAACTCCTCGGGTATTGTGCGCTCATTTTGTATTCCTCCTCATCCCTCTTGCACTTCGTCCAGAAAGGACAGTATCGTATTGCCATTATCGCTGTCGAGTTCTTGGCTTGAATATAAGGGAGGCTACCATGGCAATACGATTGGGAGATGAGGCACCGAACTTTACGGCAGAGACCACTGAAGGCACCATCAACTTTCACGAGTGGTTGGGCAGCGGGTGGGGGATTCTCTTTTCGCACCCCAAGGACTATACCCCTGTCTGCACCACCGAGTTGGGGACCGTTGCGAAGATTACGCCGGAGTTCAAGAAGCGGGGCGTGAAGGTCATCGCTGTCAGCGTCGATCCGTTGGATTCGCACAAGGGCTGGATCAACGATATCAATGAGACGCAGCACACCACGATGAACTATCCGATCATTGCGGACCCGGACAAGAAGGTCGCGACCCTCTACGACATGATCCATCCGAACGCCTTGGACAATATGACGGTGCGTTCCGTGTTTATCATCGGGCCGGACAAGAAGGTGAAGCTAACCTTGACCTATCCTGCCTCATGTGGCCGGAACTTCGACGAACTTCTGCGTGTGATCGATTCGCTGCAATTGACCTCGAAGTTCAAAGTCGCCACCCCTGCCAACTGGAAGGATGGAGAGGATTGCATCATCACCCCGGCGGTGAACGATGCCGAAGCGAAGACGCTCTTCCCCAAGGGCTTCAAGACCGTGAAGCCCTACCTGCGCTATACCCCGCAGCCGAACAAGTAGCGAACTGTTCGATCGTCATTGCGGGCGGGAGAGGCGTAGCGCTTCTCCCG
The DNA here is from genome assembly GCA_964358535.1 of uncultured Nitrospira sp. Classification (GTDB taxonomy): domain Bacteria; phylum Nitrospirota; class Nitrospiria; order Nitrospirales; family Nitrospiraceae; genus Palsa-1315. Next base: position 10,452 of record CAYHQK010000044.1, on the reverse strand, counting down.
CCCGTGTTGTTTCTAGCGAAAAGAGGTCGGCTGATTGCTGAGGGAGGCGAACTGTGCTAGGGTTTCGTCAATAATGAAACAGCTAAGCAACAAACCCTCTTGCTCCCGCCTGCTGGTTCTCCTCTGGGCGTCCCTCTGGATGCTCATTGTTCCACTCGTGCATGTCCATCCCGAGGCGGATCATGCTCATGGGGGTGAGCGGCATGTGCATGGCGGCACCATCCATACGGTGTTCTCCCAGGACCTTGAGTGCGAATATGAGGATGCAGTCCACGACTCGACCTGTCCCGATGCCACGCATCAACATCTCCAGTCTTTGATCCATTCCGGCCATGGGCTCAATCACCCTGAGATCGAATTCTCGCTGCTGACCGTTCCGGTCGATCGTCCGCTGCCCAAGCCAGGGGTGACGGTCTCTGTATTGTCGATCGTCGAGAGCCCCATGGCTCAACCAGCCGTGGTCCTCGATTCGTTCCAGCCTGACAGTTCGCACATGGTTCTCTTTCTCTCCACTGCGCTTCCTCTGCGTGCCCCTCCCTTCCTGTCCATCTAATCCATTTTCTCGTTTTGTGATGACCGAATAACGCAGGCGATCCTCCGTCAGGTGCCGGTGAGGGCTCTGCTCTTCCATATTCTGACTGTCGGTCCGGAGATCGCGACCATTTCCGTCTTGAGCTTTCTGGCTCGACGCGGATGGTCTCTGTAGCCTGCGAAGGGAGGGGACAAGCGATGATTCGTCAACTAATCGGGTGGCTGGGGATTCTGGCCCTGAGCACGTCCGGCCTTGCAGTTGCCGGCGAACCCGGCTCCACTCATACATTAGGTACCGTGCTTGAATTAGCCCTTGCGCACAATCCAGCCATGGCAGGGGCTCAGGGAACCATGAGCCAAAGTCGTGGCCAGCAAGTCGCAGCCGGGGCCTATCTCAACCCGTCGATTTCCGGAGTAGCAGGGCGAGGAGCCATTCGCGATCCGAGCAACGGGGTCAAGGTGACTGAGCGAACGGTGACGGTCGAGCAGCCGCTGGAATGGCGAGGGAAACGCCGCGCCAGACAGCAGGCGGCGGATGCAGGAGCGGCAGGGGCCAGTGCCGCGATGGAGGAGACGCGCCTTAACGTGATTGCCGAGGCGAAGATCGCCTTTTACCAGGTGTTGCTCGCGCAGCGGGATGTTGAGTTGGCAGGCCAGCACCTGACGATGGTCGAAGAGGTCCTGCGCACCGTGAAGGCGCGCGCGGCTGCGGGCGATGCCACGGTCTTTGAAACGATGAAGGCCACAGTCGAGGTCCAGAAGGCCAAGAAGGAAGTCGCACGAGCCCAGAATGCCTTGGTGGTGGTGAGGGCCAAGTTGGATATGGTGACGTCCGGCATGTTGGGCAATCAATTTTCCCTCCAGGGCGATTTTGAATCGGTCCGGCAGGGGCTTGATCTGGACGTGCTGGCAGCCCGCGCAATGGAGCAACATCCGACCCTCCGGCGGCTGAGCAAGCTCGTCGAGCAGGCGCAGTTTAGCGCGACGTTCGAGCGGGAGTCGCGGGTTCCGAATGTCACGGTGCAAGGCAGCTATCATCGTGAAGCAGGGGATGAGTCGGTCACAGCCGGGCTCAGCGTTCCCCTACCGCTCTGGTACCAGCGTCAGGGAGAGATCGAGAGCGCGCTCGGGGCCAGGCATCGCGCCGAAGCCGAGCGGCTGCGGGCCCAGAATGAAATTACTCAAGCCATTACGCAACATGTGCAGGATGTCCGCACCGCGAACGAGCAACTGCACGTCTTCGAGACCGGGCTGCTGAAGCAAGCGGAGCAGACGCTCCGGGTCGCGCGGGTCAGTTTTCAGCAGGGAGCCGCCAGTCTCCTGGATCTGCTCGATTCCCAGCGGGTCTACAGACAAACGGTACTGGAGTACGTTCAGGCGCGGGCTGATCTCTCCATCGCCCTCGCTCGGCTTGAGCGGGCTGTCGGTGGAGTGTGACGATTCAGAAGGAGCCAGACATGAGCATCAGATGGACAGCAGAGACTGCCTGTGTGTGCGCGCTGTTCCTGCTCGTCGCGGCATGCGGCGACCGCGGGAATGAACCGACGGCTCCGCCGCCGAAAGCGAGCCCCATGTCAGGCGCTCCTCGCAGCAGCGTCATTCAGGCTCCGGCATCCGTGCGGGATCGATTGCGGACCGAGAAGGCCGCAACCCATGTGGTGCCGGAAGTGGTGACGGCTCCGGGAGAAGTGTCGCTCGACCTGAAGCAGGTCGCCAAGATTACGTCCAGGCTGGAAGGGCAAGTCCAGTCCGTCCAGGTTCAGCTGGGCGATCGCGTCACGCGGGATCAGCCCCTGTTGGCTATCGAGAGTATGCGATTGGATGAATTGGTGCAGGAATATCTCGTGACCAAGGCCCAGGCGGATGTGGCCGAGAGCGGGTACAAGCGGACGAAGAAGCTGTGGGCCGATCAGATCGTGACAGAACGCCGATTGGTCGAGGAACGAGGCCGCTCCATCGAAGCGCAGGCCCGCCATCAGCATGTCCGCGAGAAGCTGCTGAACATGGGCATGACGGCAGATGAATTACATCAGCTGGAGCATGGAAGTCATCAAGAAGGACATCGCTATACCCTGAAGTCGCCGATCGCCGGGACGGTAGTCGCTCAGAATGTTGTGCTGGGGCAGGGTGTTACGCCCGGCAATGAACTGTTCGAGATCGTCGATACGAGCCGGGTCTGGGTCTTTGCCAATCTGCCGATCGAGCAGGCCCGCAAGTTTAAAGAGGGAGACGCGGGGACGATTCTGCCGAAGGGCGGGGAGCCGATCACGGCTCCGCTCACCTATCTTGCACCGGTCGCGGACGAGACCACCCGTACGATCCGCGTTCGATTCGAGGTCGCGAACCGGCAACAGAGTCTGAAGCCGCGAGAATATGTGGATGTGCAACTGGCTATCGCCAGCGCGCCGGTCTTGGCCGTCCCCCTGTCGGCTCTGACGATGGTGGAGAACGTGCGCGCCGTCTTCGTTCAGCGCGAAACGGGCTATGCATTCGTCCCGATCGAGGTCGGACGCGAAGGCGGGGGCTGGGCTGAAGTGAAGAAAGGACTGACCGCAGGCGATTTGGTGGTGGTCGAGGGCGTCTTCGATTTAAAAAACGTGTTATTGAAAGAACATATCGGGTCCGGAGAGGGAGGGTAAGATGGAACGGCTCTTCACTCTCTCGCTGCGCTACCGTTTCTTCACCCTGGTGGCGATGAGCCTCGTCATCGTGATCGGCCTCTGGTCCTTCTCGCACCTCACCATCGATGCCATGCCGGACCTGACGCCGGTGCAGGTCCAAATCCTGACCCGCTCATCATCGCTTGGTCCGGTTGAAGTGGAACAGTTCATCACCTTTCCCATCGAAGCGTCGCTGAGCGGACTGCCGGCTCTGCGCGAGCTTCGATCCGTGTCGCGCTACGGCCTCTCGGTGGTCACCGCGATCTTCGATGATCGGACGGACGTCTACCGGGCGAGACAGTTGGTTTCAGAGCGGCTGACCCGCGCGATGGAACGTATCCCGGCCGAGTATGGCCGCCCGATCATCGGACCTCTGACGACCGGATTGGGCGAGGTCTATCAGTTCACGCTGAAAGGCAAGGGCTACAGCCCCATGGCGCTCAGGACGCTCCTCGAATGGGAGATTGGGATGAGGCTGCGGGCTGTGCCAGGCGTGGTGGAAGTCAATATTTGGGGGGGAGAACCCCAACAGTTTCAAGTCGTGTTGGATCCGGCAAAACTTCAGTCCTTCAACCTTTCCCTGCGACAGGTATTCGAGGCGCTCGAACGGAACAATGCCATCGCGGGTGGTGGCTATATCGAACGTCAACGGGAGCAATTGCTCATTCGCGGCGAAGCCTTGGCGACCCAGGTATCGGACCTTGCGAGGATCGTGGTGGCGCATGGACCGGGGGGAGTCCCGATCTATATTGCAGATCTTGCGGAAGTGAAGGAAGCCTCGGCTCTCCGCATCGGCGCTGCGACGGTGATGGGCGAGGGAGAAACCGTCATCGGGATGGTGCAGATGCTGGCGGGCGAGAATGCGCAGCAGGTTGTCGAGCTGGTGAAGACCAGAGTGAAGGAGATTGAAGCGACTCTGCCTCCCGGCGTGACCGTTGAACCCTACTACGATCGAACGCTGCTGGTCTCGAAGGTGATCCAGACGGTCCGGAACAATCTGTTCGAGGGGGGGCTCCTCGTTATTGCCGTGCTGTTTCTTTTTCTCGGCGATCTTCGCGCCGGCGTGATCGTAGCCTTCGCCATCCCCCTGTCGATGCTGATCGCATTCAGCGGGATGATGCAGGCGGGGCTCTCCGGCAATTTGATGAGCCTCGGCGCCATTGACTTCGGTTTGCTCGTGGATGGTTCGGTCGTGATGGTGGACAATATCCTCCGGCGATTGGCGAAGAAGGGCGTGATGAGCCAGGAGGAACGGTTGAACGAGATTTTAGCGGCAGGCCGCGAGGTACTGCGCCCCATGGCCCTCGCCGTGGGCATCATCATTCTTGTCTATGTGCCGATCCTGACTCTGACCGGCATCGAGGGAAAGATGTTCCGTCCCATGGCTTTGACCGTCATCCTGGCCCTGGCAGGCTCGCTGCTCCTTGCCGTGACGGTCACACCGCTGCTCGCCTTTTGGTTTGTGCGGCCGAGGCTTGGACAGGAGTCGACGCCTCTGATCGGCAGGCTCTGCCTGGTCTACGAGCCCTGTCTCAGGTGGGCGATGGCTCGCCCGCCTCTGGTGGTGACACCGGCGGTCGGTCTGTTTGTCGTGAGCCTTGGATTGAGCGCCTGGCTCGGCATCGAGTTTGTGCCTCGCCTCGACGAAGGGGATATGGCGATTCAACTCTGGCGATTGCCCAGCGTGTCCTTGAGCGAATCGGTCAAGGGAGCGTTAGACGTTGAGCGGGCACTGCGCAAATTCCCCGAGGTCGTGAATGTCGTGACCAGAACAGGAAGTCCTGAGGTGGCGACCGACGTGATGGGCGTGGAGTTGTCGGATGTATTCGTGATTCTCAAACCGCAGCAGGAATGGACGACAGCTGGTACGCGCGAAGACCTGATCGCTAAGATGAAGCCGGCCATTCTGGATGCGGTGCCTGGCGTCGGTCTCGGATTTACGCAACCGATCGAGATGCGTTTCAACGAGTTAATTGCCGGGACTCGCTCCGATCTTGCGGTCAAGATCTTCGGTCCTGACCTGGAGGTCCTCAAGCAACAGGCTGAGGCAGTGGCCCGCGTCTTGGAAACCGTGCGGGGCGCAGCGGACGTCAAGGTCGAGCAGGTGGCGGGGCTGCCTCTTTTGCGAGTGATTGTGGACCGGGAACAGATCGCCCGGTATGGACTCACGGCCGACGAAGTGCTGACCCTCGTGCAGACCACCCGTGTGGGCCATGTCGTCGGCACAGTGGTTCAGGGCTCGAGGCGGTTTGACCTTGTCGTCCGGTTAGCCGATAGCGCCTCAGCCGATCCTGCCTCCTTGGGCAATCTGCTTCTCCCCACCAGTCATGGTGAACTCGTGCCGCTGTCCCGCGTGGCAACTATTCGAGTCGATACGGGACCGGCTCAGATCAGCAGGGAACATGTGCAGCGACGGATCGTGGTGGAGAACAACATCCGTGGAAGGGACTTGGGGAGCTTCGTGGCAGAGGCTCAGAAAGCCGTGGCACGGGAGATCTCTCTCCCGACCGGGTACGAACTGACTTGGGGAGGACAGTTTCAACATCTTCAAGAGGCCACCAGTCGGTTGGCCCTGGTCGTGCCAGTCACGCTCCTCCTGATTCTGGGGGTGCTGTCGGTCATCTTCGGAGCCATGCGTCCGGCGTTGTTGATTTTTCTCAATGTCCCCTTGGCTCTCTCCGGCGGCATCGTGGCCTTGTGGCTGCGAGGTTTGCCGCTTAGTATTTCAGCGGTCATTGGATTTATTGCCCTGTTCGGCATTGCCGTGCTCAATGGGGTGGTGCTAGTCAGTCATATCCGTCAGCTTGAAGCAGAAGGGCTCCCGATCGATCAGGCTGTTATGCAGGGGTCTATGGATCGGCTCAGGCCTGTGTTGATGACGGCGTTGGTCGCCAGCCTGGGATTTCTTCCTATGGCTGTGGCCACCAGCATGGGAGCAGAGGTTCAGCGGCCCCTTGCGACCGTCGTGATTGGAGGCCTCTTCACTTCGACGATTCTTACGTTGCTGGTCATCCCGGCTCTCTATGGCCGGATCACTCGGAATGGGTCAGGTCTGATGTCAGACGAGCAGTAGGCAGGCAGTCCGGACTTTTTTCCAGGAGGCCGTGCCGAGGAAGGCTTCAAACTCTTTTGCTGTTCCTGGAAATGTCGCTCTCTCTTCCTTGAGCAATGGGTAGGGGCGAGAGGGGTTGTTGTGGGGGGTGGAGCGATGGATCAGATCGTTCAACCACTGGGCCTGCCTGGTGGAGAGGGTGATGGCTTGATCGCTGGTGCGGCCAGGCAGAATGAGTCTCGTTTTTCTTCCGACCGGTTCACAGACCGGTTGGCCTCCTAGCCAGACGAATCGCCGCTCTGCCTGCGGATTATCTTCAACGATTCTACCCTTGAGGAGCTTCTTTATCCAGGTGGGGGAGACTCGTGGCTTTGGCACGGAATGGTCGAACCATTGGCGCACGTCGAGGGTGAGACCGCGTCCTTCCAGATAATTGAGCATCGACCGTCGGAGCCCCTCTCCGAGCCATTCCGGTGTCTTGCTCTGTTGATCCTGGTGCTGAAGATCATTCTCCGCAAAACCCTGAAACTCCGGCCCAAGAATACGCAGACCATGAGCGGCAGGCTGGAGGCCGATCGGGCTATGGGCCGTGGCGGTGAAGCGATGCCAAAAGGCCGATTGAATGAGATCCGCTTTCACCAATTGCCTCACTCGCTCCAACGAGTCCACCGTTTCTTGAACCGTCTCAGAGGGACAGCCGTACATGAGGTAGGCATGGATGAGGATGCCTGCCTCTTTGAACGCTGCTGCCACAAGCGCGGTCTGATCGACGGTAATGCCTTTTTTGATTTTTTCCAGCAGACGGTCTGAGGCTGCTTCAAGTCCTGCCGTCACGGCGATGCAGCCTGAGGCGGCCAGGAGGCGGCAGAGGTCCGGCGAGAAGGCTTCTTCAAAGCGGATATTGCCCCACCAGGAAATCGTGAGGCCCCGTTCTAGCAGAGCCAGGGCGAGAGACTTTAAGGCAGCGGGAGGGGCCGCTTCATCGACAAAATGGAATCCCCGGCAGCCGGTTTCGGCGATCAGTTGTTCGATTTGTTGGATGAGTCGGTCGGTTGGCGTCATCTCGTAGCGACTGATGTAGTTGAGGCCGACGTCGCAGAAGGTACATTGCTTCCAGTAACAGCCATGGGCGACCGTGAGTTTGTTCCAATGGCCTTCCGACCAGAGGCGATGCATCGGGTTCGTGCTGTCCAGGATCGTGAGGTATCGACTCAAGTCCAGGCTTCTGTAGGTTGGACAGCCGACCTCACCCATACTGAATTCAGGATCGGATGTCTTATTCGCGAAGACCACGCGATCCTTCTCCCGATAGAAGGTTCGGCAGAGTTGCTGTCGTGACCTGGTGCCTGCCAAATGTTCGATCAACGAAAGCAGAGGCCGTTCCCCGTCGTCGAGCGTGACGTAATCGACATAGTCGAAGACGCGGGGATCTGATAGACGCCGAAGCTCTGTGTTGGCATAGCCTCCACCCAGGGCAATGGCGAGATCCGGCTTCCGGCTTTTGATCGAGTGGGCGATACGAAAGGCCCCATAGAGGTTTCCAGGAAAGGGGACGGTGAGGGCGACGAGGGTTGGATTGAAACGGTCGAGATGGCCCCACAAGGATTCGAGCATGAATCGATCCGTCAGAGTCGGAGGGATGGCGACCGCGTCGATGATGGTTTCGAATGATGAGGCGGCCCTGGCGATATGTTCGGCGTAGCGGCTCAGGGCAAAATGGGGAGAGACAGTCGCCTGGATCAGATCGGAGAGGTCTTCGAGGTAGAGGGTGGCATATCGTTTGGCGCGATCCTGCTCCGGCAAAGCTCGCAAAGACGACGTTCGTCCTCGATGGCCGGCGAATCGAGGTCCTTGGGGCAGAAAGCCGGGACGGGCAAGGAGCAAGGCCAAGGAAGGATTGCGCCCCTGGAGGAATTCGATGACCGGTTCGATCGTGTTCAGATAGGCAGGCTCGATCGCGAGCATCTGTCTGGCTTCACCTGGCAGCTCATCCTCACGCTGGCGTACCTGATCGAATACCGATTGGAGCCCCGATCGACTGAAGATCCTGAGCACCATGTCGATGCCGAGGTCTGCCTGGTTGGCGTCAATCCCGTGGCTGCGGAGAAACCCTGTGAGATAGGCCGTGGCGGGGTAGGGCGTATTCAGCTGAGTGAGCGGAGGAATGAGCAGGAGAACGTGTGGGCCAGCCATGGGCTCGACATACCATACTGCCTGAGGGAATGCTATGAGACATTCCCTCGCTGGCTGGCCCTCGCGTTGAAGGGGCTATCGCTTCATGTCCAGAATCGTTCCCAGCATGCTGTCAGACGTCTTCAGGGTACTGATATTCGCCTCGAATCCACGCTGGGCGATGATCTGGGTGACGGCTTCGTCTGCGAGATTGACATTCGACAATTCCACCTGGGTGGGACCATGACCGCGGTCGCTCAGGACGGTCGGGCCGGCCGAGTCGTCTTTTCGAACGACGGGACGCACCCCCCCGTTGCTCCCCTCGACAAGATCCGTCTGCGAATTTTTGAATCCGTCGGTGTTGACGTTGGCTACATTATGAGCCGAGACCTCGATTTGTTTCGCATAGGCCGCGGCTCCGGACAGGGCAGAATGCATGGCGGATATCATACTGGCACCTCCATGATGAGTCTGAGTAGAACATCAGGTGGCCGCGGGAGAGGAAAGAAGTGAGGGGGCTAGCCGTACAGTTGCGCAGTGCAACCGGTCATGTGGCGGCTAGGCTGACCCTGGAACAACTTCGTTCCTGCTTAGGTCCCTTGGCTTTGCGTCCCACCCTCTCGGATGGTTTGCCCTTTTCACCTGGCGAGTGCTTCCGATAGATCGTGAAGCGCTCGTCTTTTTGCTAGTCCGAGTATAGCACCGATTTGGGTTCAGCACTCGCAGTGAACGGCATGCAATGGTCACCAATGAGATGCAACTGGCATCGCCCCGAGAAGAATTTGCCTAGTCGCTGCGGGCGGTTTGTTGCGAGAGATCGTCGTCGAGGGTTGCCCAGGTGATGCTCTTGGCGACGGTGGCGAAGAGGCGGTGCAGCCAGGGTTGCCGGTGTTGGCAGTAGTTATTGAGAGGAACGAGACGATGTTCGAGGTCGAGCTTTGCGCGATAGCCGGTTTGGCCGCTTTGAAAGTCGGTTGCGCCGACGGAGGAGGCCCAGATGACCGCCTGCTCCCAGAGGCGAAAGTAGAGGAACCAGTGACCGCTCAATTCATAATCCAGGCCGATGAATTTATTGATCACACGGGAGCCGATGCGAAAACAGAGCATGAAGGCCACGAGCTTTCCGGTCTGTGGGTTCCGCAGCAGGATAAAGTAGGACGTGTCTTCCGCTGCGATGAGTTCGAAGAACCGTGGCGTCAGGTGTTCGAATTTCGTCTTGCCCTTTTCATAGGTCTGCAAAAAAAGAGGGAAGAGCTCGCTCAGGAGAGCCTGGTCTGGACGCTGAATGATGGAAGCCTGAAGTTCGCCGAGCTCTTTGCTGCGGCGGAGCTTCTTGCGAAGGTTGTGGCGGTGGGAGGAGGTGAGGGCCTGCAGATAGGCTTCGAATCCGCCTGTCGGCAAGGGGAGGCGAGTGCCGGGATAGCTGACGAGTTTGAAGAGGCCCCGGCTGGCGCATAAGGGATCCAATGCGGCGGACATTGTATCCGGGAAATCCTTCCAGACGATCATCGGAGCTCCAGCCTGGCGCGCGCGGATTGTGAGGGCGTCATGGAGGATCGTCGCCACGTCAGCCAGTTCCGTTCCCGGGAGCAGGCCCACGGTTCCTTCATCGCTGCAAGGAGAACCGACGAAGAGGGTCCGTTGATAGCGCAGGCGAGGGATCACCGCTCCGGCGACACGGAGGATGCTGGCAATCGCTGGAGGCGCGACGAGATCGATCGGGACATCCATCAGGAAGGTGGGGGCGATGCCGACCGGCAGGGCTCCTCGTTCGAGGATGGCGTAGGCGAAGGTGAATTGCGATTCCAGGCCGCTCCGCTCGAGCGCCCGATACCACCAGAGGCCTTCGAGGGGCGGAGTGAAACAGCGGTCCCAGAGATCCGAGGGGATCTCCTCCACCGAGGAGACCCAGCGAATGGATACAGGCTTAACCGGTTGCATCAGTTCATCCAATCCCTAGGCCGGGACAAACTTCAACGCCACCCCGTTGATGCAGTAGCGGAGCCCCGTCGGCTTGGGGCCATCCTTGAAGAGATG
>CAYHQK010000043.1:0-13992 GCA_964358535.1 uncultured Nitrospira sp. | reverse complement strand
CCACTGTTCTGCGCACACTCGTGGAGGAAGCCCCTCAGCCCCCGGATGAGATCGTGTCCTCCTCTACCGCATTCGGTTCGAAAGCGGTGCCACGCGTCGACACCGTCACGCTATTCTTCCAGAGCTATCGCAACTGCCTTGACGATCTCGCCGCGAGAACCTCCTTTGACGACCGGCGCCGGTACTTCAACCACTTCATGATTTATTCTTTTCTCGCCTTCGGGTACGCGAGCGCGATCAGGCCCGTCAGCGATGCCAATCTACGGGATCACCACGTCCGGCACGACTCCGTAGATCCAGACTTGGTCCTCGTCGCAGACAAGGCCAATCAACGCTACGATGATAGTCGCTTCATTCTGCTTACGCGCATGGCCCAGGCCCTTGTCAGCCGAGCACTTCGGGCGAGAGAGGTGTTTACTGCCTACTTAGGCCATCGGCGGAAACCCCGTTATGACCACCTTGCACAGAAAGACTGGCCTATTTTTTTCCTGTTAGATTCTGAGTTCCGGATTCACCTACTCACCCCGAAACTCATCCGTCAGCACCTTGAAGACGTTGGCCTCGGCAACCGCTATCGGGTGCCGTTGAACGGCAACCGCCATTTCTTCCGGTCTCACCTCTGGCCATTGCTCCCAGCTCGCCTGCTGCATGCAATCCTGGGCCATCAGCACCAAGGCCGGGAATGGATGGGGCGAGTCTCTGTCAGCGCTCTCGATAGAACTGGTGATCTATTGACCAAAGAAATTGATGCGATGCTCGAGAACCTTGGCATTTCCCCAGTCAGCTTCACATGGCATCGATGAGTACACCTCCCATGATTGGCCTACCTCCTTTTCAATTTCTGTCAATGGTCGCCGGGACGTTGGACACTCTCCGCCCCGGTCTTCTGGGCCACCATCATTCCCTTAATAACTTAGTCATTACCGTGAGTTGCGCCATTCTGGATCATTTGGAATCAACCGTAGAGAGCCGCCAGCTGGTCTCTCTTCCAGTGGAACTCTCTCCGAAATCCATGTCGGTCCTTCAGGAGAGATGCAGGGACATCAAACGCAAGAGTACGCTGCCTGAGTATGCGCTCGCCTACCTGCTACAGCACCTCCGCGACTTGGAACTTATCCACTGCCCCACGCCTCGTATACGCCTGGACACCGATCGCGACTTGGCCGCCTCATTCCACCCGGACGAGGTCAGGCTCTGGTCTCGCACAGACGAGTGGTGGGACAAGATCCTAGAGGCGACGCTTGATACGGAATTGCCGAAGCCAAGGACCGACGGCGCCGAACGTCTCCGGTCAGCCCTTTATGACGAGGCCTGTCTCGCGCTGCTTGGTCTCATTATGGAGGGTGACTTGCTCCTTTCACATCAGATTGCCCCCCTCACCCGGATCCGCGTGACTGATTTGTGCGTTGAAGAGGGGTTCCTTCAGATTCCTTGGGTGCCACGGCGCTACAAACAAGGATCGGACCCAAATCAGGAGAGCACTCCCCCAGGCTTTTTAACAGAGCCGTTCTGGCTTCCCCCTCTCGCCCAACTCTTGCTTCTCCGCTACATTCGCATGCGCGTATTATGGGGCCATTATGTCGGTGAACCCTTAGTCCTTGACGACCCGCGCTCACACATCTTCCCTGAATACATCCGTTTCCATCCCGACTATTTTACAAAGTGGCTCAAGGGCCATCACGTCAAGTTCCGCCCATATCAGATCTCGACCGACCTGGCCCTCGTAGTTACAACCTCGACAAATAACCGTTCACTGCTTGGGACGATCATCAATGCCCGGCGCGCTGCTCGGGTGACGACCGTGGGCCCGATCTTCACGGCACTCCGCAGTCGCTTACTGGTAACCCGCCCCCCAACCACTGAGTCGTGGTACAAAGTCGTCTTAGGCAAGGAGCCCCCGAAGCGCAATCTGCCCCGAACGTCCACGCAACCGAAGCCCACGCTTGGGCCAGCTCCGCAACTCTTGCTCCCGGCCCCCTCGGCCGTATCTGTCATCCCTGCAAGCAGCCCTCCTCCGCTCGCTGAAGAACAACACCACGAGCACGAGGCCGCACTCGACACCTGTCGCGCCCAGTTGCAACCGCTACAGCACCGAGTCAATGCGCTGCTGCGCGTGATCAGTAAGGCCACACCCATGGGGGAGCGAAAGATACTCGCTCAGAGGATTGAAGAGTTTTCCCAGGGGCTCCCATTGCTGTCACCAATGGAGCCCTATTCACTGCGGGCACCGCTGTCGAATTTCCGCCTTCAACTCGAATGGCTCAGCAACCTCCTCACCACTCGACAGGACCAACTTTCATCCATTTCGGTGCGGAACTACTACGGCACGATCCAGGCGCGACTTGTTCAGACTCTAGGGGCTCGCAATCTGCTCAACCTCACCACAGAGGACGACGTGGCGAAGGTGGTCAGCGGCATGTTGGATGCCGACCTCGCCGGGGAAACTTTGAAGACTCAGCGAGCACATTTTGTCCGTTTCTTTGCCTTCCTCTATTTCAACCATGGAGTGGCGGTCGTCAACCTCAGCAACAAATCGCTGTGGGTGGGGAGCGAGGTCCATCCGTTCCCGCTTCTCTCGCCCCATGAGTTGGATACCCTGATTGAAGACGTGTCCCCGCCAGACAAAGTCGCAATCATTCTCGGCAGCTATGGCATGGTTCGCCGAGGCGAACTCGCTCGATTACTGATCAATGACCTGACCGGCACAGCAAACGATCTATCCCTTTCGATTCGGAGGAGCAAAACCCGTGCGGGCATTCGCCGAGTGCCGCTGTGGGCGCTCGTCCCAGAGCGCCACCTCCAGACCGTCTTGGCCTACCGGACCTTGCGCGAGAAAGAGAGCGCTTCGAACGGTATGACGCCTTTACTGGTCGACGAGCAGGGAGCCCCCTTCACGGAATCCGAACTCGGCGATCGCATCAGCAAGACGATGCGGCGAGCCGGACTCGATGTCCAGTCCTTGCATCCCTTGCGCCATCAAGGTGCCTCGTGGTTTCCGCTGATATGGTACGCCGCGTTCCACCCCCTCCCATGCAACACGCTGGGCTTCAACTTTGCGCATCCGCTGTTTTTGGAACCGCACATCAAGCGATTCCGCCAACTCTTTGTTTCGCTTCCCCATCTGGCTGACGGCATCCACCATCCCTGGGACACGAATCCCTTTCATGTGCTCAGCCGTATCATGGGGCACTCCAACCCGCTCACGAGCATCCAGCGGTATGTTCATACCCTATCGTTCCTGGAGTATTTACTCATGCAGCACCGAGACCATATTCCAGATTCCCTCAAGAACATTCCTCGCACGCAAGCAGCGCGACTCCTTGTATCTTCACCATCGGAAATCTCTGACAGGTACAAGTTGTCGACTAGTCGTGGTGGGAAACATGCGGACAAGCAAGTTCCGCTCTTGGACATCCTGAACGCACTGCGCGCTAGTGTCGCGAAAGGCGTCTCCCCCAGCTAGTCTCAGTGGCCGCCACTCTGAGCGTCCGTGCTCGGCACCTGACTCCTGTTAACCTATCTCCCCCTCGAAGGCTCTGAAAAGATCCGTGCCCGTCTAGCTGGACGAGTCGGTCAGAACCATTGTCCAGACCGGACTTCCCGTACGCCCTCACCTTCCCAGCGCTCAAATACCCCGTAGAGCCGGGCCACCCTTCTCTCCCCCTTAAAGACATTGGGAGGGAGCCATGCTGAATTCCATTGCAGCTTATCCGTGCATCACCGAGAGCCTGACCAGCCGTGTTTGGAGGGTGCCGTTTCTCTGCGGTGTCCTCCTAGCCCAGACCTCCTGTGTCACGGTCACGGACCGCATTGTCCCAGGAGCGAGCGTACGAGAGGATACCCACGTCACTCTGTCCGGAGCGCCACAAGCCACCCTTTTGGTCCATCCCGATCACCAGGGCTGGACCGTCAGTCTCACTCAGCCTCTGCTCCGTCATGTCGCGATCGTGTGGACTGAACGGAAAGAGCAGCATTCGTATTACCCCAATCCCTTTGCGATTCCAGCCGGCATGTTCGCCTGTCCGTCTTCCGTGTGGGGCTGGTTCTGGACCGCGGTCGCGACCATTCCAGATCCCACACGACAGCTCGAACAACGAAAGGCGCTGGTGGACTTTACCTTCACGAGTTGTCTGATGATGCTCTCGATCGTCCGTACTGATCGCAAAGTAAGCGATGTTGAAACCGTCATCGAGCAGAAGCTGGGACCTGATTCGCGTCCCCTTACGGAAGGGCGTGTCACTCTGTCCTGGCACGGCCCAGTCGACATCAGTGTGCCGTATCCTATCCAATCAGACGGACGGGCCATCGTGCGCTTGAGCCATCTGGCTACAGCAGCACGCCAGCACGGACTCTCGCTGACGACCCTACCGCGTGGTCGCCTCGAACTGGTCGCTAGGCACCGAGATCAGGTCCTCCGTCGATGGACTGTTGAGGTGACGGCCGACCAAATCGAGGCTGCCGTTCAACTGGAGACGCCCATCATGGCGCCTCGCAGCCGGTGGCCGCGGTCATTGGTCTTCAAGATCGCGAACGAATCCCTGCCTGCCGCTCTCCCCGATCCTCTCAAGACCGTGCAAGGACTGCTCGTCGAGCAGGGGCTGACCGTTGTGGCGTCGGATGCTCAACAAACCCTCGTCCGGCAAGAACTCACACAAAACCTCAGCGGCCTCGTTGAAGACGACCTGGCGATCGGACCAGGCCATTGGCGCGCGGCGACCGTGCTGGTCCTGCTCTCTGGCTCGAACGGAACGGACCACTCTGGCGTGAGCGTGTCCTGTCTCAACATCCAGACGCGCGAACTGCTTGCGCGCATTGACGTGACTGCCGGACCGGAAGGTCTCTCCGGTGCCCTGGACGTCCTCGCCTCACGTTTTCAGGATGTGCTTCGGCAACTCGCCACCACGGCGGTTCCTCAAGGTCGATAACCACTTCTCACCTGCAACACGGGCCAACCCCGGTTCGCTCTGCACCATCAACCCTTTCCCATAGGAGGCTCCCATGGATACACAGCTGAGCGTTGACCCTACCAACACCTGGCCCCTCGCTGATCTCAATGCGCTCTCAGTGACCGGCATACTCGTCCACGAGCCCGATCTGCTGGTCGGAGCCGCGGGCGAAGTCGTGGCCGTGGCGGTGCTCGCGATTGAAGGCAAACTGCAAGCGAGCGCCTCCGGCACGATGATCCGGCACACCTACTTCGTCCACGCGTTTGCCATGAGCCCTGTCGCAGACTGGCTGGCCACGATGCGGGCCGGCACCCACCTCCGAATTCTGGGGTCCCTGGACTATCTGTACCGCGCCGATGCCCCGACGGTCGCCGACCGGGTGGTCCTTTCGATCCGCATCGAAGAACTCGCCCTGCACGCCTGAGATCACCATTCCATACCGTTTCATCGGTGTGCCGTTCCCCCAGGGCCACGGAAGGCCCGGGCCATCACAGCGACTCTCTCGAACCATGTATCTGGAGGTATGCGATGACGACTCATCCGCCGTTCGATGCACTTCGTACCCGTCTCCGCGAGGCTCGCGCCCAAGGCCGCCTCATCACCTCACCGGCTATCGCCAAACCGCGCTTTCAAGCGGTGGCCGAGACCGTCCTCGGGCCCCTGCTCCGCCACGCGGCCCATGTTCTCTGGCTGGAAGGCCTACCCGCCTCGGTCCTCAGCGGACTGGATGCCGATCCTCCGCATCTCGCGCTGCGCGCCGACGAGCTCGATGTGGCGGTCTATTTCTGGCCGTCCCCCGATCCGGATCAGCTGCTCTGGGCTCTGCACTCCTGTGACGGCTACGGCGACACCCATGCCGTCCCCTACGACTTTCTCTCCCCCGCTCGCGTCGTCTCGCTCCTCGAACACGGAATCGCCTCCCTCCTCGGTCTGCCAGAGGCTCACGCACCGTTCGCTCCGCTGGCGACGGGAACCTCCGGCGCCACGGAAGGAACGGGCCAACAACCGGTGGCTGCGTGATCGGCTGTCCGCGAATTCCCGCGCAGCCACTTCAAAGGAGATGCACCATGTCCGAGTTGTCTCTCACCGATCCGTGCGCGCTCTTGACGGTGCGCGACGTCGCCGCCTGGCTTCGGGTTCATCCGAAAACCGTCTACGGGTGGGCCTCGCGCCAGGCGATTCCGACCCTCAAAATCCAAGGCGCCCTCCGGTTCCGGCGCGAAGACCTCCTGTCGTTCATGGAGGCGGCTGTCGTCCGCCAGGAACCAGACGTCTCCGAGGCGAAGCTTCCACGCCACAGCCGTCAGCCAGACGTGCCGGCCGTGGTGGCTCGGGTGAAACGGCTCCTCAACCCGTAACTCGAGCCACCCGCGACCGAATGAGTTGACCGCACATGTGCAGGTCCTCCCGTTGTGTCGGCCCGAGAGGTTCCGCTACACTCGGGCCGTCCGGGAGACCTGCATCGCAACGAAAGGAGTACAGGCGATGGGGATCTTCCAACGAAAAGATAGTGAACATTGGTGGATGTCGTTTTCACACAAGGGCCACCGGTACCGACTCAGCACCGGCACCGCGAATGAGCGGCTGGCCGAGCGGATCTATGCGAAGGTCCGGACAGACATCGAGACCGGCGCCTATTTTCCGCAGATGCCCGAGCATCACAAGACCGTGGCAAAGTTACTGGAGAAGTACTTCGTGGAGCACAGCGCGCTCAACAAGAAGCCGCGGGCCCATCGGCGGGACCGGAGTCTTAAAACGCATCTGATCAAGGCCTTTGGGCATCTGATCATGTTTGACGTGACCCCGGCTGCCATCGCCGCCTACAAGACGGCGCGCCGGCAAGCGGGCGCGAGTGGCGCCACGGTGAACCGGGAGTTGGGGATGGCCCGCCACGCCTTCAATCTCGCGATGAAAGAGTGGCAATGGGCGAGCCGCAATCCCTTCACGATGGTGGCCCGGGAAAAGGAGCCCAAGGGGCGGGATCGCTGGCTGCGGGACGAGGAGGAACGGCGGCTGCTTGCGGCCTGTCCGGCCTGGCTCCGTGAGTTCGTCGAGTTCGCCGTGGAGACGGGACTCCGGCTGGGCGAGATCCTGACACTCCAGTGGCCGCATGTCGATCTGGGCCACGGGACGCTCACCGTGGAAGCCGCCACGACAAAGAACGGACTCCCACGCACCATCCCGTTAAGTGACCGCGCGCTGGCCGTGCTGCAGCGCCAACAGAGCCGCTCCGGGACTGCGAGCCTTGTGGTCTTCGCGAACCGCAAGGGCGGCCATCGGACGCTCGGCACGGTGAACCGGGCGTTTCGTCGGGCGCTGACCCGAGCCGACATCACGAACTGTCGCTTTCATGATCTGCGGCACACGTTCGCGACGCGGCTCTGCCAGGACGGCGTCGATCCCTACACGGTCCAACGGTTGGTGGGGCATCAGGACCCGAAGATGACGCAACGCTACGCGCACCATTGCACGGAGTCGCTGCGACGGGGCATCGAGGTGCTCAACCGGCGAGGGACGGGGCGGCTGTCACGATTTTGTCACGCTGAGCCGCATTCGGCGCTTGAGGCGTCCGAAGCAGTCGTGTAAGGTATTGAAAAGGTTTGAATGCCCCCGTAGCTCAGTTGGATAGAGCATCGGTTTCCTAAACCGCAGGTCACCCGTTCAATTCGGGTCGGGGGCACCAACCGACACAGGCTCGTGTCTGCAGGCACAACGTTCCGACCTCAATCCTCATACCCCTCGTCCGCTTTCCCATGTTTCCTTGCCACGTTGCAGGGGCAGGGCTACACTTTCCCTACTCTCTACGGTGGACGATTCCTCGACCATCGACCGACTCATCGTCCAGAAATGAGGTCATACATGAAGAAGGTAAAGCCTGCTACCGCCGACGCTCTCTCCAAATCATCGAAGAGCGCTCCCGCATTGACAGAAACGCCAAGCATCCGCTACCGTGGGCAGGAACCTGCTATTCCTACGGTGCCTTGTACGATTCACGCTCCAGTGGACGGCGGGGTTGTCATGTCGGATCGGGCCTACATACTGATCGATGTCCTGCCGGGACGGACGAGCGATGTGGTCAAGGCCCTCTCCGACATCACGCAGATCAAGACCATCGACCCCTGTTGGGGCAAGCCGGATATTATTGTCGTGGTGGAAGTCCAGAACCAGGATGCGCTGACCCAGTTAGTGCTGAGCCGAATTCACGAGATCGATGGTGTGTCGAAGACCGATACCCATCTCGTCTATCGCTTGAAGGACAATACGGCCGCATGATCCGCAAGCTTCACCTCCTCAGCCTCGCTCTCCTGATCATCTGGGTCTCCGCATGCGCCGGCCCTCTCATCCCCCATGAGCCGGACCTGGTCGACGTGACGCTCCCGGCTTCGGCCGACCGGGTGACAATTGCCGTCCTACAGATCCTGACCGAGGGAGGC
Organism: uncultured Nitrospira sp.; assembly: GCA_964358535.1. Lineage (GTDB taxonomy): Bacteria > Nitrospirota > Nitrospiria > Nitrospirales > Nitrospiraceae > Palsa-1315. The sequence goes on along the minus strand of CAYHQK010000043.1, from coordinate 5,612 downwards.
TACTCCGTCGACCGGACGGACGACCAGAACCTGACGACCGGCTACCGCGAAGAAATCAGCGGCCCCTGGGACTGGTTGCTCCGTTGGCGTTTCGGCACAGGCCGAAGCCGCGTAGAAGCCATGGTGACGCCGGCATCGGAGTCCAGCAGCAGACTGCGCTTGCATGTATTGTATGAAGGCAAGGACGGGCTATTCACCCAGTGGGAAGATTCACCGACCGCACTACCTCAGAGCGCCCAGAATCAATTGCGATTGATCAAGAACGCGCTCCAAATTCTCTGACGAGACATTGAACAAGTCCGCCAGCACAAAAACCGTGAAGCGTCCCTCGTGAAGCGTATCTCGCAAGAATTCCGTATCTGAGTCTGCGACGAGATACGAACGACGCTTCACGAACGACGAACGAAGAAAACGGCCTTTTTGAGCATCCTGCTAACCCTCTCTGCTATTCTTTCTCTCCGCTATCAGCATCGTCGCCGAGATCCAATCCAAACCGTTCAGCCATCCGATAGAGGGTACGACGGTCGATGCCGAGCACCTTGGCAGCTTTGACTTTATTTCCCTTGGTTTCCTTCAGGATGCGGACGAGATGGCGCTTCTCGACCTCTTCCAGCGTCAGCCCCCCCTCATCGCTCTGACCGATCGTCCCGGCTGTCTCATGAGATGGCGGCACGGTCTGACGCAACGTGACGGGCAAATCATCCGGCGTCAGGAGCGGACCATGACTCAACGAAACGGCCCGCTCAATGGCATTTTCCAGCTCGCGCACATTGCCGGGCCACCGGTACTGCGTCAACAGCGCCATCGTCTCCGGCAGCACCCCCCGCACCGCATGTGCCGCCCCCATCGCGCACTTCTGCAAGAAGTGATGCACCAGCATCGGGATATCCTCCCGCCGCTCCACCAATGACGGCAAGGTGATCCGCACGACATTGAGCCGGTAAAACAAGTCGTCCCGGAACTTCCCCTCCTTGACCAACTGCTCAAGATCCCGATTCGTCGCCGCGATGATCCGGGCATCGACCTTCGTCGAGGTCGTGCTGCCGACACGGCGAACTTCGTGGTCCTGCATCACCCGCAACAACTTTACTTGCAAGGCCTGCCCCATCTCACCGATCTCGTCGAGAAACAACGTGCCTCCGTTCGCCGCTTCAAACAAACCGACCTTGTTACCCACCGCCCCGGTAAAGGCCCCCTTCTCATAGCCGAACATTTCCGACTCCAGCAGGGTATCCGGCAAGGCCCCGCAATTTACCGGAATGAACGGTTTGTCCCGACGAGGCCCGTTCGCATGGATCGCCCGCGCAATCAGTTCCTTGCCGGTCCCGCTTTCCCCCTGTAGCAGTACCGTGCTCTTGCTCTCGGTCACTCGGGCCACCAGCTTATAGACCTCCAGCATGGCAGGGCTGCTCCCCACCAAGGGAGACCATTCATCTTTGCTCTTCAACTCTTCGCGAAACCGAGCATTTTCCCGAACGAGCCGGCAGTGGTCGAGGCTCCGCTTGACCACCAGCTTGATATCTTCTTTCTTAAAGGGCTTGGCGAGATAGTCGTAGGCCCCCTGCTTGATCGCTTCGATCGCGCCCTCAAGAGAGCCGAACGAGGTCAGCACCACGACCGCCGTGTCAGGACTCATGCGCTTGAACTCACGCAAGACGGTCAGGCCATCGACCGCGCCCATACGAATATCTGTCAATACGAGATCGACGCGCCCCTGGCGTCCACGCGCGATGATCTCTTCTCCGCTGGCGAAGGCTTCAACGGCATAGCCTTCCTTCTTCAAGGCATCCGCCAGCAGTTCGCGCGCCACCGCATCGTCATCGGCTACCAAAATGTTCGCTGGCTGCATCAGTCCCTCTATGCCACGTGAACCGGCTCGGTCTTCAATCCTGGCAAGGTGATGGTGACGGTTGTGCCGCGTCCCATCTCGCTCTCGAGCGCAAGGCTGCCTCCATGGGCCAGCACCGTTTCGCGGCTCAAGAATAGACCTAATCCTGTGCCCTTGCCAACCGCCTTGGTCGTAAAAAACGGCTCAAAGGCTTTTTGCATATTGGCCTCTGGCATGCCGCAGCCCGTGTCTCGCACCGCAACGGTCACCACCAGGGGCGACATCGACTGGGCCACCCGCCGACCACGGTCGAGCTCCTCCGATGAGGCAGCACGGGCTCCGACGACCACTCTCACCGCTCCATGCGGCGGAGTGGCCGCTAAGGCGTTGGCCAGCAGATTGACCAGTACTTGGTGCATCTTTTCCGCATCGGCCCACACGAGCGGAAGGTCCCCGGGGATTTCAACCGCCAACGAAATCTCTTTCGCATGAAAGGCCGGCTCCATGAGCGCGGCCGCAGGACTGATCACCTGCTCCACCGGCAACCAGCTCGGCTCAGGTTGACGCGGCCTGGTTGAGGACAACAAGTCCTGAATGATCCGAACGACCCGCGTGAGCTGCTCATCGATGACCGTCACCCGCTTCTTCATCTCAGGCGTCACGCCAGGCTCTTCAGCCAACGCTTGCACATGCCAGGCGATCGAGTGCAGTGGCGTGCCGACCTCATGCGCGACGGAGGCCACCAACTGCCCCACCGCGGCCAGCCGCTCCGAACGATTCAGCTGATCTTTCGCATCGACCAATTGGGTATTGGCCTTCAAAAGATTTTCCGTTTCTCTGGCAAGAGCCGCGCGCGCCGCCTCTTCTCGCGCCTTGCGCTCTTCCCAGGTCATGCCAATATAGGCCACGACCAACAGCACTCCCGCGACCACACTGCGATTGATCACCGCCGCCTGAAACCGCCCCGGTTTGGTCGGTTGCAACAGCCCCATATAGGTCGCCACGACACAGGCCAGCACCGTGACCAGCATCAGTCCGCGATGACGCACCGTCGCGACCAATAAAATCGGCAGCACAAAACCATAGGCCCCGACGATGTTCGCCGGAGCGGCCATTTCCAGAATGACGATCGCCAGGAACACTGCCCCCGCGATCGCCAGCACAATGCGATTTTGTTTCAACATGGAAATGGGAGAGACTCAAACTGCTGATGAACCATGGCACGACCTCTAGCAGGCTACGAAAAAACCATTTCGTCCCAGCAGGGATTCAAGGACCTGCATGCCCAGGGAAAGAACAAGGCCCTGCAGGATGCTCAAAAAGGCCGTCTTTTTTGTCCGTCGTTCGTGAAGCGTCGTTCGTCCCTCGTCGCAGACTCAGATACGGAATTCTTGCGAGATACGCTTCACGAGGGACGCTTCACGGTCTTTGCGCTGGCGGACTTTTTCAGCATCCTACATAAAGGGTCTTACCCTAGCGGACGGGCCGAACGCAAGACAGCCCCCAGCCCTCTCAGGCGCTCATCGGAAAGGATCGCCTCAACCGGAAGCGCATATTTACGGGTCCAGTTCGGATGGCTATCGACCGTCCCGGGAAGATTGGTTTGTGACAGTTCGCCCAAGCCATCTTCGAGGTTTGCCAGCACGATACAGGACTGCGTGCGAGCCAGATAAAGATGAATCGCTCGGCAGAGATCGTCCGTCATGGTTGGCGCGGTGGCCAGGTCCTCCGTCACACCATGAGGCAGGAGACCTTCCCGATTGAGCGCACAGAGCATGCCGGCCTTGTCGCGCTGCCGCTCCTCCCAAGCCAAATGGCGCGCCGCGTCATCGGCAAAGGCGCCCAATCCGGCCCGTACTCGCAGATCCTCGCCGGACCAAAATCCGGCAAGCGTCGGCAAATCGTGCGTCGTGGCCACAGCCAACGACTGAGCCGGATAGTCGCCAGGCTGCTTCCAGGCTCCGTCCCAGCCACGCTCGAAATAGAACACGCGGTAGGAAAGCACTCGCGCCTTCGCCAACTGTTCCCTGACCCAATCTGGCACCGTGCCAAGGTCTTCTCCTATCACAAGGGTTTTGGATCGCACGCTCTCCAATGCCACGATCGCCAACAGGTCATCGAAGGGGTACTGCACATAGGTGCCCTCCGATGCAGGCCTCCCGAGCGGAATCCAGAAGAGACGGCAGAAGGCCATCACATGGTCCAGTCGAATGGCCCCGCCTAACCGAAAGTTATGGCGCAGCAACTGGATTAATAATTCATAGCCGCTGGCACGCAGTGCCTGAGGATTGATCGGAGGCAGACCCCAGTTCTGCCCCTCTGGCGCAAAGGGGTCAGGGGGCGCGCCGCAGTCTGCTCCAAAGGCCAGCACCGATTGATAGATCCAGGCCTCGGCCCCATTCCGATCGGCCCCAAGCGCCAGGTCATGATACAGCCCGATCGGCATGGCCAGCCGCTCAGCCGCCCGCTGAATCTCGGCCAACTGTTCGCTCGCGATCCACTGGATATATTGAAAAAAACGAATGCGCGTCCGGTGTCGTGTCGCATAGTCACGAACCGGCTGGCCTGGCGTCGCAAATTCCTTAGGCCAATCGTGCCAGCTGACCGACTTAGACTGAATCAACCAACGCTCTTCCTCCAAAACCTGGAAGGTGGCATACGACTCAAGTGGCTGACCCTCAGCCTGGATGAACCGCTCCAACAGCCTGGCTCGTTCTGTGCTCGGCTGGAGATTCGACTCCTCGCCACTGTAGGCCTCTTTCAAAAACTCGCGATAGGCCAATTCAAGCATGGTACGTTTAGCGGTCGCGATGGCGTCGTAATCCACGCGCCGACTCTCCCGCAACGCCTGGAGCGTGGCCTGAAACGCTGGAGCGCGGAACTGCCGCTGCGCCTCCTCCGACCGATGAAATTCAGGTAGCAACTCAAGGTCGATGTAGAGTTCATTCAAATAGAGCCGGCTGGAGGGCGCATAGGGACTGATGTGATAGGGCGTGGTATTCCGCAGCGCATGCAGCGGATTCAATCCGATCACTCCGGCGCCAAGCTCCTTTCCCGCCCATTCCACAATCCGTCCAAGGTCCGTAAAGTCGCCGCAGCCCCAATTCCGATCGGAGGATAACGAGTAGAGCTGCAAGGCCAGCCCCCACAGCCGCTGGTTCGCCTCGATCAACGGCGGAACATAGCACTGGCGGGGCGCCACGATAATGCGCGTCGTTCCTTCCGTCCCACCGACCAACCCCTCGGCCCGTACCAGCAACTGGTAGTACCCGAGCGAAAGACCGGACGGAGCAGGAATCTCAAGGCGCACATGTCTGCGACCATCAAGGACACGGGCCTCCACAGCGGAAAGCCCAGGCCCTGCCTGGCCTTCCCGCACCACCCCATTCGCTTCGTCGAAGATCTGCCACTCCAGCACGACCGATTGTTCATTCCCCTCTTCGCGCGCCAAGCAATAGGACAGAGGAACGCCCGCCTCACCCTCACGTAAAACCAAGGCAGGATCACAGGGACGGCGCCACGGCGCGTCGTCCCATGTTTGCAATGCCTCTGTCAGCGAGGAGAATGAATCGACCGTAAAACCCATGGCAGCCAGAAGGGCTCGCCTGGTTTCATCAGAAGTGTGGTGGAGAGTCCCTGAGATATCGTGGTAGTCAGCAACGATGCCAACACGTTCAGCGAGTGTGGCAAGAAGCGTCTGCTCAGTCTGATCCTGCATGAGAGAGAGTCTGAGTGAAGGGCACCCTCATGTCAAGCTATCCCATTGTTCTTACAGATGAATTCG
>CAYHQK010000042.1:0-14165 GCA_964358535.1 uncultured Nitrospira sp. | reverse complement strand
CCCCCAAGACGTCGCTCCCCAAGCCCCATCCGCTCATCGATGAAGTCAGACAGATCGACCTCTTCTCCATGACCCCGCTCGATGCGCTCAATCGGCTGGCCGACCTCCAGCGCCGGATCGGTCCAACCGGCCACGACGATCAAGACAAATAAAAAGGCGGCATCCCTTTCGGAGATGCCGCCCTTCTAAACACAAACTAGCTCAGCTCAATGATGAGCCGCAGCCTTGTTGTACTCCGCGGTCCAAGGGATCAACCCGCCAACGGGCTGACCACCAGGAATCAACACATCATACAGCATTGGCGGCACAGCCTTCGGTGAGGTGTTAAGCTGTTGCTTCGCTGCGGCGCAACCGGTCTCATTCTCATTCTTCCCTGCACAATCCTTCAAACGCAAACCGGAGATGCTGAGCGGCTTCCCCATGGAACCGGCCACTTCCGGAAGCTTCTTGACTGAAGAAATGACCCGATGGTTCTGCTCAGGCTCCGTCACGGTGAACTCGATCAAATCGGTCGTGCTGGAGGGCGGCACTTCCTTCGCTGCCGCCGGTCCTGCATGGGGACGGCCCATCTTCTTCAAATCATCCCAGGCGCCTCTGTCCGCGTAGAACTTCAAGGTCTTGCCCGGGTGAATCTTCTGCCAGAAGAAACCGCTCTCGGCATTCCCGCCGAACACGGCCACGTTGATCCAGACCGCTTCATCGTAGTGATCGAGCACGATCACGCGACCCTGCAGGGTCGTGGGCTTGCTCAAATCTCCCCACTCGAAACGCTCCTGAAATGACTCGATGGCCAACGCGGTGGAGGCAATGGAAACCCCCAGCGCTACAGCGGCCACCACGGCCCAACCTTTCCCATGAAACTTCATAATCGCGTCCTCCTTGCTGGACATAAAAGAATTAAATCTTGTCGAGGTCGATTACTTAATAACCTTAAAGCCGGTGATCGTCCGACCATCCAGGCTCACTTCCATGGCCACGAGCTCCTGGGAGGCCTTGATGATCTGGTCCATGAGGGCCTTATCCTTCACAGCCAACCGGACAGTCGTAGCAGCATGGTACCAACCGGAATAGGGGCTGTTCTTATCGGTCCCGCCCACAAAGCCCCAGCCGCAGCAGCTGAACAATGGATCCGGCGGCTTCACATCGAGATCGGAAGACGAACGACCATTCGGGGTGCCTGAGGCAGGCTCACCGGTGTTCCAATATTGAATACCAAACAGCAACTCGCCATCTGGATTGTCCGCCCACTGCGACCAGACGCGACCCTTGAGGGTCTTGGTAACTTCACCCTTCATCGGCTTGCCACCGACAATATTGTCGGTTGGGCCAGCGACGCTAGGCGCATCGGCCGCCACGGCAAATTCAGCCGTCAACATACCGAACATGGACAACATGGCCACGGAGGCTAAAACTGCGACCCTTTTCATACCTAGTCCCTCCTTACATAAAAAGTAACAACCACAATAACCGATGAACACTCGTTAAAAACAATGACACCGTAAAAACTATTTCAGAGATTCTTCAATCAACCACGAGCAATGGACTCTGCTATCTCGTTAAATCTCTCGGCTGAGAATCGTTGTCAAAAAGCTCGGTCATGGTACTGAAATCACGAAAACCTGTCAAGGAAATGTTTTCCCTGTTGATAACTTTGAATTTTTAGCTTAATTCATTTGCGAATCAATTAGTTGTGATTATTATACGGCTCTAACTTTTCCGTAATTTTCAGCGCCGCACACTCGTCTATTAGAAAATTCTCATCTGTAGGACTGAAGTGTGCGGGGCGCGAGAGGCCCCAATCCGGTGATTGCGAGCGAGTCCAGTTTGAAAAATTGACGACCGACATTGAACATCTGCTCTTCGCTCACGCGATCGATATGGGCCAGCATGTCGTCCAGCGATGTATGCTTCCCATAGATGAGTTCGTCCTTCGCTAATTTGCTCATGCGGCTGTGCGAACTCTCCAAACTCAACATCAGGCTCCCCTTCATCTGAGTCTTCGCCTGCTCAAGTTCTTTTCCGCCGATGCCCTTGCTCCCGATCCGTCTAATTTCACGGCAGACGAGATCCACCACACGATCTACCTCTTTGGATCTGGTCGCCGCATAGACGGTGATCATGCCGCCGTCCGAATAGCCGGCCAGATAGGAATAGATCGAATAGACGAGTCCCCGCTTTTCCCGGATTTCCTGGAATAATCGCGAACTCACACTGCCGCCCAGCACGCTGTTGAGCGCGTAGAGGGCATACCGATCCTTATGTCCGGCCGGCACGCCCTTGAGCCCGAGGCAGAGATGAACCTGCTCCAACTTCTTCTTCTTCAGCACGACACCGCCATGCACTTCAGGAGGACGACGGCCATTGGCGTGGATTGCCTTTGCGGCGCGGCCCTTGCCGAAATACTTCGCGACCATGCCATCCAGCTCGGTCTGCTTAAAGTTTCCGGCAATCGACAGCACGGTCTGGCCTGGCTCGTAGTAGGTCTCTCTATAGTCCAGCAGATCCTGGCGGCACAGCCCCCGGATCGTCTTCTCACGACCGAGAATCGACCGGCCGAGCGGATGACGCCCCAGTACTTGGCCCATATGGAGCTCTTGCACGAGATCTTCGGGATCGTCCTGGACCATGCGGATCTCTTCCAGAACGACCTGCTTTTCTTTTTCGATATCTTTGGGGGCGAAACGGGAATGGTGGAACAGATCGGAGAGGAGTTCGAGCGCGCGGTGCAGTTGCTGGTCCAGCACCTTCACATAATAGGTCGTCGTCTCCCGCGACGTGAAGGCATTCATTTCTCCGCCGAGTGCGTCGATTTCACGCGAGATCTCGGCGGAGGAACGTGTGCGCGTGCCCTTAAAGAGCATGTGCTCGATAAAGTGGGAATAGCCTGCTTGGGAAGGCTGCTCGTCCCGCGACCCGGTGTTGACCCATACACCGACGGTTACCGACTTCAATGTCGGCATCCGTTCAGTGACGACCCGCACCCCGTTGTCCAGGACGAGCTTGCGATACAAAACGGTTACCCGGCAGACGGACCAGAGGTCGCGCCCTCGGCCGGAGCCGGCATGGCTTCCTTGCGGCTGAGGCGGATCTTCCCTTGACGGTCCACTTCCATGACCTTCACCAGGATTTGATCCCCTTCCTTCACCTCGTCGGATACCGCTTGGACCCGATGATGCGCCAGCTGCGAGATATGCACTAATCCGTCGGTCCCGGGAAGAACCTCGACAAAGGCGCCGAAGTCCATGATCTTCCGGACCGTGCCCATGTAGATCTTCCCGATCTCGACTTCCTCGGTAATCCGGTTGATCATGCCCTTGGCCTTTTCGGCCGAAGCGCCGTCGACCGACGCGATCGTCACGGTGCCGCTGTCATCGACGTTAATTTTGACTCCGCAATCGGCAATGATGCCGCGGATTGTTTTACCGCCCGGCCCGATGATCTCGCGGATCTTGTCCTGCTTCACCTTCATCGTGAAAATTCGAGGGGCATAGGCCGACAGAGTCGTCCTCGGCGCTTGAAGCGCTTTCTCCATGCAACCCAGAATGTGCAAACGACCGGCCTTCGCCTGCTCCAACGCCTTCTGCATCAGGGCCGACGTAATGCCGCCGATTTTGATGTCCATCTGCAAGGCTGTCACACCCTGCCTGGTGCCGCAGACCTTGAAGTCCATGTCGCCCAGGTGGTCTTCCAGTCCGAGAATATCGGAGAGGATCATGACCCGGTCGCCTTCCTTGATCAAGCCCATCGCAATCCCGGCCACGGCCTTGCTGACCGGCACGCCGGCATCCATCAATGCGAGACTTCCGCCACAGACGGTCGCCATCGACGAGGATCCGTTGGACTCGAGAATGTCGGACACGATACGAAGCGTGTAGGGAAAGGCTTCCTTGCTCGGAATCACCGGGGCCAATGCCCGTTCCGCCAAGGCTCCATGGCCCACTTCCCGGCGTCCCGGTGAGCGAAGCGGCCGCGCCTCGCCGACGCTGAACGGCGGAAAGTTGTAATGGAGCATGAAGGTTCTCATGTACTCCCCTTCCAACGCATCGATACGCTGCTCGTCGTCCGCGGTCCCCAACGTGACCACAGCCAAACTCTGAGTCTCGCCTCTGGTGAAGATCGCAGAGCCATGGGTCCGTGGCAGCGCGCTGACTTCGCAGGTGATCTGACGAATATCGGCCGGGCCCCGTCCATCCGCTCGCGAACCTTTCTCCAGGATCATGTTCCGGACTTCCGTATATTCCAGTTCATGGAACACCAGCTTGACGTGCCGCTCCCGATTAGGATCTTCCGCATTCTTCAGTTTCTGAACGGCGTTGCCCTTGACCTCGTCCAACTTCTCCTGCCGGGCCGCTTTGTTCGGAATCATGATGGCATCGCGGATCCCCTGGGCGACCAAGGCCTTCACTTGCGCGGCCAGCGCCTCGTCGATCTGCTCCTTCACCACTTTCCGCTTGGGCTTGCCTGCGAGGGCCTGCAGCTCGCGAATCTTGGCCACAATCTTCTTGATCTCGGCATGGGCGAGCTCGATCGCCTCCAGCATGATGGCTTCGGACAATTCGTTTGCCCCTGCTTCGACCATCATGACCGCATCGGCCGTTCCCGCCACGACGAGGTGCAACTCGCTCTTCGCCACCGTCTCGAGATCAGGATTGACCACGAACTTACCGTCCAGCCGACCGATCCTCACGCCGGCGATCGGATTGTCGAAGGGGATGTTCGAAACGGTCAGGGCTGCGGAAGACGCGATGATGGCGAGGATGTCGGACGAGCCGGTCTGATCGGCTGAAAGGACTGACGCGATGACTTGGGTCTCGAAGTAATAGCCTTCGGGGAATAGCGGACGGAGCCCCCGATCGATCTGCCGGCTGGTCAGCACGGCCTTTTCAGACGGACGCGCTTCCCGCTTGAAATATCCGCCGGGGATCTTTCCTGCTGCGAAGGATTTTTCCTGATAATCGACCGTGAGGGGCAGAAAATCGATGCCTGGCTTGGCGACCTGTGAGGCAACGGCTGTCGCCAACACGACGGTATCGCCATACGTAGCCCAAATCGAACCGTCTGCCTGTCGCGCGACACGACCGGTCTCAAGTCGCAGGATGCGACCGGCAACCTCTATTTCAACTGTGTGTACCATCTGTCTCTCCTCTGGTTAGGCCCCACAGATGCCCACAGAGATGGGCTCGACCCTGAGCGCAAGGCAAAAGGAAAAAGGAAAACGGCAAAAGTGAAGAAGTTTCTACTTTTGATTTTTTCCTTTTTACTTTTGACTTGTGCGCGCGAGCACATGTCCGTGTTCACCTGTGCGACTGACAACTGACAACTACTGCCCGCTGTGGCGCCCCCTGGCGCGACAGCGAGACGGGATACTACTTTCTGATGCCCAATCGCTCGATCACAGCACGGTACCGGGCATCGCTGACACCACGAAGATAATCGAGCAAACGACGACGGCGGCCGACCAAGAGCAGAAGGCCACGTCGCGAATGGTGATCTTTCTTGTGGAGCTTGAAATGCTCCGTCAAATACGTGATCCGGGTGGTGAGCACCGCGATCTGGACTTCCGGCGAACCGGAATCCGTCTCATGCTGCCGATACTGCTTGATCAACTCAGTCTTTGCTTCTTTAAGTAATGCCATGGGTTCCTTCCTTCCTATTCCTTTCCTTCATCCGTAACGGAGGATCGTACTATTGATCGCTGAACACCTTCTCAACCTTGAGTGCATTTCCCGAAACTTCCGGACATGTCCCGATTGCGACCAACCGGCCTGCGCGATCGTGGATACGGACCGGCTCGTGCGAGCGACGCTCGCCAGCGGCCGCCCCTTCCCACCGAAGGATCTTCGCAAGAGGCACCGGAGCGCCATGCCCGACGCGATCGGCGGTCTGCTCGTCCACCACCGCAATCGGCAACTGGCGCAACGCCAGATCCATCGACAACAAATCGTCTCCCAACCGGCCGAGGGCATGACGGGTGACCACCTCATCCACCGTCAGGGCCTGCTCGATCGTCAAGGGACCGACGCGCCTTCGCTCCAACGCCAGCATGTGGCCGCCGACACCTAACAGGGCGCCGATGTCCGCACAGAGCGTCCGGATATAGGTTCCTTTGGAGCAGACAACGCGCAACGTCACATCCCGCCCCTCGATCGCCAACACCTCAAGGGTATGAATGACGATGGTTCGCGCGTCCCGTGCAATCGTTTTGCCCGCGCGAGCGGACTTGTATAGAGGAACCCCGGCGATTTTCACCGCGGAATACATCGGAGGCATTTGCTCGATCGGCCCGCGGAACCGGCCGACCGCCTCATGGATCGCCGCCTCCGTCACCTGATCGGTCGCCTGACTCGCCAGAACCGTTCCCGTCGCATCCTGCGTGTCGGTGGTGTCACCGAGGCGCAGCACGGCGCGATATTCTTTGTCCCACTCCACCAGATATTCAGCAATACGGGTTCCCTTGCCGATGAGCACGGGCAACACGCCCGTTGCGGCAGGATCGAGGGTCCCGGCATGACCGACCTTCACACCACCGAGAAGATGCCGCACCTTTGCCACGACATCGTGGGAGGTCCAGCCCGCTTCCTTCTTGATGATCAGCACGCCATCGGCAACGGCGCAGCTCTGTGCGAGATCCATCATCACGTCCCCGACGCTACGAACTCGGCTGCTCGTCGGACGAGCCGCCCTCGGCCTCCGTATTCACGTGGAGTTCGTCCAACAGTTTCAACACGCGATCGCCCCTTGGCCCGCTGACATCCATTGCAAACACGATTTCCGGCAAATACCGGAGCGAAAGCCGCCGACCGAGCTCGCCGCGAATAAACCCGCTGGCCTGCTCCAGCCCGACGAGGACCTGCCGCTCTTCCTCTTTCGTGCCCATGGTCGTCACATACACGCGGGCGATCCGCAGATCGCTGGTCAACTTGACGTCGGTCACGGTCACAGCCTGCACGCGCGGATCCTTGATCTTCCGCATGAGGATGTCGGCCACTTCCATGCGAACTTGATCCGCGACACGATCGGCCCGATTATATCCCGTCTTGGCCACCGTGCACTCCACCGGGCATGCCGCCGTCACAACAATTCCACTCTCGACTGGACGATTTCCACCGTCGGAACGCTCCGAATCAGATTCAGCGCCTGATCACAAACCTGGTTGACGTATCGGCCGTCGTTGGCCACGCAAGCCAGCCCTAACACAGCCTTCTGCCACAGGTCCTGTCCATCCACCTCGGCGACGGACAGGTTGAACTTCTCCCGCAAGCGATCCTTCAGACTCAACAGCACCTGCCGCTTGTCCTTCAGCGACTGACTTTCCGGAAGGAACAACTCGACTGTACAGAGCCCGACGATCATACCCACAGGGCAGACTCACGCTTAGAGCTTTGCGGCGATCTTGTCGACCGCATAGGCTTCGATGATGTCCCCGGTCTTGATATCGTTGAAATTCTCGACGCTGATTCCGCATTCGTAGCCCTGCTGCACTTCGCGGACATCGTCCTTGAAGCGGCGCAAGGACCCGAGCTTGCCTTCGTAGACCACCACATTATCGCGAAGCACCCGGACTCCGACCGCCGCGCGGCTGATCGTGCCGTCCACCACGTAGGCTCCGGCAATGACGCCGGCCTTGGACACCGTGAAGACCTGCCGCACCTCGGCCCGTCCCAGAATCCGCTCCTTGAGCGTCGGCTCAAGCAGCCCTTCCATCGCGGCCTTAATCTCGGTCATCGCATCGTAAATAATGGTGTACTGCCGGATATCGACGCCTTGCTGTTCGGCCAGGGCGGAAGCCTTCGGCTCCGGCCTAACATTGAACCCGATGACAATGGCGTTCGACGCGGAAGCCAACAACACGTCGGATTCCGTGATCCCACCCACACCGCTGTGAATAACGCGCAGCTTGACTGCGGGGGTCGCAAGTTTTTCGACGCTGGCGGTCAAGGCTTCAGCCGACCCCTGAACGTCGGACTTGATCACCAATGCCAGCTCCTTCACGGAGCCTTCTTTAATCTTGGCAAACAAATCGTCGAGGGTGACTTTTGCCGACCCGGACAAATCAGTCGTTCGCTGTTTATGTGCGCGATCTTCCGCGATCTCTCGCGCAACCCGCTCATCCTTCACAACTTGGAAGACATCGCCCGCAGAAGGCACACCGGGAAGCCCGGCCACTTCGACAGGGATGGAAGGACCGGCCGCCATCACCTTGGCTCCCGTATGCGTAATGAGCGCGCGCACTTTCCCGCTAAATACTCCAACGACGAACACATCGCCGACGCGCAAGGTCCCGCTCTGAACCAGCACCGTCGCCACCGGGCCACGGCCTCGCTCCAGCTTGGCTTCCACCACAACACCCTTGGCCATCCGATGCGGGTCCGCCTTGAGTTCCAGCACTTCGGACTGCAGCAGGATCATTTCCAGCAACGTATCCAGGCCGGTCTTTTCCTTGGCCGACACTTCAACCATGATCGTGTCGCCGCCCCAGGACTCGGAAATGAGTCCATGTTCGGACAGAGCGTTCTTGACACGATCGACGTTCGCGCCGGGCTTATCGATCTTATTGATGGCCACAATAATCGGAACGGATGCGGCCTTGGCGTGATTGATCGCTTCAATCGTTTGCGGCATCACGCCATCGTCCGCTGCCACGACCAGGATGACGATGTCGGTAATCTTGGCGCCGCGACCGCGCATGGCGGTAAAGGCTTCGTGACCGGGCGTGTCCAGGAACGTTACCTGCTTGCCACGGACCGTCACCGTGTAGGCGCCGATATGCTGCGTAATTCCGCCGGCCTCGCCTTCCGCCACCTTCGTTTGCCTGATGGCATCGAGCAGCGAGGTCTTGCCGTGGTCGACGTGGCCCATGATCGTCACGACCGGCGGCCGCGACTCAAGCTGGGCATCTTCCTCCGTCTGCACGACGGACTCCAACAACTCTTCCCCAACCTTCTCCGTCGAGAGGTCGAGCTTGATCCCGTTCTCTTCTGCAATCATCACGGCCGCGTCCACATTCATCGTCTGATTGAACGTGAGCATCTGGCCCATATCCATCAACTTGCGCATAATGTCGGCCGGACGTTGGCCGATCAGCTCGGCAAACTCCTTCACCGTCATGCCGGGCGCAAACTTGAAGCCCTTCCGGCGCGGCTTCGTGACTTCCCCCGGCATGGCGTGATGCACATGCTTGCTGCGATCGTCACGTCGTTGCTGTAATGGAATCGCGCGAAGGTCCTGCCAGCGAGCGGCATCCTCGCGAAGACGAAGCTCTTCCTCTTCCCGCGTACGGCCTGGCTTGCGAGCCTTCTTCGCCTTCTCCTTCAAACCCTCGGCTTGAATCTCTTCAAGGGAGAGCGCTTTCTTTTTTCCGGCGGTCAGATCGATGCTGGGCGCGGCGGCGGGCTTGGCGGCAGTCAGTGAGGGCGGAACGGTCGCAGTCCCGACGAACGGCACCGGCTCCGACATGACCGTCAGTTCAGGATGCGGCGCGCGCAGGGCCTCAGCTTCCGGATGCGCCGAGGGCGGGCTGACGTGAAGGGTATCGACAACCGCCCCACTCGTCTCGGCCGTTTCCGATGCGGGCAGGGATGCAGGCTCTTCGGCTGGAGCCTCATCGTCACGCTTGCGCTTGATCAGAATGCGGCGCTTATCGGCCTTGGCATCCTCAACCACCGGAGCGGCATGGGTCGCCCCAGCCTTGCCTCCCGTCGTGGCCTTACCCGTCGCTTTCGCGGGAGCCTTCGCTTTCGAGCTGAGCTTCGCCAGCGCCTTTTGCACCACGTCGTCATCCAACGCACTGCTGTGCGATGTGACGGCGACACCCATCCGCTTCAATTCCGGAATGAGTTCGCGATTTTCCATCCCGAGCTGCTTAGCCAATTCGTAAACGCGCATGAGGATTTGACACCTGTTCTTCTTTACCCGGCATCCGACTCCGACTCTGCCCGGGCTTGTAATTCCTGTTCCCGGGCTTCTTGTTGCTGGTGCAGCGCCTCGGCTTCCTCTGCAAACGCCGCCTTGATATCTTTATCCCGCTCGGCTTTTTCTTTTTCGTATTCCGTCGCGCTGATGATGTCGATCTTCCAACCGGTCAGACGGGCTGCCAACCGCACGTTCTGGCCGTTCTTCCCGATCGCGAGCGACAGCTGGGAATCCGCCACCACGACCAACGCCGACTTCTTCTCTTCATCGACGCCGACCTTCTCAATACTCGCAGGGTTCAAAGCTTCCGCGATGAAGACGCGCGGGTCGGAGGTCCAGGTAATGATGTCGATTTTCTCTCCGCGCAGCTCACGAACGACCGCCTGAACCCGTGACCCCTTGATTCCCACGCAGGCCCCGACCGGATCGACCGCTTTCTCGCGCGACGTCACGGCAATCTTCGTCCGATCGCCGGGCTCCCGCACAATGGACTTGATCTCGACGATCTTTTCGAGCACTTCCGGCACTTCCAGCTCAAACAGTTTCGCGACAAATTGCGGATGGCTCCGCGTCAAAATAACCTGCACATCCTTCGGGGTCCGGCGTACTTCCAGAAGCATAGCCTTGACCCGATCACCGCGACGATAGGTTTCCCGCGGGATCTGCTCCTGAACCGGCAGGACCGCCTCGGTCTTGCCTAGATCCACCAGGTAGTTCCGGCGCTCCATTCCGAGAATGATGCCGTTGACTAGATCGCCCTGTCTCGTCGAATATTCTTTTTGAACCGCTTCCCACTCGGCCTCACGGACCTTCTGGAAAATCACCTGCTTGGCGGTTTGGGCGGCAATCCGCCCCAAGTCGTTCATCTCGATCAGCGACCCGATTTCGTCCCCGACCTCCGCCTCGCTGTCGAACTGGCGCGCTTCCTGAAGGGACACCTCGGTTTTGGGATTAGTGACCGTATCGACGATGGTCTTCTTCGAAACGACAGAAATCTCACCGGTCTTGGAGTCGATCTCGACCTGGATGTTCTCAGCCTGCCCGAAACGCTTCTTGGCGGCCATGAGAAGGGCGGCTTCGATCGCGCCGATCACGCGGCTCTTCTCGATGCCCTTTGACCGGCCAAGTTCGTCGATGACGGAAATTAATTCACGATTCATAGTTCACTCTCCGGCGACTGCCCCTGCAGCCACCCTCCAATGCGGCGGTAGGCTGCTACCGCGGTGATCGACTTCGGTACGGCCTAAAACGTGACGACGCGACGCGCTTCAGCGATCGAGTCGAACCCCAGGATAACCGTCCGCTCAGGGCGCGGATCGCTCACCACGACCGTCACTCCCTGCTCATTCACTTCCGTCAACAGCCCGACCACACGCCACTGCCCGTCAATCGGCTGCCGGAGCTTCACGCTCACTTGCTTCCCCACGGCCCGGCGATAATCCTGAATTCGTCTGAAGGCCCGATCCAGACCAGGCGAAGAGACTTCCAGCGTATAGGCATGGGGGAAGGGATCAGCCACATCCAAGGCCGGACTGATCGCGAGATGGGCACGCCCGCAATCTTCTACCGTCACGCCGTCCGGCTTATCGATATACACGCGCACGACTGACCGCGGACCTTGCCCCACACAGACAACGTCGACCAATTCCACGCCCAAGGCCCACAGGATAGGCGATACCACCTCGCTGATGCGGTCGACGACCGGTCGGGACTCCTTCACCGGCACTCCTAGCCCTGCTTCTTTGGATAACACATTCAAGTGATCAAACAAAAAAGTGGGCCTGAGCCCACTTCCAATAGCGGAACCATAGCATGCCCCCTATGCCAAAGCAAGGGGAGGGCTAGCCAACCAGGCCCGTAAAGCCTGCGGCAAGTCGTTGGGTAATCGGTCCGGGACGCCCATCCTTAATGACCTTTCCGTCCACCCGAACGACGGCTAACACCTCGACGGTGGTCCCGGTGAGAAACACCTCGTCCGCGCCATAGAGGTCCGCCTGAGCGATGCAACATTCCTGAACCGGCAGCCCTTCTTTCCGAGCCAGCCCTAACACGACGGCCCTCGTGACCCCGGACAAAATCCGCGGCCCCTCCGGAGCGGTCATCACCGTGCCTCCACGGACCACCATCACGTTGCTGACGGCCCCCTCAGTGACCGAGCCCTCTTTGAGTAAAATAGCTTCGAAGACCTGGGCCCGCTTGGCCTGCTGACGCGCGAGCACATTGCCCAACAGATTCACACTCTTAATGTCGCAATGGCCCCACCGGATGTCCTCGATCGTCATCGCCTCCACGCCGGCCTCCTGCACCGATCGACTGAGCGGATGAAGCTCGCGAACCGTCATGACGACCGTGGGCGCTATGTCAGCCGCGTAGGCATGGTCACGGGGCGCGACCCCCCTGGTGACTTGAAGATAAATTTTGGCCTCAGGATAGGCCGCCCGCCTAATCCCTTCCAGGATATGATTGGTCCACTCGGCGCGGGAGTAAGGCTGAATCAGATCGAGCGCCGTAGCGCTACGGTCAAGACGAGCCAGGTGGGCTTCGAGTTCGAAGGGCTGCCCCCCATACGTGCGGATCACTTCATAGATACCGTCGCCGAACTGAAAGCCTCGATCGTCGATCGAAACCTTGGCGTCGGCCGGCGGCACAAACGCTCCATTGACGAACGCCACATCCGGCACGGTTACGCACTCCCGCAGGACGAGGAATCGGAAACCGTCACCTCGAAGACGCGCCGATCTTCGGCGGTGAATTTCCACCCCATGCGTTTTTCAAACAACACCTGATAGGTTCCCGGCTTGATCGCCTGAAACTCAAAGGTTCGCCGTCCATTGTCCACGGCATTATTCCCGGCAATGCGCAGGTAATCGTCTGCCAACATCGACAGCCCCGCCGGATCGTAGGTTGGAACCCAGAGCTCCCCTCTCGTCCGATCTTCCCAGAGGTGAATCTGGATGGGCTGCTCAAGAGTCGCCTGAATCACCTTGCCCCCGTCTGATAACTTGAGGCCGTCATGGTCGTGGCTGGACGTCATGCTCATCGTGAATTACGCGGCAATCCGCTCCCTCTCTGCCTTATCATCTTCTATGTTTTCTTCCGGGGCCCGACGAAAATCTCCGCGCCCTCCACCCGCACATCATAACTGCCCACACAATACCCGCCCCCGTCCGTTCCTTGCCCGTTTCGAATATCGAAGGCCAGATCGTGCCAGGGACAGGCCACGACAAACCCCTTCACGCGCCCTTCGCTCAGAGGGCCGCCCTCGTGGGGGCAGAGGTTATGAATCGCAAAATAGGTCCCCTGGATATTAAACAGGGCGAGCTCGCGATTCTGTACCGTCACGACTTTTGATTGCCCAGGCTGTAGCTCTTCAACGCGGGCGACGGATTGAAATCCCTCTAACATGCTGCACCGACTCCTCTTTCCTGACCTTCTCCAAGCCGCAGACCTTACATCCGCAGCGTATATTTCAACTCCAGCCCGACCGTGATCCCTTCCCGCTCGATGAAGCCGGCTTCCGTTTGAATCGCGTAACGGACCGCATCCGGAGCGGAACTATATTGAGGACAAACATCTTCCACGCAGGGCGCGACATGCTCTTTCAGCCCCACGATATGATGACTTTCATCGATCCATATCATGTCCACCGGGAACCGATACCCCCTCGTCCAGACATGGTTCTGGCCGGTCGACTCAAAGATATAAAGCATTCCACTGTTCGCCGGCAACGTCTCTCGAAAGGCGAGACCGAAGAGCAGCTTCTCCGGCGTATCCGCCACCTCCGTCTCGAGCGTACGGCCGTTCGGAAAGGACACGACAATGATGGTCTCGTCTTTGCGATCGATCAGAAAAAACGAGGCGCTCATCAGAAAAATCGCCATAAGGACGAGCGTGATAATGCGCTTCTTCTTCTGTTCCCGATCGCTGACCGATGGAATGGCCATGGATATTCTCTCTCACGACTCGTAATGGTTCACTGGGCCCAAAGGCCCATAAAACGGCCCATAATACAGGTCATCTAGGCCTTCTGAGCAAGGGCCGTTCTGTTGACTTAGAAAAGAACGACGGACTAGAATGGGCCTCACGTCGCGTCACGCACTATGTCGTGGCAAGACGGGCTTGTCAACCATCTGTGTCTCATTGTGGTGAGAAGGAGGCGAGGGTCATGGCGCTGCTGATTACCGATGAATGTATCTCTTGTGGAGCTTGCCTGCCCGAATGTCCGAACGAGGCGATTTTCGAAACTCGCAGCG
>CAYHQK010000041.1:0-14315 GCA_964358535.1 uncultured Nitrospira sp. | reverse complement strand
CGTGGTATAGAGGCCGAACTTCTTGAAGTGATCCTGAATGCGCCGCTCCGTGTAATGATCGAGATGCCCGGCCAAGGTCCCAATCGCTCCTTCGACGAGAAGATTTTCATGCACCGCGACATCGTTATACTGAGCGGCCCCACGCCGAAACAGGCGTACCTGAAAATCGGGATAGACACCGGCCTTTCGCACCCAGGCCCCGTAAAAGAAGTTCCGCCGGGGAATCCGGTAGGCCACGGGAGCGCCAGGCTTCCATTGTTCGAGGCGAGTCCGCACCTCTCCGCGCAGTTCCTCGGTCACCCGTTCGTCGGCATCGAGAATCAGAATCCAGTCGGACGAGGCCTGGGCCATCCCGAAATTCTTCTGCAGACCGAAGCCGGGCCAGGGTCGCACGAATACCTTCGCCCCTGAGGCACGAGCCAGCTCAACGGTCTGATCAGCGCTTTCGGCATCGACCACGATCAACTCATCAGCCCATCGAGCCGAAGCCAGACAGTCAGCAATATTCCGTTCCTCGTTCTTCGTGATGACCACGCACGCGATCGTTGGTTGCATCGCCTCAGCCTTTAAATCCATGCCGGAGCACTTCACCGTAGAACCGTGGATTGAGCCACCGATTCCAGCGAGGCCTCAGTCGCTGTGCATCCTTGATACGGGCTTCCATGACCTTGGGATGCGTCCCGCGAAACTCCTTCAAAATATCATAGGTCGGGTACTCGGACCGGATGAGAGCCTGTTCATCAATCATGGCCTGCGACCACCGTTCACCATCATGGCGGCTGATCTGGAAACGGAGCTTCTCCCGGAGAACCTTCGGGTCTTTCACCCATCCATAGTGAAAGATCCGCGCATCGATCAAGGCCCCATGCGGCCCGGATTTGATCATGCCGGGAATGCCATCTGCCATGAAATCGCAACAATCGGTCGTCGACCGTACATTGCCGGTCGTGCGCACGATGCGTGTCGCCTTCCGATACATCCAGGGGTCTAAGGACCAGTAATCCCCCTTAAAATGTCTCATGCGAAACACGAGACCGAGGATCTGCGGGCGATCCAGATGATCGCGCATGGCCTGCTGAATCTTGGGCAAGTCGTCTTCATGGAGCACCTCGTCCGCCTGCAGCAGCAAGGCCCAATCGCCCGTGCAATGGGACAGGGCGATATCCTGCTGAATCCCGAAGATCTGGCCGTCCACCTTCAGCTTGTCGTCCCACACTGTCTCCACAATCTTAATCTTGGGCGATCCGATCGAACGGATCAGCTCCAAGGTGCTGTCTTCAGACTTGCCGGCATTGACGACAAATTCATCCACAATCGGCAAGGCGGAGGTAATGACTTCAATAATGGGGAAGTCGTACTTGACCGCGTTGCGAATAAAGGTAAATCCGCTGACCTTCATAATCCCCCTCTTGCACCGCACCCGTTGAATGCCTGACTGCCAAGCTTATGGTCCTTCACCCTCGGCTGGTATCCAACACAGCCCCGTAGAGCCGTTCCAATTCCTTCGTCAGCCGCGATGCCTCAAACTGTTCACGGGCCTTCTCCCGGCTCCGCCTTCCAAATGTTTCACGCAATTCGTGGTTCTTCAGTAGCTCGATCACCGCCCCGGCATACTGCCAGCGCCACCGGCAGACAAATCCCGTGACGTTATGCTCAACCAGCTCAGCCTGCGCATTCGACTTCCCCCTCTGAGGAGTACTCAGCGTGACGACCGGAATACCATTCGACATCGCCTCAGCGATCACGCAGCCGAAAGTCTCCCCCACACGAGACCCATGGATAAAGACATCGATTTGCCGGTAGAAACTCGCGACATCGAGGGACGGCTCCAGCAGCGTGACCTGCCCCGCCAGCCCCAGCTTCTCCAGCTTTCCCTTCACCCGGTCGGTGGCTCCCTGGATCACACATTTCACCCCAGGCACTTTCCTGAAAATCTTCGGCAGGCTCTTGAGACAGACATCGTGCCATTTCTGATCATCCGCTCTGCTGCATCGGCCGATAGTGTTCCTGAAATTACTGGGGCCCCCTGCACATTCGTCGAAGTCTACGGGATTATAAATCGCTTCATAGCGCACGTCCGCTTTCGGTCGATTCCGGCTCAGATACCGATCCCGCGAAAACCTGGAGACGAATATATGCGCATCGATCAGCTCATCCTGGACCTGATCGAATGCTTCAAAGACATTCGTCTCGACAATGCGGGGCCAGCCCTGCTGCTTCTCCGGGAGAGTCCCTGGCTCGGAGTCTCCGGCCCGGTGCACATGATAGATGTCGATCTTCAGTTCACGGACCAGCGCTGTGAGATCGGCAGGCTGCACGATCACTGGCACGCCCAGCTCTTCCAACGCCTGCACACGGAGCCCCCCGCTTTTCAAGCCGCAGGCATAGACTTCGAACCGGGAGCGATCCAGGTACTTCGAAAAGACTTGGAGTGTTTTCTCCGTGCCTCCAATGGCCAACTGATTGCATGCTTGGAGCACACGAATTTTTTTCACCGGACGAACACCCTCTTCTCCCGCTCCATTCGACTCATGCGGCTCATGACCCCACTGCCTCACCGCCAACCTTCGCGGCTGAGGACGATTCCCAGAATTTCGCATACTTCATAAAGGTGTAATAGGCATAGAGTCCTGAAAGAATCAAGCCAGGCATGCCGTCGAGGAAGCCGGCCCGCAGCACATACATCTTGAAGAACGAACCGAACGGATGGGTGATCATCTGGTGGAAGGAAAACTTTCGGCCCTGCTCCACCATGCGACGAGCCATCAAGTCCGAGTAGCGATCCTGCTTCGCCACGTAGTGATCGATATCACGAAAGGGGTATTGCAACGCGGGGCTCTTGAGAAATCCGACCGGCCCGTCGCAATCGAAACTCTCATGGACCAGCTCTTCGCGATACCGGAACCGGCTCTTCCGAAACAACTGCGGTTGCCGATAATCGGGGTACCAGCCGCAATGTTTGATCCAGCGGCCTAGAAAATAGTTCTTTCGCGGGACGAAATAGGCATCTTCGCCCGGTCCACGGTCGAGCAGCAGCTGAATCTCGTTCTTCAACTCCGGCGTCATCCTCTCATCGCTATCCAGACTAAAGACCCATTCATGGGTCGTGAGTGCGACCGCCTGATTACGCAGATCGCCGAATCCTTTGAAGTCGACTTGATAGACTTTGTCCGTGTACTCACGACTGATGACAGCGGTCCGATCGGTGCTGTGCGAATCCACGACGATCAACTCATCACCCCAGCCAGCCACAGACTCAAGGCAAGCCCTCATATTGGGCTCGTCGTTATAGGCAATGACATAGACCGACAATTTAGACATGCACGACCCTTAACGGACGAGACTGTTTCGTGACTTCCATCACCTGCTGCGCCACCCTGTCCACCGTCAGCCGGTCGAGACAGTCCCAATAGGGGCAGGCTTCATAGATGCATTTCTCACAAGTCGGCACATCGGGACGCAAGACGACTCCCTTGCCGAGCGGCTGCCACCGAGTCGGAAGATTATTGCGCCGCGGATCGAAGAGACTGACATTCGGCACACCGCAGGCTGCGGCAATATGGGCCGGACCAGTGGCTCCGGAGACCACCGCGTGACTCGCTGCAATGACTCCCATCAACTCCCGCACCGATAACTGCCCCATGAGATTGAGGATGGCCCCAGGAAGAGGCGCGGCACTTGTCACTTGCTCCGTGAATATCTCTGCTTCCGCCTGGCTTCCGGTCAACACCACCCCCGCTCCCTTCCGATGCAACTCCTGCGCAAGCGCATGATAGTGCTCCACGCGCCAACGCCTGGCTGCAAAGCCACCTGGATGGAGCACCACTCTGGGCATCGGGAGACCGCGTAACCGCTCCTGCCCCTTCGTCCGTTCTTCATCGGTCAGGACGAGACTCGGTGGAGCCACGATGCCAGGGTGCAATCCCAGCCCCGCCAGCATACCGACGTTATAGGCGGTTTCATGCTTGGAAAAATCTTTCCGATGTTCATAGACCCGCCGATTCGCCAATACACTATACCAGCGATAGCCCGTCGCCACTCGAATCGGAACCCGCGCTAAGAATGCCGCCCACATCAACCGTTTGAACGGTTTGAGAAACACCACGGCATCGACATCCCGGCGAAACAACGACACCAACTCGCCAAGGGATTCCCGGCCCGTGACCGTCCAGACTTCGTCGAGATCAGGGTGGTGCGCCAAAACCGGAACTGCGTACTCGCTGGACAGGAAGGCGATCTTCACATCAGGCAGGAGCCGGCGCAGGGCGGAGGCAACCGGCAGACAGAGAATTTCATCGCCGATCCCGTCAGGCCGGACCAAGAGAACCTTCATTGAGGAACCATCCGAAGGGACCTCTGTGCTCGTGCCGCAGCCAGAACCTGTTCGGGGGACACTGCTCGCAAACATTCCAAGGGCAGCGCATTGCGGCAGGTCCGACTGAAACAGGGGCGGCACGCTACAGTTCCCGTCAATACGTGATGCCCCAGCCCATAGGGGCCGGTCAATACCGCACTCGTCGGGCCAAACAGCGCCACGACCGATGTGCCAACCGCCGCCGCAATATGCATCGGACCGGAATCGTTCGTAATCAGCAGCGACGCCTTGCTCAGAAGTGCCGGCAACAACCCCACAGTCGTGGCTCCTGTCAGATCGATAGCGGGAAGTTTCATTTTCCCTCGCACCGCCGCGACCTCCGCCCGTTCGTCAGGCCCTCCGATCAACACCACCGAACCATAGCCCTCTTGCTGGAGCCGATCCGCCACCTCGGCGAACGACTCAGCAGGCCACCGTTTCGTCGGCCAACGGGCCGACACATTCATCGCCACCCAACTCGCTCCCGGCGCCACACCGGACCGGCGCAACAGACGATCAACTTCATCATGATCAGCTTGCGGGATACGAAAACGGAACTCCGGTGTACCGGGCTCCCCAGCCCCCACAGCCTTGGCCACAACCAGATAGCGATCGACCGCATGCATCTCCAATGATGGAACTGGCACGGACTTCGAATAGAACCAGGGACTTCCCTCTCGCCCATTGGCAAATCCCACAAACAGAGGGGATCCGCTGAGCCAGCCGATGGCGGCACTCCGTAGCAAACCTTGAAGATCGACGACAAGATCGAAATGCTCGGCCCGAAGGGAAGGCACCTGGGAGAGCCACCCCGTCAGCGTCGATTCCACCGGCCAGACCCGATCCACTCCCTCGATCCGCTCGACGAGACCAGCCCACTCCCGCTTCACCAGCCAGGTCAGTCGCGCCTTGGGATACGCCCGACGAATGGCCGCACAGGTCGGCATCGCATGCACGATGTCGCCCAGCGAGCTCGGCTTGATCAATAAGATATGACGATAATCCGGCATCATGTATGCCGCACGAGACTGGCGGGAAATGCGAGACAGGCGTGACGTACAAGATCCACGAATTTCACGACTCTTGCCTCTCTCGCCTTTCCCGCTCGTCGCGCCCTTTCTCGCTCTTCACCGCGTCTTCCAGAATCCAGTCCACCGCCTCAGTCATAGAAGGTGCCACGGCATCCGGCATAGCCTGTTCAGCCCGCAGCATCTCCAACGCCTGCTCGTCCACCAGCGAGGAGGTGAGGAGAACCGCCTTGGCTCCCACCCTCTTCGCCAACTGTATGTCGCGCGCATGATCACCAATCAAATAGGAACGACGGAGGTCCAGTTGCAGCTCTGAGACAGCCCGCTCCACCATCCCGACATTCGGTTTGCGACAGTGGCAACCATCGTCAGGGTGGTGCGGGCAGAAATAGATCGCGTCGAGCGCCGCATCTTCCTGCTCCAACAGCCCTTCCAGCCTGGCATGGATGGCTTCCAGATCCTTGAGGGTAAACAGTCCGCGACCGACACCGGATTGGTTGGTCACGACCACCAATCTCGCACCAGCCCGTTTCAATCTAGCCAGAGCCGGCCCAACCCCCGCCAACAATTTCAAGTCAGCTGCGATGCTCAAATAACCAGGGTCATAGTTCAATGTCCCGTCTCGGTCCAGAAAAACAGTGACGCCCTCCAGTGCGGTCGAAAAGTCCGTAGGTCGTAAAGTCAAACGCCCAGGATCTTCAGACTTTAGACTTTCGGACTTGATGACTTGCACCTGTTTAACTGCTGCTTCATAGACCTGCTCAACCGTCACCCCTGTCATGCACCGATGATCAATGGGACATTCACGCAACAGGCAGGGGGCGCAATCGACCGGCTGCCGCACGATGGCATGGGCGCTTCCAAAGGGCGACGTGGTGCGCCAGTCGGTCGGACCGAAAATCGCCACGACCGGCACCTGAAACGAGGAAGCGATGTGCATGGGGCCAGTATCGTTGGTCAGCAGAACCGAACAGCGTTTGACCGCTACCATCAACTCGCGGATCGTCGTCGCCCCTGACAACACCAGGGATCGAGACGACAGACGCGCGGCAATCTCCTGGCCCAACCGCTCTTCCCCCTTCGCCCCGAAAATGACCACACTGACTTGCTGTCCATGGAACTCGCGAATCGTGCGGCAGAGCCGCTCCGTCACCTCGGCAAACCGTTCTGGCAGCCAGCGTTTGGCCACGCCGTAGGTCGAACCGGGATTGATCCCGACGACGAGATCCGACGAACCCAATCCACCCTGAGCAAATCGCCGCGCCATCGCCTGCTCCTCCTCGGGGAAAACGGCAAGCCCAGGCGCTGAGGGATCGCCCGTGAGGCCCAGAGGCTTCAACAGATCCCAATAATAGCGAACTTGATGGACTGACGTGTGGCGATCAGGCGCAGCAATCGGATTGGAGAGCAACAGACTACGTCCGTCTGTCGCATAGCCATAGCGCCGAGGCACCCCGGCCAAGAACGTCAGGAAGGCCGCCTCGAACGCATTCTGAAACAAGACAGCCAGATCGAAGCCTTGCCTCCGCAACTGCCCAGCTAACGCCCACTTTCCGGACAGACCCGCATGCCGTCCCTTGGCATCGTAGGTCAACACGCGCGTCAATGATGGATGGCCTGCAAAGAGATCTGCCACGCCAGGCTTGACCAGCAATGAAATCTGCGCGTCAGGAAACAGGCTCCGCAATCCGCGAAGAGCCGGTTCACACATGACGGCATCGCCCAGCCAATTAGGGCCGCGCACCAGAATTCGTTTAATCGCTTTTTTATCCACGAGTCCCCGGCGAAAGACGGTTCAATTGATTCAACACGATTTGTTTGAGCTGATCTTCCCCAACCGTAATATCCGTAGCCAGTCTGACAGCCCACCAACTATCGGTGGGCTGAAGAAGCGAGGTCAACTTACAGGCATCTTTCTCCGTCGTCACCACCAATTCAGCCTGAAGCTCCATCGCTCTGGCCCGTAGCCGCTCGACATCCTGACTTGTATAGGCATGATGATCAGCATAGGCCACTTCATCGACAATTCTGATCCCGAGGGTCTCGATGAGGGAGCGAAATGAGCCCGCATGGCCCACACCGCTACACAGCAATGCCGTCTTTCCCTTAGCCCAGGAGAGTGGCTGCGACGATCCTGTCACCACCGACCAGAGACTCTCCGGTCGAAAGACCACCTGGATCGGGGCCTGCATCGAACCAAGCGCTGACTGCAGCCTGCGACAGACTCCTGTCACCTGAGCCGGCACCTCCGCTCTCGTAATCACGACTGCGGTGGCGCGCGATGCAGCCTGAAGCGGTTCCCTGAGTCGGCCGGCCGGCACCAGGGCCGCGAGCCCCTCAACATCCGTCGCATCGACCAGCAAAAGATTCACATCGCGGTAGAGGCCCAGGTGCTGGAATCCATCGTCAAGGACCAGGCAATCGATCGGAAATTGGTCCAAGACCCAATACCCAAGTTCATAACGATCGGCGCCGACTGCCACGATCGCTTTGGGGCAGCGTTGCGCCATTAAAAATGGCTCATCACCTGCCTCGTCAGGACCGATCAATAATCGCTCGCCGTTCGACACCAGCAGATATTCATCCGTGCTGGTTCGTCGATAGCCCCGGCTCAGAATCGCCACCCGTTTCCCCTGCGCCAGGAGCCACTCCACGAGCAAAATGACAACCGGCGTTTTCCCCGTCCCGCCCAGCGTGAGATTCCCGACACTCAGCACGGGAACCGGCAATCGCCGCTGCGCAAACCAGCCCCAGGAGTACAGGAGCGAACGCAGCCGCGCAACCACTCCATAGGGAATTGCGGCCCACAAGAGCCACCATCTAACCTTTGTGCCAGGATGTAACAACGTGTTTATCGTCCAACCATGAGGGAAGCAGGCCGGCCTTCGAAGGGAGCCACGCCGGCGCCCTGTTGTTGCGTCAGCAACTGATCGATGGCCTCCAACGTCCGTTGCAAGGCTCCTTGATTCTCTTCCAACATCTGACGAGCCGACCGGCCCATCCGTCCTCGTTCCTCGTGATTGGCAAAGAGGCCGATAACTTGTTGAGTGAGATCCTCCGCCGTGGACACGCGGCGCCCCCCTCCCGCCTGGATCAAGAGGTCTGCAATCTCCGCACAATGATCCGTGTAGGGGCCGAACAGGACCGGCCTCGCCCACTGAGCCGGCTCTAGCAAATTATGTCCGCCCACCGGAACGAGCGTGCCTCCGACGAACGCCACCACCGCTTCCCGGTAGATCGCAGCCAATTCGCCTCGCGAGTCGAGCAGCAATACGCGGGGGCCAGTGGGCCTCAGCGCGCTTGCCTGCGCAATCGCACTGCATCGCTGCACCACCAGCCCTTTTGCCCGAACCATCGCCTCCACCGACTCAGCCCGCTCAATATGCCGAGGGGCCAGCAATAACACCGCTGAGGGATAGCGGGCCGCAAGCACATGATAGCAGTCCACCAGAATCTCTTCCTCTGCCGGATGGGTGCTGCCTGCGACAAACAACTGTTCTGTCTCTTGCAGACCCAGACGAACCCTCGTCGATCCATCCTCCAGAACAATCGGTATCGGCTGATCGAACTTAATATTCCCCGTCCGCCTGACTCGCGACGCCTCCGCTCCCAAGGCTACGATCCGATCGACATCACGATCCGACTGCATCAAACAGAGACTGAGCCCCTGCAACATCGTCCGATAGAACGATCGCACGGGCGCCCATTGTTGCCTGGCAAAAGACCTGGTCGAGAGCCGCCCATTCACGAGGACAGTCGGCACTCCGCGACGACGCAGCTGCCACAAGAGATTCGGCCAGAGTTCTGTCTCGGCAAAAATATAGAGGCGGGGTTGCAATCGTTCGATGAAGCGGGAGACGACCCAGGGGAAATCGAGCGGCGCATAGCAATGGTCGGCCACGCCGGCCAGCCGCTGTTCCACGGCTTCCCGCCCCGTCTCGGTCACAGTCGAAACCACCAGATGGCAGTCGGGATGACGGCGAGACAGTTCCTTCACAAGCGGTGTCACCGCCACCACTTCCCCGAGAGAAACCGCGTGAATCCAGATGACTGGTCTAGCTGGTCGACCAGATAGACCGAACAGACCATTCTTGAGTCCCAGCCGTTGGAACAATCCTCGGCGACACCGCTGCTTCGCCAGCAGAACCACCAGAATGACCGGCGACAGGAGCATGAGCACAATATTATAAAAGAGATGCCACATATGATGAGCTATCAGCCCTGGATCAGGGCGCGTGAAGTGCGAGACAGGCGAGAAGAGCGCGACATACAAGCCCTAATTCCGAGCGTCTCGCCTTTCCCGCCCGTCCAGCCCGTCTCGCTTGGTTACGGCCCTCTCAGCCTGATCCGTCAGTTGATTCAGGACCGTTTCAAGCTCTAGCCGTGCCGCTTCCAACGTCTGTTCGTCGGCGTCGCGCGGAACCCAGATGGGGGCGCCCCAGAGATAGAGGCCGTGAGACCAGGGAAATGGGACCATGAACCGATCCCAGCTCGCGAAGAGTTTTTTTTTGAGCAGCGAAAGGCCAACGGCACAATCGGCAGGCCCGTGGCTTTCGCCAGCTGCACCACCCCGAGCTTGACCACCTGCCGAGGCCCCTTGGGTCCATCGGGAGTCACCACCAGGTCCGCACCGGATCTCCCAAGCCGGATTAATTCTCGCAGTGCCAGCGCTCCACCCCTGGTGCTCGATCCGCGAACCGCCCGGTGGCCAAATCGGGAAATGATACGCGCGATGATCCCGCCATCCTGATGTTGGCTGATCAACACATCGACCTCGATCCCACGATGTTCCAGCTCTAAGGCAACCATGAGCTGCTGCGCATGCCAGAACGAAAGAATGAAATGCCCCCCCTGACGACGCAAGGCCTCCACCGGCTCATAGCCCTGCGCATCGATCGTCATCGTCCGCCCCAACCCTCGAATCACTGCGGCCCCGATCGGAGGGAGCACGGAGAGCTTCAGCCACTGTTCAACTCGTTTCTTCACACATTCTCCAGTTCGACGCTCATCACTCATCAGCAATCACACATCACATCAATTTTACGCATCGGCCACATCCTGAAACTGCATGGCATGGAGCTTCTGGTACTGTCCCCCGCGACGAAGCAACTCGTCATGCGTCCCCACTTCGACGATCGATCCTCTGGACAAAACCATGATCCGATCGGCCCGTTGAATCGTGGACAATCGATGGGCGATGACGAGGGTCGTCCGATTCTTCATCAGATTGGCGAGCGCCAGCTGCACGACCCGTTCCGATTCGCTGTCCAGCGCCGACGTGGCTTCATCGAGAATGAGCAAGGGGGGGTCGCGCAGAATCGCACGGGCAATGGCCAAACGCTGCCGCTCCCCACCTGAAAGCTTCACCCCTTTTTCTCCCACCACCGTCTGATATCCCTGCGGCAGACGGTCGACAAAGTCATGGGCATAGGCCAGCTGCGCCGCCCGGAGAATCTCTTCGTCGGATGCGTCCTGCCGCCCAAAGGCGATGTTATTGCGAATGCTGTCGTCGAACAGGACGACATCCTGCGAGACCATCCCGATCTGCGACCGGAGCGAACGGAGTGTATAGGACTGAATATCGACCCCGTCGATGAGGATGCGCCCCGCCGTCGGCTCGTAAAAGCGCGGGATGAGATTCACCAACGTGGTCTTGCCGCTTCCACTGCTGCCCACGAGCGCCACCATTTCGCCAGCGCGAATCGTCAGATTAATCTCATTGAGCGCCGGCACCACCTGACTCTCATAGTGAAACGTGACGTCCTCGAACGTCACCGACTGGGCCACCCGCGGCAGCTCCAAGCGGCCCCGATCCCCATCCTGCTCGGTCTTGATGTCCAAAACATCGAACACCCGTTCCGCCGCCGCCAAGGCCTGCTGAATCGAATTATTCGAGCCGGACAGCCGGCGAATCGGCGTATAGGCCATGAACATCGCCGTCAGGAACGAGAAAAACTCTCCCGGCGTCATGGAGCCGGCGATCACGAGAAAGCCGCCATACCAAATAATCGCCGCAACCCCCACGACACCGATCACTTCCATATGCGACGACCCGATGGAAGAAACCTGAATCGCCTTCATTGTCGTATTGAGAAATGCACGGTTGCTCTCCTGGAAACGCAGCTCCTCGGTCTCTTCACGCCCATAGGCCTTCACCATGCGAATGCCAGACAACGTTTCCTGAAGCGTGGAGGCCATATCCCCCATCCGCTCCTGGCCGCTGGCCGCCAAGGCCCGCAGCCGTTTTCCCATCCGCACCATCGTGAACACGGATAAGGGAATCACAATCACCGAAAGGCCGGCCAGCCGCCAATTCTGATAGAACACCACGCCCATCATGGCCAGAAAGGTAAGGCCCTGCTGGAACACATCCTTCAGCACCCCGGCCACCGCATTGGCCATCATCGAGACGTCGCTCACCACCCGGGACACCAATCGCCCCGAGGTGTTCACATCGTGATAAGGAACGGGCAGGCGAATGAGTTTCCCGAACAACTCCTGCCGCACGTCGGTGATCACCTGATTCCCGACATAGTTCATGAGATAGTTTTGCCCGTAGTTGAAGACGCTCTTGCACACCGACACAGCAAAGAGGGCAAGCGGGAGGACGACCAGGAGGCTTTCGTTCTTATTGATAAAGATCTCGTCGAGGACCGGCTTGATAAGCCAGGCATAGGCGCCGGAGAAGGCCGCCACCATCCCCGAGCACACGAAGGCCGCCCCCAGACGAACCTGGTAGGGCTTCAGGTAATGGACCAACCGTGTCAAACGATCTAGCGTCGACATTCGGACAATGCCACCTGCGCAGCTCGGCGGGATGCACCGGGCTCTCCCAATGATTCCCGAACCTGTCGCAGCCCTTCTTTCATGCCATTATACGCCGACTGATCGCGCAAGAGATGCAACGCCTCCTGACACAACCGCTCGGCCGTTGCCTCATCCTGAATCAGTTCCGGCACGACCGACCGGCCCGCCACCAAATTGACGAGCCCGATCCATTTCACGTTGATCAGCCACCGCGCCAGCCGATAGGTCAACGGCGTGGTCTTGTACAGGAGAACCATGGGGGTCCCCACCACCGCCGCTTGCAGGGTCGCAGTCCCGGACGCGATCAATAACACATCGGACAGGGCCATCACCTCGCTGGACTGGTCATGCGCCACGCGCACCGGCACAGGACTGTGCCGCAACAGGGACTGGATCAGATTATCGTCGATTGAGGAAGCCTGCGCCAGGATAAATTGCGTGCCAGGTTCCGCGGCAACCAGTTGTTCCGCAGCCTGGAGAAGCACCGGCAGGAGCATTTCGACTTCGCCCACGCGACTCCCAGGCAACAAACCGACGACCGGCGCAGACTCCCCCAGGCCGAACTGGCTGCGAAGCTTCACACGATCGTATTGCGGCGCGACAACATCGAGCAGGGGATGGCCAACGAACGTGCAACGGACACCGGCGCGGCGATAGAGCTCAAGCTCAAAGGGCAGGATCACGACGACATGGTCGACCCGGCGCTGAATCCATTTCATCCGCCCTGGCCGCCAGGCCCATACTTGCGGGGCAATGTAGTAGAGCACGCGCCGACCGGCGGCTTTGGCGACCCTGGCGAAATGAAAATTCAGCCCTGGATTGTCGATCAATACCACAAGATCCCAGGCTTCCGACTTCAACACCCGCCTGATGGCCAGCACACGCTGCACCATGGCACGGATGGCGGAAAACCCGATCAAGCCCATCACATCCAGCTGCGGAACGCCCGGCACAAGCTTGACACCAGCGGCACGCATCGCAGCCCCGCCGATCCCCACCAACTCAGCCTGTGGGTCGAGCGCCATAATGGCTTTGGCCAAATTGGCCCCGTGAAGATCACCAGAGGCTTCGCCCGTCACAATTAAAATTCTCATAACTTTTAAAAGACGGGGTATGGGGGTAAAGGGATAAGGGGGTAAGACTCTGTGGCCTGCTCCCGTTACCCCTATATCCCGGCTATCCCACTATCCCTTCTTCATGACGGGCCGCAAAGGCTTCAATGGCCTGCAAGACTTGATGCGCGACCTCCACGGCTGCCGCGCCATCCTCGCCTGACACCACCGGCCTCGTGCCGGTGCTGGCTGCATGAAGAAACGATGCGAGTTGCAGCTTCAACGGTTCTTCATCTCCCCCTTGCAACTGCTCAACCTCGACCGTCGGCTTCTCCCCCGCTTTGACTTGACGGCGCGAGATCGTACCGTGGCGTGTCTGGAAATCGATCGAGACGTAACTGTCCTTTTGGAAGAGACGCAACCGGCGCATCTTCGTCATCGAGACGCGGCTGGAAGTCAAGTTGGCCACACAGCCGCTCTTGAACTGAATGCGGGCGTTGGCGATATCGATCGAGGAGGATAATACGGTCACCCCCGCGGCCCGCACCTCTTCAACGGGACCGGGGTTCAAGGAGAGCACGAGGTCCAAATCATGGATCATTAAGTCTAAGACCACGTCCACGTCCGTGCCCCGTTCACTAAAGCTGCTGAGACGATGACATTCGATGAACACAGGCCGCCCGATATGGGGTCGCATCAGCGCCATGATCGGATTGAACCGTTCGCTATGGCCTACTTGCAGGCAACAGCCCCTCTGCTTGGCCAACTGCACCAACTCCTGCGCCTCTGCCGGCGTGACGGCAAGCGGTTTTTCAACCAGGACATGTTTACCAGCTAAGAGGCAGGACTTGGCAACGGCATAGTGGCCGGACGTGGGCACCGCCACGCTCACCACATCGACGTGCGGCAATAGTTCATCAACCGTATGAAAAACCCGTACCCCGTGCCGGTCTGCGACGACCTTCGCCCGCTCGACCGACTGGTCCGATACCCCGACGAGCTGCGCCCCTGGCAAGGAGGCATAGAGGCGCGCATGGTGCTGCCCCAGATGTCCGACGCCGATGACGCCTGCCC
>CAYHQK010000040.1:0-14376 GCA_964358535.1 uncultured Nitrospira sp. | reverse complement strand
ATGATCGCGTCGAGGTCCGGAACTTCCTCCTGAACAGCGGGCTCTTTTGGCTGGATCGATACCATATCGACGGCTTGCGAGTGGATGCCGTCGCCTCGATGCTCTATCTCGACTACGGCAGGAAGGAGGGAGAGTGGATTCCCAATCAGTTCGGCGGGCACGAAAACATCGGAGCCGTCACGCTGCTGAAAGACTTGAATGTGCTGGTCCACAGTGATTTCCCTGGCGCCATGACCATCGCGGAAGAATCCACATCCTGGCCGGGAGTCTCACGCCCCACCTATGCCGGAGGACTGGGCTTCACGTTCAAATGGAACATGGGCTGGATGCACGACATGCTGGAATACTTCGACCGCGATCCCGTCCACCGCCCCTTCCACCAGAATCAGCTGACATTCGGGCTCCTCTATGCCTTTAATGAAAACTTCGTCCTGGTGCTCTCGCACGATGAAGTGGTGCATGGAAAACGGGCGCTGCTTGATAAAATGCCCGGCGACGAGTGGCAACGCTTCGCCAATCTCCGTTCCCTCTATGGCTTCATGTATGGGCACCCCGGCAAGAAGATGCTGTTCATGGGCGGAGAGTTTGGGCAGTGGTGTGAGTGGAACCATGACACCAGCCTAGAATGGCATCTCTGCGAGCAGGAGCGGCACGTGAGTCTCCAGCGGTTCGTACGAGACCTCAACTGGCTCTACCGGCAAGAGCCGGCGCTGCACGAGCTCGATCACGAATGGACCGGTTTCCAGTGGATCGACTTTTGCGATGCGGCTCATTCCGTCATCGCCTTCCTGCGAAAAGCGAAGGATCAGGACAATCACATATTGTGTGTGTGTAACTTCACCCCTGTTCCGCGCTACGACTATCGAGTCGGCGTGCCACATGCAGGCTACTACCGTGAACTGCTGAACAGTGATGCCTCGGCCTACGGGGGGAGCAACCTGGGCAATGGAGGAGGACTCCAGACGAGCGCCGTCCCCTCCCACAACATGCCCCATTCGCTCACCATCACACTCCCGCCCCTATCGGTGCTGTTCCTCAAGCGAATCTGATTGAGCCGGCTGCTGAAAAAGTCCGTCAGCGCAAAAATCGCGAAACGTCTCTTGTGAAGCGCATTTCCAGAAGATCGTCGCTCGTGAAACGTGAAGCGTATCTCGCAAGCAGGAAAATCAATATTTGCGAACGACGAGATACGAGGGACGAACGACGGGTAAAGGGGAACTACCAGGTGCGGAAAGGCCCGCAATCGAGATGGATGAAATGCTTGCGCGGATAGAATCCAATCCCACCATACTGGAGCCGTAACGCGGCACGGCGAAGCTCGCGGACGTCGACACCGGGAATATAAAAATCGAGCGCCTGTCCCTCGACGTGCAGACTGTGCCGCGCGGCTCGCCGGCTCCGTTTCACCAGCTGCGCATTATACTCGGGCGACCGATAGCCGGAGATCACGTGGATCTCACCTGCCCCATTAACGGTTTTCTGCACGAGATTCACATGCTCCAACACCCGCACATCGATGGCGGCGACTTCTCCCGTATGATGGCACCGCAGAATATGGTTCACCTCATCCAGCGCCGTCAGGTCATAGTTCCCTGCGTCGTCACGATAGCGGACGCGCAACCGTTCATCCGTGCGCACGTTGAAGAAGGTCAGTTCGCCGTCAGGCAGTTCGTCCGCCTGCGCAACCGATGGCCGCAGCAGCCTGCTCCCGAGCAATAGAAGCCCGACAACGGACGTTTTCAGGAAAGACCGGCGAGTCCAGGACCAGGAATCTTGATGTGGCAAAGAACCGCTCCGGGAGAAAGCACACTGCAATTTCCAAAAACAACTCAGGCGCTTGTATCAAAAGCACCGAGGTCAGTCAACCATGACCTTGATCGCTATCGCGCTCTATCCATTTCTCCTAGACAGGAGAATCCAACATAGGTAAGATCAAAAATATCTCTGGGGCATCTCACGCTATGGCTACCATCCTTGTTGTTGATGACGAAGAATCGATCCGGAGCCTTCTAAGGGAAGTCCTTGAGAGGGCCAACCACCGCGTGCTCGAAGCTCGTGATGGTCAGGATGGCTTAGCCCTCTACCAACAGAACAAGGTAGACCTGGTCCTGATGGATATCCTGATGCCGGGAACCGACGGCCTGGAAACCACTCTACAGCTGACGCGGGAATATCTCGACGCGAAGGTGATCGCCATGACCGGCGCCCAAGGCGACCGCAACTTCCTCGACGTCGCGAAACTCTTTGGCGCCCGTTGCGTCTTCGCAAAACCCTTCGACCTCGACAAACTCATCCAGGCCATCAACGACGAACTCGCCAGGTAGCACGACAGCGTTTGCCCTCACCAGCGTTCGACCTCCGACACGACAACGAGCCGCGGAGAATTTCGCAGATTATCGGCCCCCGCTGAGCTCTTTCCTGGCCAACACACGCATCATCACCGGATCGTTGTAGGCCACTTCGCTCAAGGCATCCATGATATGGAGCCCTTTCGCCGCGACTAACTCCTTGGCCTTCAGATAGTTCTTCGCCGTAAATCGCGCCACCGCCGGCTGGCCGTTTACAATCTGACAAGCCAGAATTTCGCTATTCACTTCTAACGTGCCCCCCTGCTCGACCAGCATCTTGGCCTGCGCCGACGTAATGCCATGAAGCTGCGCGAACTCCTCCAGCCCCCCCGTCTCCACCAATCGTCCGGCCGGCATGATGCAGAGTCGTTTGAAATGCGGGGACCAATCCTTGCGGAAGTCGATGTACTTGATATCTCCGCCCTTCGCGACTGCGCGATCCAAGGTCCGGTAGTCGAGGCCAAGATTCTTCTGCGCGAGCTTCCCCTTCAACTCCTCCGGCAACGTGCGGGTGAACACCTGAAACGCGGCATCGGAAAGGGCCAGCGATCGTGCGCGGGCCAACTGCTCCGCCTCGGCAAACTGCATGAGGTCCAGGACGAATGTCTGCTTTGGCATCCCACCGGTGGGATCGATGAAACAGGCAAACAATCCTCTCGTCAGCAGCCCCCCAACCTGCGGATAGACATAGACACCGCCCTCCGTCAGAAGAGCGGTCATCGTCTCCAGCGGAACCTCATAACTTTCCGACAGGACCTTCGCATGCCCAGGAAGATCTTCCTGGTGCGTCATGGCGCAGGCCGTCACATTCCCCGGTGCGTCGAACTCAGAATAGTCCTCAATGACGTTATAGAGAATCGTGGGCTTGGGCTTGTCGGCTTTTTTCTTAATTTTAAACATGTTTCAGCTCGTCCCTCGTTATTCGTTTCTCGTCCTACGCGTCATGAACCACGCCTCACGTGTTCGTACGGAGGCAGCGTCATCAATCGTCCATCCTCAACTGGCCCGCCAACCGTAAAGTGGTAGAGCGACTGGAGGGAACGTCCCTTAATCCCCACGATCTCATGGACCGGGTCATCAAAGAAACAGCCGATCCCGGTCCCTCGCACCCCTGCCGCTTCCGCCTCGAGGTACAACACTTGCCCCAGCAGGCCCGCCTCCCAGAATAGGCGTGGATACCACCAGGCCCCTCCCTCCCGCAAGCGCCCTTCGAACTCGGCCAGCATCCCCAGCGAAAAGGCACTGTCTCCCGCAATATCTTGATGGCAACTGAGTTGAATGGCCGTTTTCTTCGCATCGCCCTCCAGCAGCCAATAGAGCGGCAACTGGTCCGGACAGCCTGGCACAGGAGTCCAGACCAACTCCTCGTTCATCGACTGTTGAAGCAACGGCAGCTTCTCCCGATCGCGGGCCAGGGCATAGAGTCCCGGGGTCAAGCCCTCGACACGATGCACGAACAACAACAGATGAATCGCAGGCTGCCAAGGTAAGACATCCCAGGGCATGGGCCGATCTCGTTGCCGAGACTCAGCCGCAGGCATGATGCGGCCCAACATCTGAAAGAAGGTAGCGGATGTAATTGAGGTCTTGCCATCAAAGGAGACGGCACTCCGGCGCTGCCGAATGAGCTGGCCCGCGGAAGGGGCTGCATGAAACGTGAAAGGTGAAACGTGAGACGTAATAGCAGTGGGCCCAGCGACAGAGGTCTGCTCATGAGAGGTTTTCCAACTCGCAGCTGCCACCTCGTCAATAATGTCCCAATGCACCCCATGCTCTCCGCTCAACCGATTAGCTTTCCCCCGCCAGGGTGCCGTCACAAGCTGCTGAACTGTCTCCGGCTCCAGAGATAATGGAATGGCCTGCTCCGCATCGTGTTTCACGTCCCCTGATGGCCAGATCACAGCCAGACAATCCGGATGTTCTGGGTCAACGTCACGAAAATCCTCCGCACGATCGGTACCCAACAGTGCCGCAACCGTACCTTGGGCCACTCCATCCAACAACGTCATATTCCAGCCGAGAGCCGCAGCAGCAATTCGTGCGGTACCGATCGCATGGCCCACATCATGATTGCAGTAGCGAAAAGCCCTCTCGCCATATTTCCAGGCTTCACGCCAAAGGATCGACGTCAGCCCGACAAGAAACGATTGAGCAGGAAACGTCGCAAGGAGGCGAGCCATCTGATCGGCCTCAAACGCTACCCGCAGCTCAAGCCCATGTTCCTTCGGCGCGTAATGATAGAGACCTGCCTTCAGATCCAGCCCATCCATCTGCGGCAGAACAAGATAGCCTTCCGTCGGATGGAGATTGCCGGACGAAGGATTGACTCGCAGGGCCCATTGCATGTCCCCTGCCTTTTTCCACGCAGACAGAGCGAGCGCAAATTCCAAAAACCGAGAGAGCGTGGGCAATGTGACCAGTTGAGGCGCCACGGCTCCTCGCTCATAGAGCGCGGCATAAGACGAAGAGGCGGGCTCGTCATCCGGCTTCAATAACGGCAACAGGGTAAGAGTCGTCCCGTGATAGCGGCGAAAGGGATCAGGTTGATTCGCCCAATCCAGATGCCCGAGCGAACGGGCATAGCGGGTGAAATGATGTTTAGTCTGGACGTGATAACGAATCACGCGATCGATGGGATCGGTCGGCAGAGTCTCGGCTGGTTCGCGGTACAGGGGGATTTCTGTGGCCATCGCAATAGTCTGTCACAGTCTACAGAGCCACAGGAAGAAAAGTAAACGCGGCAGGATGGAGAAAATATATTGAAGGCTGTCTGGCAGGCACTGACAACAGTATGCCTGCGACAATGCGGCTGATGCGATGCCGAACGAGGCACGGCAATGAAGCAGACTCTACGCCCGTGCTGGTGCGGCAGCGGATTTACCTGCCGGGGATTGACCTGTCGTTTTCTGCCATAGCGGCAAGTACTTCGCGAGGCCACAGGCAGCCAGGTATTCATGATCAATGGGGGTGGGGATACCACTCGTCGTAATGGGATCGCCTGCCTCCTCTAACGCATTGGCCACATGGACTGCGGCCAGCGAGCTAAACCCTTCCTGGCCGCGTTCCCCTGGACGGTGATGAAACGCCACGGCCTCGATAATGGCATCGCTTACGCCCCAGAGCCCGAGCAGATAGGCGCCCACATCTTCATGCGACGCCTTGAACACCGCCCGCTCGGCGTCGCAGACTGCCACGCGATCGTTTCGCAAATTCGTGAGCACTTCGCGGTACTCTTCAGGAAAATTCGTGGCGAGGACCAAAAGGCCGATGTCATGGAGCAATCCTGCCATGAAGGCCCCCTCCACACCGATGGTGCCGACGTCCTGGCTCTTCGCAATATCCCGCGCAGAGGTGCCAGTGATGACGCCGTGTTTCCACAACGTCTCCAACGGAATGGGCGGTTGTTTGATATTTTCAAATTGTGCAAACACCTGTACGGAAAGAACCAGAGATTTCACTGTATCGACCCCCAGAAGCGCGATCGCATGCGCCGGGCTCGAAATCGTACGTCTGAGGCCAAAGAACGCCGAGTTTACGACTTGGAGCAGTTTGGACACCATCGCCATATCCTGGGAGATGATTCGCGTCGCGACATCGGCCGAGGCAGTGGCAGAGCCCATCGCGGCTAC
The DNA here is from genome assembly GCA_964358535.1 of uncultured Nitrospira sp. Lineage (GTDB taxonomy): Bacteria > Nitrospirota > Nitrospiria > Nitrospirales > Nitrospiraceae > Palsa-1315. The sequence goes on along the minus strand of CAYHQK010000040.1, from coordinate 8,399 downwards.
CAGTTCTTGATAGAGCTGCGGAAGACTCGGCAAGGTGCGGATACCGGCAATCAATGTGCGCAACGATTCATCAGTCAGACGTGCCCCCAACGCACCGGCCCGTGCGATGGTCGCCTTCAACACCTCTGCCGTAAATGGCATCGGAATAAACTGGTGCGCCACTTCCAGTGCAGACACGATCGTGGCACTGTGGGCGCAGCTTGACGTGGCGATGCGAATGACGCGGGGAGCACGACTTTTCACTTCCGCCAGCAGTTGAAGGCCTCCCATTCCCGTCAAGTGGATGCCGGACAGGATCACGTCAACCGTCGACTGCGCAAGGATCGCCAAGGCCTCTTCGGCCTTGACAACAAACTCCATCTCCCACTCGTCCGACAACGGGACCAGCATGGTCTGCAGAGACGCGACGGCTGACGGCTCATCTAGCACAAATAACACCCGCTTCTTCATATCGCCTCATGGGTTGGTTGTCGGTCACCGCAGACTCCAGCTCTGTCTCTATCGGAACAAACGGCTTCCGACTTGAGGCGCCGACGCGGTCCCGGCTACGCGACAAACATGGCAGGACCCTAATGTTCTGCCTCATTGACCTCCTTTTCTCTCGACGCGTATGCTGAAGCCAGCATAACCAAAGAGGAACCTATGCAATTCGATCCAGCCCTTGCCGCGCAGCAGGCCTTCAGCCGGGCAGAAGCCCATGACGAACTCGGCGCCGACTGGGACGAGGCAGCCGAAGCTGAAGCGACCTTTTCATCCAATGCCGGCGCCACCGCCCGAGCGGCCTACGAACAGCTGCTCGCGCTCGCCGTTCGTTACCCAACGGCCCACTCTTTCCAGGCATTCTGCATCTTCATTACCTGGCAGCAGGTGACGGAAGAGACCCTCGCGCATCATTTTCAGACTGGGATCAAACTCTGTGAAGCGTATCTCGTCTCTCGTGAATCGAAAGACGCACAAGACATCGCAGACGTCACCGAACTCTATGGTTCATTTCGTGATGGATTGGGACTCGATGAAGAGGATGAGATTCAAGTCGAGTTTCGACGCGACGAGCCTAAGGGGGGAGACTAGCGGAACGCGTATCTCGTGAAACGTGAAGCGATTCTCGTCAGACGAGATACGAGATACGCTTCACGAAAAGATGTCCGACGACCACAAACATCGCGCCCGCATCTTTCTCCATCGCGGCCAACTGACGCAGGCCAAAGCTGCCTATGAGCAGGCGGTCGCAGATGATCGCCTGGCCAACGACCACCGCGCCCTCTCCGATTCGCTCGGCAACCTGGGCAACGTCTGCGCCCTATCGGGCGATTTCGATCACGCAGAAGCCTGCTACCGGGAAGTGCTGACCATCCAGCGCACGGAACGGAATCAACAGGCCATCGCCCATACCCTCGTGAACCTCGGCAACCTGTACGTCGGGACCGGCGCACCGGAAAAGGCCAGGCCCTACTACCTCGAAGCCCTCGACCTGCTCACCCCCCTGAACGATCACCGGGCGCTCGGCATCCTCTACCACAACCTCGGGATGGAGGAAGCCAGCCGGAGAGAATGGGAAGCAGCCACGGCCTACTTCACCCAGGCCCTCGATGCCCATCGCATCGTCGGCAATGAGGAGGGGCTGGCGCTCACCTATAGCCAACTGGGCAAAACGTTTCTGGATGCCGGAGACCTGCGACCAGCGGAGAAATGTTTCAATAACGCATCCGAACACTTCATCAAGCTCGGAAACGCCCCTGGCGAAGCAGCGGTCCTGCGCCTGCTAGCCGACGTCTACATCCGCGTTTCCGATCGTGTATCGGCCGTGCGTTGCCTCGAACGAGTCCTGTTCCTCGCGACACACTTCAATCTTCCGGAATTGAACCGTGACCGGGAATCGTTGAACCACCTCCGCCAATCAGCCCCTCCCCCCTAATCGACAGCTCCTCCTTACTCCATCCCGGCCGCAGCCTGACGCCTCCCTGTCTTCCTGCCCGATGAAAAACCTCTGGACCGCAAGGACTTCCACCACGCGCATTAAGTTTCACCGCGAAATCTCCGACAGGAGAGGACATGAATCCAATGCCAGACACCCTCTGGCACTCGACTTTCTTTTCCTGAACCGGGAGCACACGGATGATAGGACGGGGGGTTTCACGATCAATGATCACCAACGTTCTGGCCATGGCACTCGTCCTTGGAACCGGCTGTTCCCATTGGATTGAACTGGCTATCCCCACAAACGTGACGCCACCCATCAGTGCCACGGTAGCCACCGATGCACGAGTGCCGCTACTGCTTGAAACCCTGCATGTGACGGAAAATGGCGCAGCGATCGCTCCGCCTGCGACCCTCGAACGGCAGGTACTCGGCGCTATCGAATCCACTCGCTTGTTTTCACAACATTATCAATCGGGATACAGCCAACCGCCGGCGAACCAGGCTCGGGTCACGGTGCGCCTGTCGATCAACAATCTTGTCGAACCCCATCCAGGCCAAACTTTCTGGAGAGACTTCGTCCTCGTCGCGTCGATGTTTACGCTGGCGCCGTTTATCTCCCTCGACTACGACTATGGCACTGTGATGTCCCTTGAGATCGAGCGATGGGACGGGCAGATCAAGCAATACACCGCCACCTCCAATGGATCGGCCCACTACAAACTGTTCGGCGCGACCCCTGACGCCATCGACGAGTTAAAAGGTCAGGTCACGGAAGCCTGTCTGTCGTCCCTGCTCAATCAAGTCATTTATGACAGGACCTTCTACCTGGCCAGTCACGAGCAACCCCGAGACCGCCCGATTCACACCGTCACGGTCGGAGTCCGCCGCCAATCAAGCCGCTCAATCCCCGTCTCTCGGCCACTCGCAGACAGGTCTCCCTGGTAACCTCTCTCCTGCAACACTCGCGGCTTCTCAAAGATCTGGCTCTCGCCTCCCCTCCAGTGGTACCATGCCAGCCACAGTTACAGGGAGGCCAGCGTGGATCTTGACGCATTCAGACAGATGGTTACTAAAAACCCGAAGGGCTTTCTCGGCCGTTACGGGCTCGGGAACAAACTCATTCAGGAAAACGGAAACCTCGAAGAGGCCGTCGAACATCTCCTCGTCGCCACCCAACTGGACCCGACCCACGTCGCCTCACACCTGGGCCTCGGGCGCGCCTTAGTCTCGTTGGGACGAAAGGACGAAGCGAAGCCCATCCTGCAAGCAGGCATCGACGCCGCACGTTCCGGCCGATCCAACGGAGGCGTGGACCTCGTCCCTGAGATGCAAGCGTTGCTGCGGACCTTGGGATAACGAACCGGATCGTCACAGCGAAAGGAGTCCCCCATGAAGATTGAAGTCGCCAGACAGCGCATTGAATCGGCGATGGCGCAATACGGGGCACAGGCCGGAATGGCCATCGATCTTGTGATCAACGAGGTGCGCTCCGATCTCGGTGCTGCCACCGCCAATGAATTGATCGACGAGTTCGACCTCGAGCTGCAATACAACATCGCGCCGCTCGAATCGGACTACTCCAACAGCTAGCCATGAGCATCCTGTCTCACGCATCGCATTCAGGGTGCTCAAAAAGCTTCCTCAACAAGGCCGCAGGCGAATCGAAACCGGAGGCGTACCCCCAGGGGTACGTTGAGGATTTCGATGAGCCGAGAACGACGTTGAGGAGTTTTTTCAGCACCCGACTATGCCGTTAATTTGGTGCGCCATTTCCGGCCATGGCTACGGCCATGCGGCGCAGGTCGTGCCGGTGCTCAACGCACTGGGTGCCCTCGTACCAGATGTCACCGCGATCCTCCGCACCACGGTCCCAGCCTCATTCTTCCGCGACAGCCTGACCATTCCCTGGGACCTGCAGCCGATACAGCAGGATGTCGGCTGTATCCAGGACGGCCCCCTCAAAATTCATGTCGACGAGACTTGGGAGGCCCATCACCGTTTTCACGACACCTGGGACGCGCGAATCGCGACCGAAGTAGCAGCCATGAAGGAAGCAGCGCCAGCCCTGATCCTCGCCGACATCCCCTACCTCGCCATCGAAGCAGGCTCCCGCGCAGAGATACCGACTCTCGCCTTGGCAAACCTGACCTGGGACCTCGTACTCAAGGAATACAGCCTGGCATCAAATCCTTCGCAGCAGCGGTTGCTGCAATGCATCCGTGAGGCCTATGCGAAGGCCTCCATCGCCCTTCGCATCACCCCTGCTCCAACCCTCGACGCCTTCGCCAACAGCCTCGATATCGGATCGATCGCCAGCCCCGCCCCCCCTGACCGAGAGAAATTGGCCGCAGCCCTCGCCCTGGCGCCTAACGAACGAACCGTCCTGGTAGGGTTCGGCGGCATTCCCCTGGCGTCCCTTCCGTTTGAACAGATCCAACAGCTGCGCCCCTATCGTTTTCTCTTCAACGGCCCGGTCCCAGCCGGGTATTCTCGCATTCATTCAACCGAGACGCTGCCCTTCGCCGTAAAGACCCTGCTGGCCTCTGTGGACGTCATCATGACCAAACCTGGGTACAGCACCATCGTCGAGGCCGTCACGCTTCAACAACCGGTTGTCTATGTCCGCCGATATAATTTTGCCGACGAGCTGCCGCTAGTCGACTATCTCCATCGCTATGGACGTGGCATCGAACTGTCGCTCGACGACTTTACGCAAGGTCGGTGGAAGCCAGCCCTCCAGCAAGCCTTGGTCTCACCGGTGCCTTCGCGGCAGCCTACTCCAACCGGAGCAAAAGAAGCGGCCACCATCATTGCCCGCTACTGTCAGGTTCAAAAATGAGGCCGTGCGACGAGCCCATCACATCAACTTGAACCAGGCCTGCGCCAAACCGGAAACGCAGATCTTTTTGCCCGTTCTATCAGTAGAATGCTATATATACTCGTCCATGAAAAACCGAACGAACAGAGATGACCGCCCATGACGCATGAAGAGCTCGAGAGCGCCGTCCCTCTCTATGCCGCAGGCACCCTGGAGCAGACCAAGCGACAGGCGCTGGACGCCCATTTACTCTCCGGCTGCGCCTCCTGTCATCAGGCGCTGAAAGCCTATCAATCCGGCGCCGCCAGCCTCCAGCCCGAGCCTGGCCAGACCGATCCTCCCCCTGCAATCAAAACCAGAGCCACGGCCACAAGCAGCCCCAAGACGGCCCTTGATGAAAACATCCGGGAAAAGCCAGTTCGATCGAGCCTTGAGCCAGGCGACTGGGTGAACCATCTGTTTCCTCCCATCTCCCCTGCCAGATCGCTCTCCTTGCCCTGGGCGATTGGACTGGTCACAGTCCTGACCGTGGGGCTCATCGGATACCTCACCTGGAACTTTGAGGCACAACGCGCCGAGGACACCTCGAAAATCCAGCAACTCGAATCATCGCTCCAGGAACAGTCCACCACTCTGGCCGGATTGCAGAGCGAGAGCGACAAGCAAACGAAGGCGCTCGCCGAACTGCGCAGCGAAGTGCAGCAACGAACGAACGAAGCGGCGGAAGCCAAGAACCAGCTGGCCCGGCGTGATGCCCAACTGAAAGAAGCTCGTCTGCAGTTAAACCAGAAAAACCTCGCAAGGGCCGGACGGACGCCACAAGACGAATTGGCCTCGCTCCTCCGACGGCCCGATATCCAGGCCTTTTCCCTTGCCGGATCGGACCTGGCGAAACGAGCCTCGGGATTCCTCCTCTACGATCCCCTCACCCACAAGATCTGGTTCTATGCCGTCAACTTGCCGGAATCTCCCTCCGGCAAGACCTACCAACTCTGGGCCATCCACGGAAAACCAGTCAGCATCGGAACCTTTCATATGGATCGAGGAGACGCAGCTCATCTCCTGGTCAAGAAGGTGGCGAACTTCACCGGCGCAAAAACCTTTTCCGTCAGCCTGGAACCAGCAGGCGGCCGTCCGCAACCGACAGGACCGATGTATCTCCTGAGCCGATCCTAGCTCGCGCCACAGACAACGCTTGACCTCGCTCCGCCCGCCCGTTACAACCTCCCGAGAGAGATTCATCCATTTGAATGACGAGCAAGACTCGCCGAGCCGACACCTAGCCGCCATGCGAACGCTACGCCTTCTGACAATTACATCCCTGCTCTGGGGATTCTGCCTGCTCCCTCCGTCTGAACTCTGGGCGCTGGAGAAATACGGACGTCCGCTGCCGGAGATGGAAGGGGCCCATGACCAGAGCGAAGAGCGCTGGGTCCATGGCTATCTCCTCACCGGCGCCTTCATGCACAACCCCAGTTTTGCGGCAAGACCGGACAATAGCGGCCTGGTCGGTCTCCGCCATATGATCCATCTCGAAACGGATATTTATAAGGAGTATCTGCAGTTCTATACGGATCAGAACTTCTTTTCAGACCGGAAGACCGGCTGGATCAGCCTCTCGGAATGGGACTCCGTCTATGCCTTCACCGGCGCCATCCAGAACTGGGGCTGGCGGCTGCAATATGAACGAGACGCCCCCTTGGATCGAAACGGCCTGATACAGGCCTATGCCGATACGCTCGTGACCTACCGGCCAGCCGATGCCCGCAGCCTTAGCTGGTGGCGCTCGGCGTTCCCTGAACAGAACCTCACGGTCTATGCGGGAGGTGGCTGGCTCTTTCACAATCAGACCTACTTTGCCCGGCCTGACAACAGCGGCCGCGCATTGTTCCGCTATGTGGCGCATGCCGATCTCGACCTCTACCGTAACCGTGTGGTCCTCTTCGTGGACGGCAACTTCTTCACGGACCGGAGCGCCTCCAATGTCCTCCAGCCCAGTGAATTCGACCTGGTCATGGGACTCGCGGTCCGTTATCAGGACATGGAAATCGCCCTGATCCATGAACGGGACATGCCGTTGGATCGAGAGGGGTTGGTGCAGCGGTATACCGCCTTGCAACTGCGTTACGAATTCGAGTGGACCAAGTCGTCGAGCCCGGCAAACATCGCAAAAGGTGGTCATCATGCCATTCGATGAACAGGATCAGGCATTCATGCGAGTGGCGCTGGAGGAAGCGGCGCGCGCGACGGCGCTCGGTGAAGTACCGATTGCGGCGCTGGTGGTGCAGGGAGACAGGATTCTGGCCCAGACCCACAACTATCGCGAACTCTGGCAAGACCCCACGGCCCATGCGGAGATCATCGCCATCCGCGCTGCCGCAACCGCACTGGGTAGTTGGCGATTGCTCGACACGACGCTCTACGTGACCCTCGAACCCTGCACGATGTGCATCGGGGCAATTATCCTGGCGAGGATTCCTCGAATCGTCTTTGGAGCCTGGGATCCGAAAGCCGGCGCCTGCGGATCGGTATTTGATTTGTCATCGGAGCCGAAGCTGAACCACCGGGTTTCCGTAACAGGCGGGGTGCTGGAACAGGAGAGTCAGGCCCTCTTACAGAAATTCTTCAGAGAGCTGCGCGAGGCGCCACCGACGACAAAGCCGTCCCCACCGCAATAGGCCAGTCTTATCGCACCAAGCCGTAGCGCGCGATCCAGTCCTTCCCCTGAGCCGCCACAGCCCCATCCCAACCCTCTCCGCACGAGAGAAAACGAATTGTCCAACTGTCCCGACGAAGCAAGTCAGCCGAAGCCAGCACCTCTGCGCCTGCTCCATCCGCTGCCAGAAGAACCTCGCACTGGCTCAGCGACCGGAGTCCGACACCCTGCGCCTTAAGCACAGCCTCCTTCGCGACCCAATAGCGAAAGAACCGCGCCGAACGCTGTTCCTGAGCCGATTGCATGATCGCAATCTGTTCGCCTGGCGCAAAATACCGAGTGGAGAGTTTCTCCACCGCGACATCAGGCCGGATTCGCTCCAGATCCACTCCCACCTCTCGTCCCTGTGCGATGGCAATGAGCGCCCGGCCATGGGCATGAGAGAGGTTGAACGAGAGATCGCTCCCATGTGTCGTGTGACAGAGCACTGGCTTGCCAGCCGGACCCAGTTGAAACATCACGGCACCAGGCTCAACGTTCAGGCAGCGGCCCAACAATAGTCTGAGGCAACCATGCGCAAAGATGTAACGTTGCCGGTCTTCGTCACGGATAAACCGATCGGCTCGCGCGCTCTCTTCATCGGAAAGAAAGCGCAGACATCGGGCCTGACAGCCCTGAGGTCCGTCAAGAATCACACCCCACAGCGCGATGGTCGTTGCGTCAAGGCTGCAGAGATCTTTTCCTTGAACATCCAGAACCGCTTCAACCGGATGAAAAGGCAGCGGCAGGACTTCAGATGAACCGGCGTCTGTCATACGTTGCAACCTCAACCGATCCCTCCGCCTGATTGAGACAGGAAATCGATTGAAAAAATACTCCCGGCGCGATAAGCTCGCCTCACTGTCGACCACGCACACGACACAGTCCCAATCCTACCCTGACGTTCGACGAGTTCTACCATGCGGAGAGGTGCGAGAGTGGCCGAATCGGGCAGTCTCGAAAACT
>CAYHQK010000039.1:0-14402 GCA_964358535.1 uncultured Nitrospira sp. | reverse complement strand
GTGGTGGTCCCAACGGGATTTGAACCCGTGTTTAAGCCTTGAGAGGGCTCCGTCCTAGGCCAGGCTAGACGATGGGACCAGACATCCATGACGTGGAATCGAATGGCCACAGTAGCACAGGGGCTTTTCACTTTTCAATTCCTGATGAGGCGGCACGGTGCTCGGGTCCCTACCTCGCTGGCAGGCCCACGACTTGACAGAGGCCGTGGCGTAGCCTACCTTGCGGAAAACACACGCGACGGGCCTCTGGGAGAGGGAATTATTCGACAGAACATGAACAACCCGCTCCACACCAAAACCACCGGCATCACAGATTCTCCGGAACTGATCGACCTCGAAAAACCCGAGCAGGGCCTTGAGCTACAGGTCGGCTCAAATGTGTTTCGAAACACAAACGGCGTCCTCACGCTCCAAGGCAAGGAGCAGGTGGTGCTGGAGATGCAGCCCGATCCCTTGGCCCTGCTCCTGACCATGGACTTTTATGATGACCAGGGCACGCGCATCGGGCACATCCGACGGAACGCGCTCTCCGCGCATAGCGCGAGCCGCTTCACCGTCCAGGCCAAGACCGGAGGCGAAGCAACTCAGAACGACTCTCCTTCCGTCACCGTGGCCGACCGAGCGAGCGGCCATACGGTGTTCGAAGCCTGCCTCATACAGAGAAGAAAAGTCCGCATCACCGTCGGGCACTTCTATACCCACCAGGGCGAATTAGTCACCATCAGCCCGCACTACTGCCGCATCGGCACCGGCCTCACCCTCTTTGGCGATGTGACGGAAAGCCGCGGCGACGCAGCATCAATCGGCTAATCGGCGCCTCTCTAAATCCCCGGCTGAACCACACATCCTTTTGACAAGCAACAGGACTCCCGTACAATAGCGGCATGTCGGACGTCGTAAAACCCAGCGTGCAGGCCTTCCTGGTCTGCGATCAGGTCATTGAAGACAGCGTGACCAAGAAAAAAAGCCTCATCGGCCTCTTCACCCATCTACAGGCCGTGAACTTTCCCTTCCAGCATGCACAACTGGGCCTCTATTTCTGCCTCACCGATGCGGAAGGGACCTCTCACTTCGACATCGGCTTGCTCCACCTCAACAACGAACAGCTCATTTGCCGGGCCGCCCTTCCGAATGTCGTCATCGCTGACCGTCTTCAAATTTACGATTTCGGAATCAATATCCCTTCTCTGGTCTTTCCCGCCCCTGGACGCTACGAATTTCGCCTGCGCATGGAGGGGCATCTCATCGCGCAGAAAGACTTCAGCGTGATGCAGATGCCGACTCACCAGACCGAGTAGGACGCCCATCGCTCTGCCTCCGCTCTTCCTCCCATTAGGCCTTCTCCCCTGTGCCGTTCTTATGGTAGAACAGCCTCACATGTCTGAACCGTCCAGTGCGTCAAACTTTATTCGCGAGATCGTGGCGGCCGACCACGCAGCCGGCAAACATGGCGGCCGAGTCGTCACGCGCTTTCCGCCCGAGCCCAACGGCTATATCCATATCGGTCACGCGAAATCCATCTGCCTGAACTTCGGCCTGGCGAACGGCACTCCAGGCGGCGTCTGCCACCTGCGATTCGACGATACCAATCCGACCACCGAAGACCCCGAATATGTCCAGGCCATTCAGGAGGACGTTCGATGGCTGGGATTCGACTGGCAGGGGAAGATGTTTTTCGCCTCGGATTATTTCGAGCGGCTCCACGAATTTGCGGTGCACCTGATCCGGAAGGGTCTCGCCTATGTCGACACCTTGACGGCAGAAGAAATGCGGGCCTACCGCGGCACCCTCACGGAGCCGGGGAAAAACAGCCCCTCGCGCGCCCGCTCCATCGACGAAAATCTCGACCTCTTCCGACGCATGAAGGCCGGCGAATTCGCCGACGGCACCCACACCCTCCGAGCCAAGATCGACATGGCCTCGCCCAACATCAACCTGCGCGACCCGGTCCTCTACCGCATCAAACATGCGACCCATTATCGAACCGGCAGCGCCTGGTGCCTCTACCCGTCCTACGACTATGCCCATCCCCTCTCGGACGCGCTTGAAGGCATCACGCACTCGATCTGCACCTTGGAGTTTGAGGATCACCGGCCTCTCTACGATTGGGTGGTTGAACAGGCCGATGCGCCGCACCGGCCGCAACAGATCGAATTTGCCCGTTTGAACCTGACCTATACCGTCATGAGTAAGCGAAAGCTGCTGGAGTTGGTCAGCAAGAAACTGGTGACCGGATGGGACGATCCGCGCCTGCCGACGATCAAAGGCCTGCGCCGCCGCGGCTATACCCCGGAAGCGATTCGGGCCTTCTGCGAACATATCGGGGTCGCCAAGCGCGAGGCCACCGTCGAGATGCAACTGCTCGAACACTTCATTCGCGAGGACCTGAATAAACGCACACCGCGCGTCATGGCAGTCCTCCGGCCGCTCAAAGTCATCCTCGACAACTATCCCGAAGGCCAGTCCGAAGAATTGGGAGCCATCAATAACCCGGAAGATCCCGCGGCAGGGAGCAGACAAGTCCCCTTCTCCCGCGTCCTCTATATCGAGCAGGACGATTTCCGCGAAGATCCGCCCAAGCAATTTTTCCGACTCGCCCCAGGACGTGAGGTGCGGCTCCGCTACGCCTACATCATCAAATGCGTCGGGGTAACGAAAGATCCGCAGACCGGCGAAATCACGGAACTCCATTGCACCTACGACCCCACGACCATGAGCGGCGCATCCCAGGAGCAACGCAAAGTCAAAGCCACGATCCATTGGGTATCCGCAGACCATGCGGTGAAAGCCGAAGTCCGTCTCTATAATCCTTTACTGACGACCGACCTGGCGAAGGTGCCGCAGGACCAGGATTGGACGACCTATCTCAACCCCGCTTCGCTGGAACGAATCACAGGCTGCCTCGTCGAGCCCAGTTTGCGGCAAACGGCACCCGGCGCCCGGTACCAGTTCGAACGGCTGGGCTACTTCTGCACCGACCAAGATTCAACAGCTGAGGCGCTGGTCTTCAACCGCACCGTGCCACTCAAAGACGCCTGGGCTAAGATCGAAAAAGCGCAACCCTCCAAGTAAGGGACAGGGCGGTCCCCCAATCGACTCTCACATTCAGCATGGTATAATGCCGGGCATGACTTGCCCCCTCTGCCGCCAACCCACCACGTGGGAAAGCAATCCCTGGCGCCCCTTCTGCTCGGAACGATGCCAAGTGACCGACCTCGGCGCCTGGGCAACGAACCGCTACCGCATACCAGGCCCCCCTCTCACGCTAGACACCTCGTTCTCCGACTCATCGGAAGACGACGACGATCGAGACGCCGGGTGACGCAATCCCGTTTGTGCGTTTCCTGGTTGGCAAGCCTCTGACATCTTGCTATGGTTACGGTCGAATTAGACCCCTCACCAGGAGCACGAGCCATGCTGCCGACGAACGGCTATGCCGCGATGACCGCCAAGGCTGCCCTGCAACCCTTCTCCTTTACACGACGGGACGTGGGTCCCCATGACGTGCTCATCGCGATCACCCATTGCGGCATCTGCCATTCTGATATTCATCAAGCCCGCGACGAATGGGGCGGCTCGATTTTCCCCATGGTACCGGGCCATGAAATTGTCGGCAGGGTCACACAAATAGGGAAGTCGGTCACGCGGTTCCACGTGGGCGAGACAGCCGGGGTCGGCTGTTTCGTGGATTCCTGCCGGACCTGTCCTGCCTGTCGTGAAGGACTGGAGCAATATTGTGAAGCCGGCATGCTCCTCACCTATAGCGGGCGCGACAAAGACGGCCAGCCGACGCAAGGCGGGTATTCCACGCAGATTGTCGTGGAGGAACAGTACGTGTTGCGGATTCCCTCAGCCCTGTCGCCTGCCGGAGCTGCCCCTCTCTTATGCGCGGGGATCACGACCTACTCCCCGCTTCGCCATTGGGGCGTCGGCAGGTATCACAAGCTGGCGGTCGTAGGATTGGGTGGACTGGGCCATATGGCCGTGAAGATCGGCAAGGCACTCGGAGCCCAGGTCACCGTCTTAAGCACCTCCGAACGGAAGCGGAAAGATGCCGAGCGGCTAGGCGCATCGGACTTCGCCCTCACCTCCCAGCCCGAGACTTTTAACAAACTGCAGCGGCGTTTTGACTTTATCCTCGATACCGTTTCCGCGCCGCACAATTACAACGACTATCTTAATTTATTGAAAACCGACGGCACTATGATTCTCGTCGGTGTGCCGGATAAACCGACACTCCTGGAACCCTTTCCCCTCATCCTGCAGCGCCGCCGCATCGCTGGCTCCGTCATCGGCGGCATCCGTGAAACGCAGGAGATGCTCGACTTTTGCGCGACGCACCAGATCGAGTCAGAGGTTGAAGTGATTCCCATTCAACAAGTCAACGAAGCCTACGAGCGAGTCCTCCGCGGCGACGTGCGCTTTCGATTCGTCATCGATCTCGGATCAATGACATAGGGCTCTTGTACCGAGCTGACGACGTTTCTGCTTCTGTGGAAGGAAACCCCTCATGCGTCAATCGCGCGAAACATTGAAGCAGCAGCTCAAGGCAGACACAACCGAACCACAGGGGACTGGCGAACATCTCAACCACAAGGATAACAAACAGCCACCCTCCCTTTCCGTTAATCCTAAGGCCTGGCAACCGATCTTGGAGGCCCAGAGACCAGGACACCCCGATATTCTCGCAAAAATACTAGACCTCTACCTTAAGGATTCGAGGAAATTGGTCGATACGCTGCTGGCAGCGCTCGCCGACCGGGATAGCAAGGCCCTCTTAGAATCGGCCCACGGGTTGAAATCCTGCAGCGCCATAGTGGGTGCCGTCCGGCTCTCCGAGCTTTGCGATCAGCTTGAAGGGCTTAGGTCTTCTCAATCCCTGGAAGAAGCGTCGACGCTCATCCCAGTGGTACGACAAGAATTCGACCGCGTCTGCGATATATTTTCAGCTGAACTGGTTCGAAGAGCTTCCTAGGCCACGCCTCTCCATCCTTCCTCCTTGGCATTCGTCGAAAACGACAGCAATTCCATGCAGCTCTTGCCGCTACGCGCGGAAAGACGCCCAACTTGCCATGACGTGGGGAACATAAAAGAGACGATCAGGAAAATGGCTGGGGGACTAGGAATCGAACCTAGGTAGCCGGCTCCAAAGGCCGGCGTCCTACCGCTAGACGATCCCCCAGCGCGGTACGGAATCAAGGCATGGATCTGAAAGTACGGGGCGGGAAAGATTATTTGGCTGGGGGACTAGGAATCGAACCTAGGTAGTCAGATCCAGAAACTGACGTCCTACCGCTAGACGATCCCCCAACCTAGGGCCACAATAATATAAGGCTCTTGGCTTCGTCAAGATCGATGCTGATCGGCACAGAACTTTCTCAGGCCTGCGAGGCCCGGTCGAACCCCTGGCGGAGGCGGAAGAGGGTCCTATCTCGCCCCAATATCTCCATCACCTCGAAGAGGCCAGGGCTGGCGGTACGACCGGTCAAGGCCACACGGACCGGCTGAGCCAGCTGGCCCATCTTCAGCCCCTCGGCTTCGACCAGCTGCTTAAAGGCCTCTTCCCATTGCTGCTGGGAGAAGACAGGGAAGGACTCGAAGCGAATGAGCAATTTACCAAGGACCGGCGCGATCGCCGGCGTCAATAACTTCTTTGCCGCTTCCTCATCGAAGGTCACAGCCTGCCCGAAATAGGGCCTCACCCATTCGACCATCTCCACCAACGTCTTCGCCCGCTCTTTCACGAGAACGACCAGTTGCGCAAGCCAATCTGGCGAAACAGCCCGGACTTCGTCTGTCAGTCCCGCGGCCTCCAGAAGGGGCACCAGAGCCTGAGCGACCTGAGCCGGCTGGCTGATCTTAATATATTCCGCGTTCACCCAAATCAGCTTCTCAGGATTGAACACGGCGGGGGAGGTTTGCACGTTCTTCCAGGAAAACTTCTCGATCAGCTCCCGGCGGGTAAAGAGCTCCTGATCCCCATGCGACCACCCGAGCCTGACGAGATAATTCACCATGGCATCCGGCAGATAGCCCATCTCTTTATAGGCCATGATCGAGGTGGCCCCATGGCGCTTCGAGAGGCGGGATTTATCAGAGCCCAGAATCATCGGCAGATGCCCGAACTGAGGAACGGGAAACCCGAGCGCTTGGAAAATCGGGACCTGTCGCGGCGTGTTGGTCAGGTGATCGTCTCCCCGCACCACATGGGTAATGTTCATCAAGGCATCGTCGACCACCACTGAAAAATTGTACGTCGGGTAACCGTTCGAGCGAAGAATGATCAGATCGTCCTGCACACTATTATCGAAAACGATCTTGCCTTTAATCAGGTCGTCGACCACCGTCTCACCCTCTAACGGAGCCTTGAAGCGCAGGGCCGCGTCGCCGGCCTGGTTGGCCAGGCCACGATCACGGCAACGGCTATCGTATTTCGGCGACAGCCCCTTGCCCTCTGCTTCCTTCCGCCTGGCTTCGAGTTCTTCCGCTTTGCAGGAACACCAATAGGCTTGGCCCTTCTCCAACAGCTGCATCGCATAGCTGCGATAGAGGTCGATACGCTCGGTCTGACGGAAGGGCCCCTCGTCCCAATCGAGCCCCACCCACTTCAGTCCCTCAAGGATGGCCTGGATCGACTCGTCGGTCGAGCGGTCCTGATCCGTGTCTTCGATACGAAGGACAAATATGCCCTTCTGCTGACGCGCAAAGAGCCAATTGAACAGGGCCGTGCGGACCCCGCCGATGTGGAGAAAGCCTGTGGGGCTGGGAGCGAATCTGACTCTGACCTGGCTCATAGATTGATCCTATACCGTTGCAGAAAGGTCGGTATCTATAGCATGGGGTGAAAAGTCTTGTACAGAATCGCTTGCGGTGCGCCCTTTCATCCGGAGCGGTCATCTGATAAGAGAATACGAAGGAGGTCGTCATGGCGGAACCTACACAACCGGGAACGGTCCTCTCGGTCGCGGATCTCACGCCCCACGTTCGTCAATTGGTTCTGCTCCCCAAAACTCAGAAAATCCTCTTCCAGCCAGGTCAGTGGGTCTCCCTGCAGCTCCCAGTCGGCATCAAACCGCCCCTCAATCGCGCCTACTCACTGGCAGAGCCCCCTTCCCCGACAGGACAACTGACCCTGGTCTTCGATCGAGTCCCAGCTGGCACTGGCTCGAACTATCTCTACGGGCTCAAGCCAGGCGACGAGCTGCTGCTGTCCGGCCCCTATGGAAACTTCTCATTACCCCCTTCACTCGATCGAGAGCTGCTCCTCGTCAGCCGCTATACCGGCTTAGTGCCAATTCGCTGCATGTTGAAACAGTTGGCGGCTTCAGGCCCACTGCCGCCTGCCATCCTGATTGCGGTCGGTCCGGCTGAGAATGAATGGCTCTACCACGATGAGCTGCACGCCTTAGCTGCGCAACAGCCCTCGTTTCGCTATATACCAATAGCAATGAATGGGACGGACCAGGAGGTTGTCGAGGCGACACTGACCGTGCTGCGCCCCCTCATCACAGGCAGACAGAAAATGACGCCATTGCTCAGCGGGGTGAAAGGATTCGTGCGACCGTTGCGGGCTTATCTTATGGAAGCGGGATACGACCGGAAAGAAGTCAAAACTGAAACCTACGACTAATGCCCTTCCTTCACGAGGTTCTTGTTCACAGCCGGGATCTCAACCACAATATCTTTCGTGCCGTTCGGCACACATTGGCAGCCGAGCCGTGAGTGCAACGTAGTGAGCGGTGCTTTCTCTAACTGATCGAACTCATCGTCCGTCCCTTCGCTACAGCTCTCCAGCCCCTGCTTCACGATGACATGACAGGTCGAACAGGCGCAGACTCCCCCGCAGACATGTTCCAATGCCACCCCGCTGCCCATCGCCACATCCAGGAGACTTCCCGGAAGCCCGGTCGGGCCGTAGGGAATCTTGGCTGGATCGACCAAAACCTTCGTCGTCACTCCATCGGGAGCGATAAAGGTGACGCTATAGACTCGCTGAGGCAGTTCGTAGTCAGCTTTTTCAATATAGGGATTGGTTCCGCCCATATAATACCAGTTCCTTTCGGGGCCAAATTCAGTCTTCTTTCCTATTGTTGACAGGCCAGAAACCTGCGTGCTATCCTTAGTCCGACCTTATTGATCGGAGATCATTATAGTCTCCGACCCTGGAGATCGGCAATAGCAATGTTGAAAATTTCAAAAAAAGCAGATTACGCCCTCATGGCTCTTCAGCATATCGCTGCCGCCCAGTTCGGCGACGTGATGCCGGGCCGCGTGGTGAATACGAAGGAAATCGCGGAGGAATACAACATTCCCCTCGAACTCCTGGCCAAAGTGCTCCAGACCTTGTCCAAAAACGCGCTGATCGAGAGCCACAATGGCCCAAAAGGCGGCTACGTGCTGGCCCGGCGCGCAGACAAGATTACGATCGCGCAAATTCTCGAAAGCATCGAAGGGCCATTGGGTATCACCGATTGTTCGCACGAGAAGGATGGAGAGTTCTGCATGCAGCGGGACAATTGCAATATCCGCACACCGCTGTTGAAGGTCCAGGACAGCATCGCCCAATTGCTCAATAACATGACCCTACAAGACATGATGGGTGGCACACCCCTCATTACGATTCAGTCTTCCGCGGCACAAGGAGTTGCACGATGAAACTGCCGATTTTCTTAGACAACCACTCCACCACCCCGATGGATCCTCGCGTCTTGGAGACCATGCTCCCCTACTTCGTCGAGAAGTTCGGGAACGCGGCCAGCCGCAACCACGCCTTCGGGTGGGCTGCGGAAGAGGCCGTCGAAAACGCCAGAAAGCAGATCGCGAAGCTGATCAAAGCCGACCCGAAAGAGATCGTCTTCACCAGCGGCGCCACCGAGTCGGACAATCTCGCGATCAAGGGCGTGCTGGAGATGTACGGGGAGAAGGGCAACCATATCATTACCTCCTCCACCGAACATCGCGCCGTACTCGACACCGTCAAAGCGTTGGAGGGCAAGGGCAAAGCAACTGTCACCTGTCTCGCCGTCGATAAATTTGGCATGGTGAATCCTGAGGATGTGCGCAATGCGATCACAGAGAAGACGATCCTCATCTCCGTCATGCTGGCGAACAATGAAATCGGCACAATCAACCCCGTCAAAGAAATCGGCAAGATCGCCAAGGAGAAGGGCGTCCTCTTTCATTGCGATGCCACGCAGGGCGTCGGCAAGATTCCGGTCGATGTGCAGGAGATGGGCATCGATCTGATGTCCTTCTCGGCCCACAAACTGTATGGACCCAAGGGGGTCGGGGCGCTCTACGTGAGAAAGAAGAACCCGCGGGTTCGCATCGTCGCACAAATGGACGGAGGCGGACACGAACGCGGCATGCGCTCCGGGACGCTTCCAGTGCCCTTGATCGTGGGATTCGGCAAGGCCTGCGAACTCTGCAACCAGGAAATGGCCACAGATACGGCGCGGTTGATTGCGATGCGCGATCGGCTGGAAGCCAACATTATGAAGGCCCTCGAAGAAAGCTATCTGAACGGCCATCCGACCAACCGGCTCCCCGGCAACCTCAATATCTCCTTCGCCTACGTGGAAGGCGAGTCGTTGCTGATGGGCATGAAAGATATCGCCCTCTCGTCCGGTTCAGCCTGCACCTCGGCCACATTGGAGCCCTCCTACGTGCTCCGCGCCTTGGGAGTCGGAACGGAACTGGCACACTCCTCGATCCGCTTCGGCTTGGGCCGTTTCAACACGGACGATGAGATCGACTATACGATCACGAAAGTGATCGAAGTCGTCACCAAGTTGCGCGAAATGTCCCCGCTGTACGAGATGGCAAAAGAAGGCATCGATTTAAAATCGGTCCAATGGGCTGCCCACTAACCTGGGCAGGCAAGAGGAGGATGCATCATGGCCTACAGTGACAAAGTCGTCGATCATTTCAATAACCCCCGCAACATGGGGAGCTTCAAAAAGGACGAGGAAGGGATCGGTACCGGCATGGTCGGAGCCCCGGAATGCGGCGACGTGATGAAGCTCCAGATCAAAGTGCAGAACGATATGATCGTGGACGCAAAGTTCAAGACCTTCGGCTGCGGGTCCGCGATCGCCAGCTCCAGCCTCGCCACCGAATGGCTGAAGGGCAAAACGATCGAAGAAGCCCAGAAGATCAAGAATACCGACATCGTGCAGGAGCTGAACCTGCCACCGGTGAAGATCCATTGTTCCGTGCTCGCCGAGGATGCGATCAAAGCCGCCCTCGCGGACTACCAGAAGAAAGCCGACGGAACAACGACCGACGCGAAGTAACGTCAGAAAGGGAGCGCGCCATGGACACGACCAACGCAGAAACCCAAGCTCCGGTGATTACGCTCAGCGAAGCGGCGCTCAAGGAAGTCAAACGCCTCATCAACGTGCAGGGCCTCACTGAAGGTGGGCTCCGCCTCGGCGTGAAGGGCGGCGGCTGCTCAGGCCTCAGCTACACGATCAACTTCGACGAAAAGATCGGTCCGCATGACCAGGTCCATGATATCGACGGGGTAAAAGTTATTGTCGACGCCAAGAGCGCCATTTATCTGCAAGGCACGCAGCTGGACTTCCAGAAAGACCTGCTAGGCGGCAATTTCAAGTTCGTCAATCCGAACGCCGACAAGACATGCGGCTGCGGAGAGTCCTTCTCGGCGTGATCATCTGCTGCGACGGTCGGCGTGGAGCATCGTCATCCAGGCATGGCAGGCCGCCATGCCTGTCTTGTCAGAAGAGGTAGTGGATGGACCATCAACATACCCATAGCTCGAACCCCCGCGAACTGCAGATGGCCAGGAGCATGTGCTGGCACTGTCAATCCGAGGTGTCCGGAGAATATTTCTGCGATCGCTGCGTCAAAGTCCAGCCTGTGTCGAAGGAGACCGACTACTTCACCTGCTTCGGGTTTCCTCGCCGTCTCACCATCGACCAAAGCAAGCTGGAAGCCAAGTTTTACGAACTCAGCCGCGCATTCCATCCGGACTTCTATCAGAACAAAAGTGAAACAGAGCAGACCATCAGCCTGGGAAACTCCGCCACGCTCAATTCGGCCTATCGCACCCTCCGCGATCCGATTCAGCGGGCCGAATATCTGCTCGACCTGGAAGCGGGAGCCGTAAAGGAAATCAGGAATTCGCCTCCGGCCGACCTCTTCGAGGAAATCCTCGAGCTCCAAGACACGCTGAACGAATATCGGGCCGCCGACCGCACATCGGAAACGGGGCAGCAACTTCGCGCCAAGCTCCAAGCGGAACAACTGACCTTGGAGCAGCGCAAACAGGACATGGAGACCAACCTCCAACAACTCTTCACCGACTGGGACAAGCTCCAGGATCAAGGCGACGCGACCAGCCACGCCCGTTCCGAACGGGACCGCCTGCTGAAGCAGATGAGGGAGATCCTCTCCAACCGTACCTACGTCAAGAGCATCGTCAACGACCTCGTCGCAACCATCGGATAACCAGCATGTCACGCATCGTCGGCATCGATCTCGGCACTACGAATTCGCTCGTGGCCTACATGAAAGAGGGCCGCCCCTGCGTCATTCCAGGACGGAACGAACGTACGATGGTGCCCTCCGTCGTGGCCATGACCGACAATGGCCTGATCGTCGGCGACCCGGCGAAGGAACACCTGACCCGCAATCCGGAACGAACGGTCTACTCCGTGAAGCGCTTCATGGGAAAGGCCCTTGAAGACGTGCAGGGTGAACTGGCCTACTTCCCCTACTCGCTCACCGAGCAAGGCGGCGTGATCCGGATTAAGCTCGGCGAAAAGTCCTATTCCCCCCCGCAAATTTCAGCGATGATTTTAAAAGAGCTGAAGCAACGGGCGGAGGAACATCTCGGCGAGAGCATCACGAAAGCCGTCATCACGGTCCCCGCTTACTTCAACGATAGCCAGCGGCAAGCCACGAAAGACGCCGGCATGATCGCCGGGCTCGACGTGTTACGCATTATCAATGAGCCGACCGCCGCCTCGCTCGCCTACGGACTGCAAGAAAAAACGCAAGGCACGATCGCCGTGTACGACTTCGGCGGGGGCACTTTCGACATCTCCATCCTCAAACTTAAAAACGGCATCTTCGAAGTGTTGGCTACGAACGGCGACACCCATCTGGGCGGAGACGATCTAGACCGTGAGATTGCCAACCTCTTCCTGGCAGACATTCGCAGCCAGCATGGAATCGACCTCAGTGCCTACCCGGACCATATGCAAACGATCCGGCTCGAGGCGGAACGGGCCAAAATCCAACTGTCCGACGAACTAAAAACACCGGTGTCGGTCGAGCTGCCAGACAACAAGGGCCGCTTCACGCGAGAATTGACGCGGGACCAACTCGAAACTTTGACCATGGGAATTATCGAACGGACCCTGGCTCCCTGCCGGATGGCCCTGAAAGACGCGGGGCTCACCCCGGACGCGATCGACGAAATCGTGCTGGTCGGGGGCTCTACCCGCATGCCGCTCGTGAGACAACGGGTTCAGGAGTTGTTCGGAAAGACCCCGCATTGCGAGATCAATCCGGACGAAGTCGTGGCCCTGGGCGCAGCCGTGCAAGCGGACATTCTCAGCGGCGGCACGACGGACATGCTCTTGCTCGACGTCACGCCCCTCTCGCTCGGCATCGAAACCATGGGCGGCGTGATGAGCAGCTTGATTCGCCGGAACACGACCATCCCGGCGAGCGCGAAGGAAATGTTCACCACCTATGTCGACGGTCAGACCGGCGTGGATATCCACATCCTCCAGGGCGAGCGAGAACTGGCGAACGACAATCGCAGCCTGGCAAAATTTCGGCTGAAAGTCCCTCCCCTCCCGGCCGGCGTTCCTCGCATCGAAGTCACGTTCCTCATCGACGCCAATGGGATCTTGAACGTGAAGGCCAGCGACATGCGGACCGGACAGAGCCAGTCCATCGAGGTGAAGCCCTCGTACGGTTTATCCGACCGCGAAGTGGAGCAGATGATCGAGGATTCGTTCAAGTTTGCGGCAGAGGACGTCAACGCCCGCAAACTGATCGAAACAAGGCTCGAGGCCGGCGCCTTGATCACGACGACAGAGAAGTCCCTGGGCGAGGGGCGTCATCTTGTCGCCCCAGAAGATGTCACGGCCATTCGCGCGGCCCTGTCATCCTTGGCAACCGCAAGAAACGGCAACGACCCCCGTGCCATCCGCGCGCGCATGGCCGACCTCGAACAATCGGCGCAGCGCCTGACCGTCGCCATGCTGAACGATTCGCTCACACGAGGGCTACAGGGCAAGAAGGTCTCCGACCTAACGTGACGCGACCCTCCTAAGGCACATTTCGCAGGCGCTTCACGAACGACGAAGGAGTTCGCATGGATCTGAAATGGAACGACACCGAAGATCTCGCCATTCGCTTAGTCGAAGAGCATCCGGAGACGGACCCGCTCACGGTTCGCTTCACCGACCTGCATGCCTGGATCGTGGCGCTCCCGGATTTCAAGGACGATGCGAAGAAGTCGAACGAGAAGATTCTGGAAGCGATTCAGATGGCTTGGCACGAGGAGTATCAGGATTCGAAATCCTGAACTGCGGAGCGTGACGCGCGGGACTTGCGAGAAACGCGCGACATGGATAGATTAGACTCCTACCTTGTCTCGCCCGTCCCGCCAGTCTCGCTCGGCTATCCTGCGGAAATCTTCTGCTACTGCGTCCCCTCGGGGATTTGGTCTAATTTATAAAAATCAGTCGGGTCCAGCCGGCGCTGAGGCGCTTGGGTCGGCTCGCTGCCCTTGATAAAGAGTTCGACGGTGCCAGCCTGTCCCTCCTGCTCGCCGTCGAGCAACCCCGTCGCAGGATCGACGCTCACGAACGTGACGCCCTCCGGAACAGTAAAGGCCATCACCGGGACCTGCTTGAGCGACTCCTTCATGAAGTTGATCCAAATCGGCAACGCGGCATGCGCCCCCGATTCCGTCTCGCCGAGCGGGCGGCCATCGTCAAAGCCCACATACACGCCCGCCACCAAGTTCGGCGCACCGCCGATGAACCAGGCGTTGATGAAATCATTCGTCGTGCCGGTCTTCCCGGCAATCGGCCGACCAATAGATTTGGCCGCTTGACCGGTCCCCTTCTGAATCACATCTTCCATCATGTTGGTGATCCCGTAGGCGGTTTCTTTGGAGATCACCGGCAGGGCTTGCAACTCCGCCAGCTCCAGCACCTTTCCCGCATTATCCTCCACGGACACGATCGCGTAGGGCTCCACCCGGCTCCCCTCATTGAGCAATACCGAATAGACGGAGGTCAGTTCCAGCAACCCCACGGAGGACGAACCGAGCCCCAACGACAAATCGGCGGCCAGCGGACTGGTGATCCCGACCGTTTTGGCGAACTCGATCACATTCCTGATCCCCACCTTAT
>CAYHQK010000038.1:0-14529 GCA_964358535.1 uncultured Nitrospira sp. | reverse complement strand
GCGCGAGGGCGGCAAGACCGTGGGCTCCGGCGTTGTCACCGAAATTCTGGCGTAAACATGACTGCTGTCGCATGACAGCATTGGAGTATTGAGATGCGAGAGATTATTGATTTGGCGTGCACGATCTGCAAGCAGCGGAATTATTCCACGATGAAGAATAAGAAGAACGATCCGGATCGTTTAGAACGGAATAAGTTCTGCAAGTTCTGCCGGAAGCACATTGCCCATAAGGAAGTGAAGTAGTCTGGGTTGCCGGCGCAATGGCTGGGTTGCCAGCTGTCGTAGGGGCATGGTGTCAATGGTAGCACATCGGTCTCCAAAACCGAGAGTCTAGGTTCAAATCCTAGTGCCCCTGCCAAGCGCTATGTAGCGGACGGGACAGGCTCGATAATTGGTGGCTGGATGGGGAGCTGGGCTGTTGGCCGAGTGTTGGTGGAGCGCAGTTCCTCTCGTAAGGGTGAAGGTGAGGCGCGTATGTTCGGTAAATTGACGGGTTCTATCCGGGAGTTCTTCAGTGATGTGCGTGGGGAGCTGAAGAAGGTATCGTTTCCGACTCGGGCGGAAACGGTCGGGTCGACGACTGTGGTCATTGTGTTTTGCATCATCATGTCCCTGTATCTGTCGTTCATCGACTCGTTTCTCGTGTGGGCGGTCAGCAAGATTCTGTAAGGCGTGGGCTGCGAGTGAGAGCGGCTGCATGGCGCATAGTCAATTAATGATCCGAGGGTAGGGCATGGCAAAGAATTGGTACGTCATTCATACCTACGCTGGATTTGAGGGGCGGGTGAAAACCAGCTTGCTCGAACGGGCCAACCAAATGGGATTGGTCGAGAAGCTGGGGCAGGTACTCGTGCCGACGGAAGATGTGATCGAGATCAAGGATGGCAAGCGTCGAACCTCCCGGCGGAAGTTCTTCCCTGGGTATGTGATCGTGGAGCTGGAATCGCCGCTTGTCGATGAAACCTTGCAGATGATCAAGGAGACGCCGAAGGTCACAGGGTTTGTGGGCGGCGGTGCGGTGCCGATGCCCTTGTCGACGGAAGAAGTGGATTCATTGCTGAAGCAGGTCGACGCGGGCGCATCCGGACCGCGCGAGCAGGTGAAATTTATCAAGACGGACAATGTGCGGATCATCGATGGTCCGTTTCTCGGATTTAACGGTGTGGTGGACGAGGTGGATCAGGACCATAGCCGGCTCAAGGTCTTGGTCAGTATTTTCGGGCGCTCGACACCGGTGGAGCTTGGGTTCATGCAAGTGGAGCGGATTTAACTCTGAGATGGTCAAACGCGCGTAGCGTAGGAGTGTAGGACATGGCGAAAGAAGTATCGGCACAGATCAAGTTACAGATTCCGGCAGGGAAAGCGAATCCCGCTCCCCCGGTCGGACCGTCGCTGGGACAGCACGGCGTCAATATCATGGAGTTTTGCAAGCAGTTCAACGCAAAAACCCAAAAAGAGGGAGACAGCATCATCCCGGTGGTCATCACGGTCTACAAGGACCGGTCGTTCACCTTTGTGATGAAGACTCCGCCGGCGTCTGACCTGTTGAAGAAGGCCGCTGGAATCATTAAGGGGTCTGGCGTTCCGCAGAAAGATAAGGTTGGCAAGATCACGAAGGCGCAGTTGCGGGAGATCGCACAACGGAAAATGACGGATCTCAATGCCGCCGATCTCGAGGGTGCGATCAAGATCATCGAGGGTTCGGCGCGCAGTATGGGAGTCGTCGTCCAAGGGTAGTCTTCTGCCCATGCGGGCGGCTCTGTGTGTCCGCGCAGCGCGCGGCCTCAGCCTGGGCGGGAAATTGTGTGTGAGGGTGTAAGGGGGGAAATCGCAATGGGAAAGAAGATGAAGGCGGCGGTAGAAAAGCTGGAGTCGCGGGCGTATAGCCTGCGCGAGGCAGTCGAGGCGGTGAAGCAGTCGGCGTTCGCCAAGTTCGATGAATCGGTCGATCTGGCGCTCCGTCTGGGCGTGGATCCGAAGCGGGCGGACCAGATGGTGCGTGGCACGACTTCGTTGCCGCATGGCACGGGGAAGACCGTTCGCGTCTTGGTGTTTGCCAAGGGCGAGAAGGAGCAGGAGGCGCGGCAGGCCGGCGCTGACTTCGTCGGATCCGATGAGCTGATGGAGAAGGTCAAGGGCGGATGGCTGGAGTTCGATTGCGCCATCTCCACACCGGATCTCATGGCGGCGGTCGGAAAGCTCGGAAAGGTGTTGGGGCCCCGCGGGCTCATGCCGAATCCGAAAACCGGAACGGTCACCTTTGATGTCGGTAAGGCCGTGACGGAAATTCGAAAAGGCCGTGTGGAATATAAAGTCGAAAAGGCCGGGATCATTCAGGTGCCGGTCGGGAAGGTCTCCTTTAAGCCTGAACAGCTGCACGAGAATGCGTCGGCAGTTCTTGAGGCCGTGATCAAGTCGAAGCCGGCTTCGTGCAAGGGGCGCTATCTGATGAGCGCGACGATCTCGAGCACGATGGGGCCTGGCGTACCGCTTGATGCGATGGCGTTGGCTAAGGAATGGAGTTAGTCCGGGTGTCGCAGCGCGGAAGGGGAAGGGTTGGATTATGAAAAAGGACGAGAAAGCGACAGCGGTTGCGGAGTTGACAGAGCGATTTGGCCGTGCGCGGCTCGCGATTGTCACCGAGAGTGCTCGGCTCTCCGCGAATCAGGTGACGGAGCTTCGTAAGCAATTGCGAGGCGCCAATGCCGAATACAGGGTCGTCAAGAACACGTTGGCTGTCCGTGCTTCCGAAGGGACGATCTTCTCGGGAGTGACGGGCTACTTGAAGGGGCCGACGGGATTGGTGATCGGCTATGACGATCCGGTGCTTCCCACGAAAATCCTTCGGGATTTTATCATGGCGGAGAAGCGCGAAGAGAAGATTAAGATCACCATCGGCGTCCTGGAGGGCAAGGTGGTGCAGCCTGCTGAGTTGGCGGCTGTGGCCAAGTTGCCGAAGAAGGAAGTCCTCATTGCGATGTTGTTGTCGGCCATGCAGGGGCCGGCGCGCGGTCTGGTGTATACACTCAGTGCAGTGTTGTCGAAATTTGTGAGAGTCATTGCGGCCATTCAGGATAAACGAAAAGGAGACGGGGATATGTCAACGACGACGACGAAATTATCGCAGGAAGAATTGATCAAGGCCATCGAGACGATGAGTGTGCTCGATTTGGCGGACCTCGTGAAGGGGTTAGAGACCCGCTTCGGTGTCACGGCCGCCGCGCCAGTCTCCGCAGCCGCTCCTGCAGCAGGTGCAGCAGCTGCAGCCGAAGAGAAGACCTCATTTGACGTGGTGCTCGTGTCTGCTCCGGCGGACAAGAAGATCCAGGTCATCAAGGTCGTCCGCGAGCTCACCAGCCTCGGTTTGAAGGAAGCTAAAGATTTGGTCGAAGGCGCGCCGAAGCCCGTGAAGACCGGTGTCACGAAGGAAGAATGCGACAGCATGAAGAAGAAGCTCGAAGAGAGCGGCGCCAAGGTCGAGATCAAGTAGCCTCGATTTGGCCAGTCTCAGTGTCTGTGGGTGCCCGCTCCGTGCGGGCACCCAAGCCTAACCAATTGTAGTGGAGGTCCGGGGAATGTCCGAAACGACTCTGCAAGAGTTCGTCGAACGGAAAGATTACTCGCGCATTCATAGCAGCATCGAAATTCCGGATCTCATCGAGATCCAGAAGCGCTCCTATGAGGAATTCCTGCAGCGAGAGGTCGAGCCGGAACGTCGCAAGGATCATGGGCTCCAGGCGGCCCTGGCGAGTGTTTTTCCGATTCCTGATTACAACAATACGGCCGTCTTGGAGTTCACGAGCTACACGCTCGGCACCCCGAAGTACGATGAGCGGGAGTGCCTGGAGCAGGGGATGACCTATGCTGTCCCCCTGAAGCTTCGGGTGCGCCTCGTCGTGTTCGACAAGGAAGACAAGGGCTCCAAGAAAAAGGTGCTCGATGTCCGTGAGCAGGAAGTCTATGTCGGCGAACTGCCGCTTATGACGGAACGCGGGACCTTCATTGTCAACGGCACGGAACGTGTGGTGGTGAGTCAGTTGCACCGGTCGCCCGGCGCGTCTTTCACGCATGACAAGGGCCGCACGCACTCCAGCGGTAAAGTGTTGTACTCCGCCAGAATTATCCCCTACCGCGGATCGTGGCTGGACTTCGAGTTCGATGCCCGCGACATCCTCTATGTGCGGATTGACCGCCGGCGGAAAATGCCGACGACCATTCTGTTGAAGGCGTTCGGCTTCTCCGGCGACGATTTGCTCAAGATGTATTACCCGGTGGAAGAAATCCGGGTGTCCAGGGGCAAGATGTTGCGTAAGCTCGATCCTGAGATCCATCAAGGGTTGCGTTGCTCGGCTGAAGTGTTTGACAAGAGCGGCAAGGAGTCGCTGGTCAAGGAAGGCGCCAAGCTCACGAAGGGGCTCATTGCGAAGCTGAAGGCGGCAGGCGTGAAAGAAATCCCGCTGGCGCCGAGCGAGTTGATTGGCCGTGCGGTGCTGACCGAGCTGGTGGATTCCAAGAAAAACCAGATCGCAGAAAAGAATCAGCGGCTCACGGCTGAGATCGTCGACGCGTTGCTTGAGAGCGACATCGAGGAATTTCAGGCGATCTACTTTGATACGGTCACGTCTACGCCGGTGATCATGGATACGCTGGAGATGGATAAGACCACCTCGAAAGAGGAGGCCATGGTCGAGATCTATCGTCGCTTGCGGCCGGGGGAAACGCCCTCTGTCGACACCGCGCGAGCGCTCTTCGACAATCTCTTCTCGAATTCCAAGCGATATGATCTTTCGCCGGTCGGGCGGTTGAAGCTAAATAAGAAGTTGGGCCTGGATCTACCGTTGGAGCAGCGGACGCTGACTGCGCAGGACATGGTCGAGGTGATCCGGTATCTCGTGAATTTGAAACTGGGCAAGGGCGAAATCGACGACATCGACCACTTGGGTAACCGTCGCGTTCGGTCGGTCGGCGAGTTGCTGGAGAACCAGTTCAGGCTCGGGTTGGTCCGCATGGAGCGGAGCATCAAGGAGCGGATGAACCTGCTGGATATGGAAACGGTGCTGCCGCACGATTTGATCAATGCGAAGCCCGTCGTTGCTGCGGTCAAAGAGTTCTTCAGCAGCAGCCAGTTGTCCCAGTTTATGGACCAGACGAATCCGCTCGCGGAAATCACGCACAAGCGTCGGTTGTCCGCCCTCGGTCCCGGCGGGTTGACCCGTGAACGGGCCGGGTTCGAAGTGCGTGACGTCCATCCGTCGCACTATAGCCGTATCTGTCCGATCGAAACGCCGGAAGGCCCGAACATCGGTTTGATTACGTCGCTGGCGACCTATGCGCGCATTAACAAGTTCGGATTTATCGAAGCGCCCTATCGCAAAGTCGTGAAGGGGCGAGTCACTGACGAGATCGAGTTCCTCTCCGCCATCGAAGGGGACAAGTACATCATCGCGCAGGCGAACTCGCCGATCGATGCGAACGGTCGCTTGCTGTCTGAAACCATCTCGGCGCGATCCGCCGGAGACTTCGTGACGGCCACGTCCGACAAGATCGAGTACATGGACGTGTCTCCGAAGCAGGTGGTCAGCGTGGCCACGGCCTTGGTGCCGTTCCTGGAACATGACGACGCCAATCGTGCCTTGATGGGATCGAACATGCAACGGCAGGCTGTGCCGCTGCTCGTGTCCGAGTCCCCGCTCGTCGGGACTGGGATGGAAGCGGTGGTGGCGCGTGACTCTGGTTATGTGGTGCAGGCGAAGCGAGCCGGCGTGGTGGAAAGCGTGGATGCCACGCGAGTGGTGGTGCGCGCCGATTCGAAGGAAAGCAAGAAGCGGAACGATGTCGGGTTGGACGTGTACGACCTGATCAAGTTCCAGCGGTCGAATCAGAATACGACCATCACGCAGACGCCGGTGGTGCGGCTCGGGCAACCAGTGAAGGTCGGGCAGGTTTTGGCTGACGGTCCCGCCATCGATCACGGTGAATTGGCTTTGGGGAAGAATATCCTCGTCGCCTTCATGCCGTGGGGCGGATACAACTTCGAAGACGCCATTCTGCTGAGCGAGAAGCTCGTGCGCGAGGATGCGTTTACCTCGATTCACATTGAAGAGTTCGAGGTCGAGGCTCGCGATACCAAGTTGGGCAAGGAAGATATCACGCGCGATATTCCGAACGTCGGAGAGGAAGCGCTGCGCGATCTCGATGAGAGCGGGATCATCCGCATCGGAGCCGAGGTGAAGCCGGGCAATATTCTGGTCGGGAAGGTGACGCCGAAAGGCGAAACCCAGCTGACGCCGGAAGAAAAGCTGTTGCGGGCCATCTTCGGTGAGAAAGCGGGCGATGTGAAGGATACGTCGTTGACGGTGCCGCCGGGTGTCGAGGGCATCGTCGTCGATGTGAAGATCTTTTCGCGCAAGGGTCTCGATAAGGACGAGCGCTCCAAGAGCATCGAAAGTGAAGATGTGATGAAGCTCCAGCGTGATCACCACGAGGAGCTCCGCATCATCGATGAAGAAAAAACGAAGAAAGTCAGAAAGCTGTTGCTCGGCAAGGTGGTCGGGCGCGACTTGATGGATCCTGAGAGCGGCGATGTCATTCTGAAGAAGAAGGGCAAGCTGACTGCCGAGATTCTCAAGCGGTTGCCCGATGAAGCCGTCCGGTACATCATTCTGAGCGATCCTGACGAGCAGAAAGAGCTGGAAGATGTCGATCGGCGGGCGAAGGAGCAGATCGAGATTCTGCAGACGCTGTACGACGAGAAGGTTGGCCGTCTGAAACGGGGCGATGAGCTCCCTCCGGGCGTGATCAAGCTCGTCAAGGTCTATGTCTCGATGAAGCGCAAGATCCAGGTTGGCGACAAGATGGCCGGCCGGCACGGGAACAAAGGCGTGGTCTCGCGGGTGTTGCCCGAGGAAGACATGCCCTGCTTGCCGGACGGGACGCCAGTGGAAATTGTGCTGAATCCGCTCGGTGTGCCGTCACGTATGAACGTCGGTCAGATTCTGGAAACGCACCTGGGATGGGCGGCGAAGGCGCTGGGCATCAAGGTGGCGAGTCCGGTATTCGACGGGGCGTCAGAAACGGAAATTAAGGAATTGCTCAAGAAGGCAA
Organism: uncultured Nitrospira sp.; assembly: GCA_964358535.1. Classification (GTDB taxonomy): domain Bacteria; phylum Nitrospirota; class Nitrospiria; order Nitrospirales; family Nitrospiraceae; genus Palsa-1315. Next base: position 7,425 of record CAYHQK010000038.1, on the reverse strand, counting down.
ACTTGCCAACCAGTGGGCAAACCATGCTGATGGATGGTCGAACCGGTGAAATGTTCGACAGTCCAGTCACGGTCGGTTACATGTACGTTCTGAAGTTGCACCACTTGGTCGACGATAAGATTCACGCACGGTCGATTGGTCCTTATTCGCTCGTCACGCAGCAGCCGCTCGGTGGTAAGGCGCAGTTCGGCGGCCAGCGGTTGGGAGAAATGGAAGTGTGGGCATTGCAGGCCTATGGCGCTGCATCCACGCTGCAGGAGTTCCTGACGGTGAAATCAGATGACGTGCCTGGCCGATCGCGGATGTATGAAGCGATCGTCAAGGGCGAGCCATTCCTGGAGCCTGGATTGCCCGAGTCGTTTAACGTCTTGGTCAAAGAGTTGCAGAGCTTGGGTCTCGACGTCGAACTGGTCAAGTCGCAAGACTAGCCATTTGTGTGCCGGCCGTCGCGCCGGCATCAGAGGAGGTTACTACTTTGGAAGGCGTCTATACATTGTTTGAGAAGCCGCGTGATGCGGTGTCATTCGATTCGATGCGGATCAAGATCGCGTCGCCTGAAAAAATTCGGTCGTGGTCGTACGGCGAAGTAAAGAAGCCGGAGACCATCAATTACCGGTCGTTTAAGCCGGAAAAAGACGGACTGTTTTGTGCGAAGATTTTCGGTCCGATCAAGGATTGGGAGTGCAATTGCGGCAAGTACAAGCGCATGAAGCACCGCGGCATCGTCTGCGACAAGTGCGGCGTCGAAGTCATTCAGTCCAAGGTCCGCCGGGAGCGCATGGGCCACATCGAGCTCGCGGCTCCGGTGGCGCACATCTGGTTCCTTAAGGGCGTGCCGAGCCGGATCGGAACCTTGTTGGACATGAGCCTGAAGGGGCTGGAGCGCATCCTTTATTTCGAGAGCTATGTCTGCGTCGATCCAGGATCGACAGATTTGACGGAGAAGGAGCTGGTCTCGGAAGAAAAGCTCCGCTCGCTCCAATCTGAGTACAGCCCCGGATCGTACAAGGTCGGCATCGGCGCCGATGCCATCCGGGAGTTGCTCCGCAAGATCGACATCGCGGCCAAGTGGGATGAGATCAAGGCCAAGGCGAAGACGTCGGCCTCCGCCGCGTTGAAGAAGAAGTACGCCAAGCAGTTGAAAGTCATCGAGGCCTTCCGCAAGTCCGGCAATATGCCCGAGTGGATGATTATGGATGTGATCCCGGTGCTGCCGCCGGAATTGCGCCCGCTCGTGCCGCTGGACGGTGGACGGTTTGCGACCTCGGATCTGAACGATCTGTACCGCCGCGTCATCAATCGGAACAATCGCTTGAAGCGCCTAATCGAATTAAAGGCGCCGGGCGTGATTATCCGAAACGAAATGCGGATGTTGCAGGAAGCGGTAGATGCCCTCTTCGATAACGGCCGTCGCGGTCGTGCGATCCGTGGTCCCAACAAGCGTCCGCTCAAGTCCTTGAGCGACATGTTGAAGGGTAAGCAGGGGCGTTTCCGTCAGAACTTGCTCGGTAAGCGGGTCGATTACTCGGGACGAACTGTCATCGTTGTGGGACCGGAACTCCGGCTGCATCAATGCGGATTGCCCAAGAAGATGGCGCTCGAACTGTTCAAGCCGTTTATCTTCCACAAGCTGGAAGAGCGCGGCGCGGCGACCACCATCAAGAGCGCCAAGCGTTTGGTTGAGAAGGAACGCCCGGAAGTGTGGGACGTGCTCGACGAGGTGATTCGCGAGCACCCTGTGCTGCTGAATCGCGCTCCGACGTTGCACCGGCTGGGTATCCAGGCGTTCGATCCCGTGTTGGTCGAAGGCAAGGCCATTCGGTTGCATCCGCTGGTCTGCGCCGCGTTCAACGCCGACTTCGACGGAGACCAGATGGCGGTCCACGTGCCGTTGTCGGTCGAAGCGCAGGTCGAGGCGCGCGTGCTGATGATGTCGATCAATAACATTCTCTCGCCTGCCAACGGCAAGCCGATCGCAGTGCCGTCGCAGGACATGGTGCTCGGTTGTTATTGGCTGACCAAAGAGCGTGGCGGCTGCAAGGGCGAGGGGAAAGTGTTCGGCTCGCCGGAGGAAGTGCGCATTGCATTCGATTCGGAAGCCTTGGAAGTGCATGCACGGATCAAGGTGCGGGTCGAAGGCGCGCTCGTGCAGACTACGGTTGGCCGAGTGATCCTGTCGGAAGTGCTGCCTCCGGGCATGCCATTCGCCAACGCGAATAAGCTCATGACTAAGAAGGAAATGACGAAGCTCATCGATACGGTCTACCGCCAGTGCGGGCACCGGGAGACCGTCACGTTCCTCGATAAGGTCAAGGATACGGGCTTCCACTATGCCACGCGTGCGGGTATCTCGATTTGCATCGACAACATGCATATCCCGACCAAGAAGCAGGAGTTGTTGGGGAAGGCTCAGCAGGAAGTGAGCGAGATCGAGCGGCAGTATGCCGAAGGTCTGATCACCAACGGCGAACGTTACAATAAAGTGATCGACATCTGGGCCCACGTGACGGAGCAGATTGCCAACGAAATGATGAAGGAGTTGGGCGCGGGCGGTGATCCGAATAAAGCCGAGTCCTTCAATCCGATCTTCATGATGGCGGACTCCGGCGCGCGCGGTAGCTCGCAGCAGATCCGTCAGTTGGGCGGTATGCGCGGACTGATGGCCAAGCCGTCCGGTGAAATCATCGAGACGCCGATTACCGCCAATTTCCGCGAGGGATTAACGGTGTTGCAGTACTTCATCTCGACGCACGGTGCCCGTAAGGGTTTGGCCGACACGGCGTTGAAGACGGCGAACTCCGGTTACCTCACGCGCCGACTGGTGGATATCGCACAGGATGTGATTATCAACGAAATCGATTGCGGCACCACCGATGGCATCATTGTGAGCGCATTGGTCGAGGGCGGCGAAATCATTCAGCCGATCGAAGAACGGGTGCTGGGACGGTTGGCGGCTGAAGATATCCGTGATCCGGTCACGGGCGAAATTATCGTGTCAGCCAATGAAGAGATTGATGAAGATCGGACCAAGGCGATCGTGGAAGCGGCGGTCGATCGGGTGAAGATTCGGTCGGTGCTGACCTGTCAATCGCGCCGTGGAGTCTGTCGTTCCTGCTACGGGCGCGACTTGGCCCGCGGGCGTTTGGTTGAAAAGGGCGAGCCGGTCGGTGTCATTGCGGCGCAGTCGATCGGTGAGCCGGGCACGCAGCTGACCATGCGGACGTTCCACATCGGAGGAACGGCGAGCAAGGTGGTCGAGCAGACGGTGACCGAATCGAAACATGCCGGCACGATCAAGTTCATGAGCTTCGACGCGAAGAAAAATGCCGACGTGCATAACGCCGGGATCGCGGTCAAGAATAAAGAGGGCGAATGGGTCGTCATGAACCGGAATGCGAAAATCGCCGTTGTCGATGAGACGGGGCGTGAACGCGAGAAATATTCGGTCGTCTACGGCGCCAAGATCAAGGTCAAGGATGGCGGTCGCATCGAGCTTGGCCAGAAGCTGGTGGAGTGGGACCCCTATTCGTTGACCATTCTGACCGAAGTCGGCGGCAAAGTGGCCTACGGAGACATCGTGGAAGGTGTCACGATGAAGGAAGAGTTCGATGAAGTCACCGGCCTCTCCCGTAAGGTCATCGTGGAGCATAGCGGCGCGACGTTGCGTCCGCGCGTGTCGGTCAAGGACGAGAGCGGGAAAACGGCCAAAGTGGCAGCAGCGGCCAACGTGGCCCGTTATCTGCTCCCGGTCGGGGCGCACATCTTTGTCGAAAAAGGCGCCGTGGTCACTCCTGGCGACGTGTTGGCCAAGATTCCGCGAGAGACGACCAAGACGAAGGACATCACCGGCGGTCTGCCTCGTGTGGCGGAGTTGTTCGAGGCCAGAAAGCCGAAGGAGACAGCCGTGATCAGCGAGATCGACGGTGAAATTTCCTACGATGGGTTCGTGAAGGGCATGCGCAAAGTGCTCGTCAACAATAAGATGGGCGATATCAAGGAATATTTTATTCCTAAGGGTAAACACGTCAACGTGCACGAGGGTGACTGGGTGCGGGCCGGTGAGCCGTTAATGGACGGGTCGGCGAATCCGCACGACATTCTGGACGTGCTCGGTCCGAACGAATTGCAGAAGTATCTCGTTGACGAAGTGCAGGACGTGTATCGGTTGCAGGGCGTGACGATCAACGATAAGCACATCGAGATTATCGTGCGCCAGATGCTGCGGAAAGTCCGCATCGAGGATCCTGGCGACACGGAATTCTTGCCGGGCAGCCAGGTCAGCAAGATGTTGTTTGACGAAGAGAATGAGCGCGTGGTGGCCAGGGGCGGCCAGCCGGGACTCGGGAAGCCAGTCTTACTGGGTATTACCAAGGCAGCGCTCACTACGGATAGTTTCATTTCCGCGGCCTCGTTCCAGGAAACGACTCGCGTCTTGACGGAGGCAGCGATCAACGGGCGCGAGGACAAGTTGCTGGGCCTGAAGGAAAACGTGATCGTGGGTCGGTTGATTCCGGCGGGAACGGGCTTCGACGAATATCGCGACACGTTCGTTGTGAGCCCTAAGCCGGAGCCTGTGATTGCGGTTCAGGGAGATGCCTCTGCGCTCACGCATGAGGGTGTGGCTGCGGGGTCTGAAGGGTCAACTCGCTCATAATCCCTGCATTATTGAGCCTGACTTGACAGTGGCATGGCGGATCATTATAATCCGCGGGCTCTAGACGTGAAGGTTTGGGCGGATCAGTCAAACTGTGCTGAAGATGAGAGTGACGTACTAATGCCAACGATTAATCAGCTGGTCAGAAAAGGTCGCAAGCTGGCGCACGCAAAGACGAAGAGCCCTGCGCTCAAGTCGTGTCCGCAGAAGCGTGGCGTCTGTCTTCGTGTCTATACCTCGACGCCAAAGAAACCGAACTCCGCGTTGCGTAAGGTCGCGCGTGTCCGGTTGACGAACGGGATGGAAGTCACGACGTACATCCCCGGTGTCGGCCACAACCTCCAGGAGCACTCCATTGTGCTCGTGCGCGGCGGTCGCGTAAAGGACTTGCCGGGTGTGCGCTACCACATCGTTAGAGGTGCGCTTGACGCGGTCGGTGTGGCGGATCGAAAGCAGAGCCGTTCGAAGTATGGGGCGAAGCGTCCTAAGTAGAAAAGATTTTATTTGTTGGTAACGAGAGAGTGAATGACACATGCCAAGAACTAGATTTTTAGACCAGCGCGTGACGCTCCCCGATGTGCGGTATCGCGACAAGCTCGTCGGGAAGTTTTTAAATATTTTGATGTCTGGTGGCAAGAAGAGCACGGCGGAGCGTATTTGCTACGGAGCCTTCGATGTCATTCAAGAGAAGACCGGTAATGATCCGCTGAAGGTGTTCCGGACGGCGATTGATAATGTGAAGCCGGTCGTCGAGGTGAAGTCTCGCCGGGTCGGCGGCGCCTCGTATCAGGTGCCGGTGGAAATTCGTCCGGCTCGCCGAATGTCGCTGGCGCTCCGTTGGCTGGCTGAGTATTCGCGTACGCGCGGCGGGAAGAGTATGCGCGAGAAGCTCGCGGCGGAGCTGATGGATGCATCGAATAATACCGGGGCTGCGGTGAAGAAGCGGGAAGACGTACATCGGATGGCGGAGGCCAATAAGGCATTCGCGCACTATCGCTGGTAGCGTTGTTCTGTGCCGCAGCTGGGCCGTGCTGCGATTCGTGTAGGCGGTGTTGGTCGATCGCAGCGCTTTGTTGGCTCGGTTTGCGGCATATGTATTTTTAGGGGAAGTACGTGGCACGTCAATCACCATTAGAAAAAACTCGAAACATCGGCATCATGGCTCACATTGATGCTGGTAAGACGACGACGACTGAGCGCATCCTTTATTACACTGGGATTTCGCATAAGATCGGCGAAGTGCACGAGGGTGCCGCGACGATGGATTGGATGGAGCAGGAGCGGGAGCGCGGTATTACGATTACGGCTGCTGCGACGACCTGTTTCTGGCGGGATCATCGGATTAACATCATCGATACTCCTGGGCACGTGGACTTTACGATTGAAGTCGAGCGTTCCCTCCGGGTGCTTGACGGGGCTGTCGCGGTATTCGATTCCGTGCAGGGTGTCGAGCCTCAGTCGGAGACGGTCTGGCGGCAGGCGGATAAGTATAGTGTTCCGCGCATTGCGTTCATGAACAAGATGGATCGTATCGGCGCTGATTTCTACACCAGCGTTCAGACGATGATTGACCGCTTGGGCGCGAACCCGATTCCGATTCAGATTCCTATCGGTAAAGAATCCGAGTACCGGGGGTCGATCGATCTCGTGACGATGAAGGCGTATGTGTACGATGACGAGACGCTCGGTGCCAAGTATAAGATCGATGAGATTCCGGCCGACCTGCTCGAGCGAGCCAAGGAATACCGCGCGAAGATGGTGGATGCGGTTGCTGAGTTCGATGAGCAGGCTATGGATAAGTATCTGAATGGTCAGCCGTTAACCGAAGAAGAAATCCGCCGGGCTATTCGCGCGGGTGTGCTGTCGATGAAGATGACGCCGGTTCTCTGTGGAACGGCCTTCAAAAATAAGGGTGTTCAGCAGTTGTTGGACGGGGTCGTGGATTTCCTTCCGTCTCCGCTTGATGTTGAGTCTGTGACGGGCATTGACCCGAACACCGAGAAGGAAATCAAGCGATTCCCCTCTGACGATGAGCCGTTTGCCGCCTTGGCATTTAAAATCATGACGGATCCCTTTGCGGGTCAGCTCACATTCCTTCGCGTTTACTCCGGTACGTTGAAGACGGGGACGTCCGTCGCGAATGTGACGAAGGGGACGAGGGATCGTGTCGGGCGTCTGTTGAAGATGCATGCGAACAAGCGTGAAGACATTGATGTGGCCTATGCTGGCGACATTGTCGCGGCCGTCGGGCTGAAGGGTGCGACGACCGGGGATACTTTGGCTGATGAGAAGCAGCCGGTCCTGCTCGAGGTTATGAAGTTCCCTGAGCCGGTCATTGCCATGGCGATCGAGCCAAAGACCAAGCAAGATCAAGAGAAGATGGGCTTTGCGCTCCAGAAGTTGGCGCAGGAAGATCCCTCCTTCCGAGTGAAGACGGACGAAGAGACCGCCCAGACCATTATTGCCGGTATGGGTGAGCTACATCTGGAAATCATCGTCGACCGCATGATGCGCGAGTTTAAGGTCGAGGCCAATGTCGGAAAGCCTGAGGTGGCCTTCCGGGAGACGATTCGTAGAAAGGCTGAGGCTGAGGCGAAGTACGTCAAGCAGACCGGTGGTCGCGGTCAGTATGGTCATGTCGTCTTGACGGTTGAGCCGGCTGAGTCTGGCAAGGGTTTGGAATTTATCAATAAGACTGTCGGTGGATCGATCCCCAGGGAGTTTATCCCGGCGATCGAAAAGGGTGTGAAGGAGCGGCTTGATTCAGGCGT
>CAYHQK010000037.1:0-14739 GCA_964358535.1 uncultured Nitrospira sp. | reverse complement strand
TCTTGCTCGCAGAACGCGCACGATGAAACGGTGCTCGTTCGATGCGCGCAGTGAACGACGGCCGAGCCACTTCCCTGATGAGATAGGAACCTAAGGAAAAGCGTATGAAGATTGGTGTGGTGGTGTTCCCCGGTAGTAATTGCGATCATGACTGTCAGCATATCTTCAAGGATGTGCTGGGCCAGTCGGTGGAGATGATTTGGCACAAGGAGACCTCGTTGGCCGGGCTGGATGCGATTGTCCTGCCGGGCGGGTTTTCTTACGGCGACTATTTGCGAACTGGCGCCATCGCGAAGTTCTCTCCTGTGATGGGGTTGGTGAAGGAGTTCGCAAAGGGCGGCGGAATGGTGCTCGGTATCTGCAACGGGTTTCAGATTTTGCTCGAAGCGGGGATGCTGCCAGGGGCCATGCTTCGGAACAAGTCGCTGCATTTCATCTGCAAGGATCTGTCCGTGAAGGTCGAGAATGCGGCCACATCCTTTACCAGCGCCTGCCAGCCCGGTCAGGTGCTGAAGATTCCCATCGCTCATGCAGACGGGAACTATTACACCGATCCGGTCACGCTCGCGGCGATGCAGGCCAATGCGCAGATCGTCCTTCGCTATTGCACGCCGGATGGCAAGGTGACGCCGGAGGCGAATCCCAACGGCTCGCTGGACAACATCGCCGGGATCATCAATGCCGCGGGCAATGTGCTGGGCATGATGCCGCATCCGGAACGTTGCGCAGAGACAGTCTTGGGCAATGATGACGGGAAGCTGATTTTCCTGTCGATGCTGGAGTCGCTGAAACAAAGCAAGAAGCCTTTGCAGATGGCGCCTGTCTAGCCTCTGTCGATCCGCATGTGGGCCGATTCGGATTGTGATCAAGAAACCATGAGAGCGTGAAGTCTAAAATTATGGGACCTGTAAGCCAGCCAATAACCAAAGAACTCATCGCGCAACATAATCTGACGGACGACGAGTACCAGAAGATCGTCGGGATTTTGGGGCGGGAGCCGAATGTCACGGAACTGGGTATGTTCTCGGTGATGTGGTCGGAACATTGCTCCTATAAGAGTTCGCGCGTGCATTTGCGGAAACTGCCGACGACTGGGCCGCGGGTGGTCCAGGGGCCTGGGGAAAATGCCGGCGCCGTAGATATCGGCGATGGGCTCTGCGCGGTCTTCAAGATGGAGTCGCACAACCATCCCTCCTTCATCGAGCCCTATCAGGGAGCTGCGACGGGGGTGGGGGGGATTCTGCGAGACATCTTTACGATGGGCGCGCGGCCGATCGCCTTGCTCGATGCCCTGCGGTTTGGCGGGCTGGACAACGCGAAGAACCGGCATCTGGTCAAGGGTGTCGTGGCCGGCATTGCCGGCTATGGCAACTGCATGGGCGTGCCGACGGTCGGAGGCGAAATCGTCTTCAACGATATTTACTCGCAAAATCCGCTCGTGAACGTGTTTTGTCTCGGCATTGCGCACAAGGACAAGATCTTTCTGGGAACCGCGGCAGGCATCGGCAATCCTGTGATCTACTTCGGCTCCAAGACGGGCCGCGACGGGATTCACGGGGCCACGATGGCCTCCGATTCCTTTGACGACCAGTCGGAGCAGAAGCGGCCTACCGTGCAGGTGGGCGATCCCTTTACCGAGAAGCTGCTGCTGGAAGCCTGTCTTGAATTGATGGCAGGCGATTTACTGGTTGGGATTCAGGACATGGGAGCGGCCGGCTTGACCAGTTCCTCCTGTGAAATGGCGTCGCGTGCCGGCAACGGGATGGATTTGGACCTGACCGACGTACCGCGACGTGAGCCGGGCATGACGCCCTATGAATTGATGTTGTCTGAGTCGCAGGAACGTATGTTGATGGTGGCGCAGGCGGGCAAAGAAGACGAATGCATCAGGATCTGTAAGAAATGGGATCTCGATGTGGCGGTGGTGGGACGGGTCACGGGCGACGGGATCCTCCGTGTGAGGGACCAGGGCAAGGTGGTGGCGGAGATCCCGGCAAAGTCGCTGGCCGATGACGGACCACGGTACGAGCGGCCCTATTCGCCGCCTGGCTACCAGGACATGTTGACGAACCTGAACTATGACGCGCTCCCAGACGTGAAGGATGCGAATGCGACCTTACTGTCGTTACTGGAGTCTCCGACGATTGCGAGCAAACGCTGGGTCTACGAACAATACGACCATATGGTACGGACCAACACGATGGTTCGGCCCGGCTCTGATGCCGCGGTGGTTCGGATCAAGGGAACGAACAAAGCCCTCGCCATGACGGTGGATTGCAATAGCCGCTACTGTTTGCTCCATCCCTATGAAGGGGCTCGTATTGCCGTGGCCGAGGCGGCGAGAAATCTCGTGTGCTCAGGCGCTGAGCCGATCGGGCTGACGGACTGTTTGAACTTCGGGAACCCGGAGCGGCCTGAGATCATGTGGCAGTTCGTGTTGGCGATCGAAGGGCTGAGAGATGCCTGCGAACATTTCAAGGTGCCCATCGTCAGCGGGAATGTGAGTTTCTACAACGAGACGAATGGCCTGTCGATTTATCCCACGCCGATGTTGGGCATGGTGGGTCTGATCGATTCGGTCGAGCAGACGATGACCCAGTGGTTCAAGCAGGACGGGGATGCGATTATCCTCTTGGGCAAGACGAGAGAGGACCTGGGCGGGAGCGAATATCTGAAAGTGCTCCATCACCGGGAACAGGGATCGCCGCCGCTCCTCAGCCTTGATGCGGAGAAGTCGCTCCATGATTTCCTCTTGAAAGCAATTCGTGATGGGCTGGTGCAATCAGCCCATGACTGTTCGGATGGCGGGTTGGCGGTCGCCTTGGTCGAATCCTGCATCTCCGGCCCAGCCGCCAGGCGAGGGGCTGTGGTAGGATTGGGTCTCGATACCTTGCGTCGGGATGCCCTCTTATTCGGTGAGAGCCAATCGCGGGTCGTCCTGTCGGTGAAGCCTGAGCTGGTTGAACAGGTCCTGAAGCGCGCCGGGGAGGCCGATGTTCCCGCGATGAAGATCGGGACGGTCGGAGGCGATCGTGTCGTCATCGATGTGGAGAAGGGGCAATGGAGCGAGGGCTGCCGCATCGATCTCCCGGTCGATCAACTTTTTGAGCAGTGGGCCTTTTCAATCGAACGGACGCTGAACCAGGCGTGAAACGTGAAGGCATGAATAAGCGAACCACAAGAGAACTTCCCGTCGTGTCACTTCCCACGTCTGATGATTCGGGCCTTAACCTGATTACTCCAGATAAGTTTCACGACGAATGCGCTGTCTTCGGCATTTACGGCCACAAGGAAGCGGCCAACCTCACTTATCTGGGGCTCTATGCCTTGCAGCATCGCGGACAGGAAGCCTCCGGCATCGTCTCGGGCGATGGCGAGCACTTCCACGTCCATAAGGGGAAGGGGCTGGTTGCGGACATTTACAATCCCCAATCGCTTCAGCAATTAACCGGTTCGATGGCGATCGGACATAATCGCTATTCTACGGCCGGGGGCAACGATCTGAGTAATGTCCAGCCGCTCTCGGTCAACTTCGCCTTCGGGAATCTGGCGCTTGCCCACAATGGCAACCTCATCAATGCGCAAGTGTTGCGGCATGAGCTCGAAGCCTACGGCGCCATTTTTCAATCCACGTCGGATAGCGAAGTCATCATCCATTTGATCGCCCATTCGCGCGCGGATACCTTGCTGGCCCGCATCATCGATGCCTTGAGCCAAGTGCGCGGGGCCTTTTCGGTCGTCATGCAGACGGACGATGGGATCATCGCGGTGCGAGATCCGCACGGGTTCCGGCCCCTCTGTCTCGGGCGCATGGGTGATACCTATCTCGTGGCGTCGGAAACCTGTGCCTTCGATCTGCTTGGCGCCAAAATCGTTCGTGAGATCGAGCCGGGCGAGCTGGTCGTGCTGAACGAGAAGGGCGTGACGAGCTACCATCCGTTTGCGCCGGTCAATCCGGCCATGTGCATTTTTGAATATGTATACTTCGCCCGACCTGACAGCAAGATCTTCGGCGCGAATGCGGTCTATGCCACACGCAAGGCGTTGGGTCGGCAATTGGCGAAGGAATCGTTAGTCGAAGCGGATATCGTCGTGCCGGTCCCGGACTCCGGAGTGCCTGCCGCGCTCGGCTATGCCGAGGGAGCGGGGATTCAGTTCGAACTCGGGCTGATCAGAAATCACTATGTCGGCCGCACCTTCATTGAGCCGGAGCAGTCGATCCGCCACTTCGGCGTGAAGGTGAAGCTTAATGCTGTGCCGGAGGTGCTGGAGGGGAAACGAGTCGTCGTGGTCGACGATTCGCTGGTGCGGGGCACCACGAGCCGTAAAATCGTGAAGATGATTCGCGATGCCGGGGCCAAGGAAGTGCATATGCGCATCAGTTCGCCTCCAATCATCTCTCCCTGTTTCTACGGGATCGATACGCCTACCAAGAAAGAACTGATCGGTTCCAGCCACTCGCTTGAAGAGATTCGGAAGTACATCACGGCAGACAGCCTCGCCTACTTGAGCCTCGATGGCATGCTGAATGCCTCCCCCGGCACCCCGGAACAGTATTGCAATGCCTGCTTCACCGAGAAGTACCCCATCGCGCTGACCCGCGCAGAGGAATGGCAGCTCGGCCTCTTCGACCCATCCCTTTAGCAGGCTGCTGAAACAGTCCGCCAGCTTCGTTCTCGGCTCATCGAAATCCTCAACGTACCCCTGAGGGCACGCCTCCGGTTTCGATTCGCCTGCGGCCTTGCTGACGAACTGTTTGAGCAGCCTGTTTGCGCATCCATCCATTCTGTCGGTCTCTGCGCCATTGCCCCTGAAAAAATCTGCATGGTAGGATACCCAATCAAAGTGCTGAGTCCTGAGGGCTGATACTGAATCGGCCGTTCGCTCACTCAGCACTCAGGACTCAGCACTTCTTCAGCAGGAGGCTCTTATGAAACGAATGCTATCGATACTTGGCGTGTTGTTGATTCCGGTCCTTGCGGCCCACCTGGCCTTTGCGGCGGGGTTCTTTAAAGTTGGCGAGAAGGCGCCTTCCTTTACGCTGACGGCTATCACCGGCGAGACGGTGGGGTTGGACAGTTACAAGGGCAAGATTGTGGTGCTCGGCCTGTTTCATATTTGCGACCCCTGCATGATGCAGGGCACGACGCTCCAGAAAGTGTCCGAGATGACGAAGGGCAAAGAGGTGGCGGTGCTCGGCGTCAATTCTTCCGGTAACGGCAAGAAGGAAGTCGGCGAGTTTCTGGCCTCCTTTCCCGTGAAGGTCACCTATCCCTATCTGCTCGATCCGGGCAAGGTCACGGACAAATTGTACGGCGGAGGGAAGTTTATCCCGAACGTCTATGTCATCGATCAGCAGGGCGTAATTCGGTGGCAGCGTGTCGGCAATATGGATTTAGCCGGCGCAGAAGTGATTGTGGCGGAAGTTGAAAAACTGTTGGCTGGTGGCAGTAATAAGATGTAGCGCTCACCGTGGCTGAGGAATCCCGCTTCTCGCCGAACGCGCACGATAAAACACTGCACCTTCGACGCGCGCAGACTAGGATTCTTCAGCCGCGGTGCAGAGGAAATATCAACTTCCGAGAGGAAGAGGAGAGAGATGGGCATGGATGAGATGGAAGAGGGAAAACAGAGGTTTTTGGAGGTGGTGAAGGGGGCCGATGCATCGGTGCAGGTGGTGATCCCTGTGACGCCTTCGAACAGTATGTTTCTGATTTCCCTGACGAAGGGACCGAATCGGAAATTCATTACGATTTCGGAAGACGACATCATCGACTTGCCCAACGAAGCCAGCATCCTGACGAAAGTGACGAAAGTCGTGAAGGACGCCGTCGCGGCATTGTAAATCCGTCCGTGCCATCAGCTATCAGCCATCGGCTCGTATCCTATTATGAAAAACATCCTTCCCGGTATCTGGCAATGGTCCTGGTTCTCTGAGGAGAAGCAACTCGACTTCAACGGGCTCTTCCTGACGGTCGGGGAACATAAGATCCTCGTCGATCCTCCGCCGATGACGGGAGACGCGAGCGCTGTGGTCCTCCGCAACGGCCCCGTCGATTACATCATCGTGACCAATCGCGATCATGTCCGCGAAGCGGTGAAGTATCAAGACGAGTTTCGCTGTCAGTTGTATGTGCCGGAGGTCGATGCGCCGCTGATGGATCTTAAGCCGACCAAAACGTTCAAGGATGGGGAATTGCTCACGGGCGGGATCTGGGTGATTCAGCTGAAAGACCAGAAGTCTCCCGGCGAATCGGCCCTGTTTATCCAGCAGCGGAAGGGCGTGTTGATTGTCGGCGATGCCTTGATCGGGAAGCCTGCCGGTTCCGTCAGCCTCCTGTCCGCTGACAAGTACGCTGATGTGACGAAGGCCCAAGAGGGGCTGCGCCGGCTCCTTAAATACAATTTCGACAGCCTATTGGTCGGCGACGGGACCTCGATTCTCACCGGCGCCAAGCAGGCGGTCGAACAGCTGCTCCAGCCCGCACCATGACATTACGCAACGGACTTTCCGAAGAACTCAATCGCCAGGGCAACGAGCATTTTTCTCGCGGCCTCTATACCGATGCCTATACCTGTTATGCCAAGGCGCTGGAATGTGACCGGCTGACCGGGGACCAACGGGCCTTGGCCGCCACCTTGGGAAACCTGGGGAACATTTGCGCGGTCAGCGGTCGTCGGGACTCGGCCCAGACGTACTATCAAGAGGTCTTGGAGCTCCAGAAGATTCTCGGAGATGAGAAGGGGATCGGGACGACCTTAGGCAATTTGGGGAACCTCCGGGCCGATGCGGGCGAATGGGATCGCGCCAAGGCCTACTATCTCGAAGCCTTGGACCTGATGACGAAGGTGCACGATGAGGCAGGCAAGGCGGTGCTCTTTTCTGATCTGGGCCTGGTCGCTCGCGAGACCAAAGAGTACGAATTGGCGATTAAATACTATGAACAGTCGCTCGTGCTCATGAGGCGGCTAGAGAATCAGGGCGGCGTAGCCGATGCCTGGCGCATGATCGGTCGAACCTTTTTGCTCCAGCAGCGCTACGACGACGCGATCGCCTGCTGTCAAACCAGCCAGTCCATCGCCGAACGATCGCGCGACGAATTGCGAACCGGCGGCGCTCGGTATGTGCTGGCGCAATGTTACGAAGAGACCGGTAACTTGCGTGAAGCGGCGGATCTCCTCGAGCTGGTGGTGCATATGGATCGCAAGTATCAGTTGCCGAAACTTGAAGAGAATATCCAGCGGTTGGCAGCCCTGCGGGCCAGCCTTGCCGGACTGGGTGACGCCCATCCCAATCGAAAGACACACGTATGAGTGGAGCATCGGAAGATTGGACTGCGCTTAGGGTTTCGTTGGTCGCCACCTTTCCTCAATTGGAGGAAGTGGAGGCGGGCGGCGCTTTGACGATGGATCTTGGCTCGGATGGATGGCTGCTGGAGGTCACGCCGGACGGGCGGGTCTTGTGTCAGTACGGCATGGCGCTGGAGGATGTGATGACCCTGCTCTCCGATGGGACGCCGGAAGATCTGGGCACCGACGAGATTGCGAAGCAGGCCAAGTACTACATCCAACCGGCTGTCTCCAAGTACCGTGCGATTCTGTTGAAGTCTGGATTTGCAGAAGAGACGGAGATGAACGACGCCTACGTGGCCGTTCGCTTCGAGCGGCATGTGGATCTGACGAACCCGACCGCCGTGCAAGATTTAATGAGCTGGTGCCTGCGGACGATCGGCGTGGCCCGGTGACCAGGCAGATTGCCACGTTCGACGATTTCCGCACGGCGATTACCGCCTACCGGTTGCCGCGGGTTTTGATCGCTTCCCTTGAGCTGAACCTCTTTACTGCCATCGGCACGGAGACCTGGACGATTCCTGACCTGGCTTGTGCCATGAAGGTCAGTGAGAGGGGTCTGGCGATTCTCTGCCGGAATCTCGCGATGGCAGGCTTGCTGAAGAAAAAAGGCGAGACCTATCGAAACAGCCGGTTGGGCGCTACGGCCTTGAACGCTCAGCATCCGGACTATCGGGGGGACTATCTCCGGCTGATCACGAGCCATTGGAACGATTGGGGCCGTTTGCTGGAGTCAGTGAAGACGGGACTGCCGCTTGATCACGATGAGCCGGACGATCCGGACTATCGCCGGCAGTTCACCTGGGCGATGCATCACCGGACCCTGGAGATTGCTCCGAAGCTCGCGGCCCAGATCAATTTGCGTGGCGCGCGGACTCTGCTCGACCTTGGCGGAGGTCCCGGCACCTATGCGATGGCCTTCCTCGCCAAGAATCCTCAGCTTCGTGCCACGGTCTGCGACCGGCCTGCGGCTCTTGCAGTCGCGAAGGAAATTGCTGCGAATCACAAGGCCGGTGCACGCCTCTCCTATCAGCCGCTGGATCTACTGACGGACGCCATTCCCGGCTCCTACGATGTCATCTGGTATTCGAACGTGCTCCACATTTATTCGTCGCAAGACAATCAAGCGGTGTTCCGGCGCGCCTTGGCTGCGTTGAATCCTGGAGGCAGGCTGTTGATTCAGGATGCGTTCCTGCACGATAAGGACGGGCTGTTTCCCGAAGAAGCGAGTCTCTTTGCGGTGTCGATGTTGCTGTTCACCGAGCGGGGCAATACCTATTCTGCAGTCGAGACGAAGGCCTGGTTGACGGATGCAGGGTTTGAACGGATCAAGATTGTGAAGATGACGAAGGGGACGGAGGACTGGGAGGATGGGATCCTGGAAGCACGGTCCCCAACGATTCGTGCAGAAACGCGCGCCCGCCGAACAGGACCAGCAAAAAGTTCACGATTCCGCTCATCGCGCTGACGAGGAGCAGGGCGCCAATCTCGCCCTGTCCGCCCAGGATGCTCGCGAGGGTGGAGAGGTCTAACGCCAATCCTACCGTTCCATAGATGACGCAGGCCATGGCGGTCCAGGTCCATCCGATCCGGACGAGGCAGGCAAGAGCGATCGGGGTCGCGATCAGGTAGAGCATCCAGCCGATTCGTCCTGCTTCTGTCGCAGCCGGTGCGAGATGGGTGGTCGTAGCGCCGATGAGGCTGAGCCCCGTAAGCAGGCCGATGAGGGGCCAGGTGTATCGCATGGGTGTAATGATACCCGTCTCCGCAGGGCACAGCAACCGGCTTTAGGATGCTGAAAAAGTCCGCCAGCTTCGTTCTCGGCTCATCGAAATCCTCAACGTACCGATTGAGGTTGTCAGAGGTCGGAAGTACTGGAGGGGTTTTTCCGTTCGCCAAGATCCATTGTACTGGCGAACGGCCCACACAAAGTGCGGTCGGTACCTCCTCCGGTTTCGACTCGCCGGCGGCCTTGCTGGACGCTTTTTGAGCATCCTGCGACTAGTTAGGCATTAGGAGTTAGCGACTGCGAGGGAATTGGGCGATGGCAGATTTATCCAGCAGGGCGCCCCAAGCCTGCCTTCTGGTCTACGACGGCCAATGCCGCCTCTGTGTCACAGCCAAGCAGGGCCTTGAACGGCTGGGGACCCGCGCTGACGCTGCGCCGGTCCGGATGGTTCCCTATCAGAGCGACGAGGCCAAGCAGGCATTAGGGGAGGCCTATCGACCGGGCCGTCCAGACGTGGCATTCCTGGTCCGTCCTAACGGGGAGATTGTCCGTGGGCTCGATGCCTTTCTGGCCCTCCTGCCGGGCCTCAGGGGTGGGCGAGTCCTCTCTCTCCTCCTGCGCCTTCCGTTAGCCAAGCCGGTTGGCTACCTGCTCTATTGGTTGGTAGCCCGGTACCGGTATCAGGTCTTTGGGACTGTTCCGTTTGCCGGGGACTCCGAGAATCCCTGTTCACCGAGCCGGGACGCACCGCACAAGTAAGCGCGCGCCGGGCACGCCTAGCGCGCCAGACCTGCCCGTCTCGCCCATCTCGCTCGTCCCGCCTGCCTCTCGCGGCCCTTCAATACCCCCCCTTTCGAAGGGGTTCTCCCCACAGTGGGGAATTTACCCTGAAGGCCAGCAATGCGAGACTCCGGCACAAGTGAGGGGGGACTGTACATGACAATCATCCAGTGGCTGTCCGAGACGAGAGATGAAGTGGGCGAGTGGTTCAGGCCTGTGCGGTATGAGCTTGCGCCGGTGCATCAGGCGCGGCGGATACGGAAGGCTCGCTGCATCTCGTTCATCGCCTTTGCCGTGCTCGGGTACGGTTTTCCGTTGACGGCGTGGGCGGCAGACCTGGCGGTTCCCACTTCGATGCAGCCGAGGAAGGTCGTGGCGGCTGGTGTCGGGTATGAGAATGCGGAGACGTCATCGATTACGGTGAAAACGTACGATGCCGAGAATGGCGCGATCCTGTCCGAGGAAACCTATGAGTTGAACGTGCGAGAGGATGCAGTGACAGGGGAGCGTCAACCGAGTGAGCGGGTCTTTGCCGGTGGGGCCGGCCCTGGGACTGACGGGCTGTCTTCGTTCAAGCTCCGCGTCTATGACGCGGCGACGGGTAAGTTTCTCTGGGAAGGTTTTCTGAATCTCAGTGCCAGCAATCAAGAGTCTAGTGCCACTCACCGGGTTGTGGCCCAGCTGACGCCTCAGGCGCTGGTGACCAGGACCCGTAGCCGAAGCGTTGTAGAGGGAGAGCCACAGTTTGCGCTCCGTGCCGTCGATCCGGCCACCGGACAGCTTGTGTGGACCGATCAGTTCTCCGGAGCCGGTCGGCTGGCCAAGGCAGAACGAATCAGCAGAGCGGCCATTGGCCAAACAGAGGAGCCAGCGGCTCCATCCCGGCAGATCGAGTTTCGCGTCCAGATGTTCAATGATCAGGAGCGGCAGCTCTTGTGGGAAGACACGATCGAGCCGGCCGTGGAGGAGGTCGATGTGACTTCCTGGCAGGATGAGGCAGCCGAGAATATTCCAACCTGGCGTAGCGCCGGGCCAGAGGAAACGAAACGAGAAGCGATCTGAGAGCGAGACTGAAGGGTTCGACCGATGGTGAGTTAGAGGTGTTGGCCCCGTCTCTGTAACTGATCCACCCACCGTGCCTGGAATTGCTCGTGCGACAGTGAGAGTTGCGATTGCATGGCGGCAGAGAACGTCTGTCTGGCCTTGAGGTGTGTAAGGAGCTCGTGCACCTGATGCATGCCGAAGCGGTCGATCAGATAATGCACGGCCGAGTGGGCTTCCAGGTAGGCCAGGATTGCGGCATCCGGCGACAATC
This sequence comes from uncultured Nitrospira sp., assembly GCA_964358535.1. Taxonomy (GTDB): domain Bacteria; phylum Nitrospirota; class Nitrospiria; order Nitrospirales; family Nitrospiraceae; genus Palsa-1315. The sequence goes on along the minus strand of CAYHQK010000037.1, from coordinate 3,565 downwards.
GCCCCCACGACCCCTCTAAGGTAAGCAGAGGGATCGGCGTAAATTCCTGTTTCGTGACCTGATCGAGATCCGACCAGCGATCCCCGGACAATTCCATCGCTAAACCTTCATTGAGCCAGGTCGGGACGGCGCTGCCGGCCTGGCCCTGTTGGTCCCGCAGGAGGGCATGGACGAACTCGTGCCGCAGCACCCGTGTGAGCCAGGCGCGGTTGGTGAGGGCGCCTTGCATGGGAATCTGAATGCGGCCGAGCACGGGATCGAAGAGCCCATCGGCCCAGAGAGGACTGCCGGTTTCACCTTGGAAGGTGGACGATGCATGCAGCACGACGATGATCGTCTTTGACGGAAAGTGCTCGAACTTCTGGCCGATCTCGCGATAGGCCCCTTCAAGAATCTCCAATACGGTGGCCCAGGTTTCCGGATCGGCTTCCCCGTCGAATTTCACGGTGAAGTGCGTACTGTCACGGCTGGCGAGTCGTGCGTCGCTCTTTTCTGTTCGGCGGACCTTGTCCGCGACGGTGTGCAGATAGGATTGCACGGCTGGGTCGTTGCCCGCGCGGGCTGTCGCGTGATCGAGGTGGCGCACCGCTTCGCCGAGCTGATTTCGTTCCTGAAAGAGATTGGCCAGCGCCAGATGGGGAAAGGGTTCGCTCGGAGCCAGGAGGGTCAGCTTCTCCAGAAAGTCCTGCGTCATGGCAGGATCGCGCAGTTCCCAATAGGCATGGGCCAGGTTCAGTTGGACGACGGGGTTCTTGCCGTCAAGTGACGCGGCTTGTCTGAAGGCTTTGATCGAGAGAGAGGTCCCGCCGGTTTTTTCCTGTTGAATGCCTAGATTGTTCCAGAGGATGGCCAGGTAGGGGCGTATGGTCTTGTCTGTCGCCAGGGTTTCCGGCAGATCGGCCAGTTTGGCTTCCGCCTCCCGGACGTTCCCTGTGTCGATATCGTGGCGGATTGCTTCCAGCCGTTCCCGGTGTTTCGTTTTTGGAGTTCCGCTGGTATCGATCAGGCGAGTCTGCTGAGGTTCCGGTTCCCTGGGGCTGGCACGATGCGGATCCGTGGACGCATCCTGCGAGTTTCCCGTGGGGGCAGTGGATTGATCCGGCGCTGGCGCAAGCAGATAGGTTGGCTTGATCCAGGCGTGATAGAGAATGAACAGCCCGAGCAGGAAGGCCACGGGATATGAAATGTGCAGAATACTGCGCCGGTACATAGAGGCCCTTCTTGGATGAAATTCAATCTAGCACCACAGGAAAGCGAGACAAAGGATTGTCGGAAAACCGACAAGCCATGCAAGATATTGAAAGCCTACTGGGTATAATGAAAAACTGTTCCGCAGGATGCTCAAAAAGGCCGTTAGCAAGGCCGCAGCGAGTGAGCAACGATGGCCCTTCCACGCTTGCTCGTTCACGTTAGCCTAGGATGGCCTGGATGAGTCCCCCACTGCGCGCGTCCAACGAGGTCCTTCTGAGGGCGCGCGTTGCGCGAGCACAGGGGACTCACCGGGCCATCCCTCCATTTTTCAGCATCCTGCTTTTCGCAGCCGGCTCGTTGAGGCGCGGGAGAGGCTGTGTTACGATCCGCCATTGTGATACGGAGCTCTTCCGAGCCCACACCTCCTGAACAGTTTCAGCAATGGCTGGACCGAGTCGCGCGTCCGATCGAATTCGCGACTCGCGACGCTTTTGCACATCTCCCCACCGTCAAAAATCTCAGTCACTTTGTCTCCTCACAGGTCATGCAGGCCCTGTCCGATCGCGTCTATCCACGGGCGATTGAAGCAGCCTTGCTCCAGCTACGTGAGTTGTTTCGTCAAGACCAGCAGTTGTTTCCGGCAGAGGAGCAGCAGCGCCGGCTTCAGGAAGCGATGGTCATTCTCGGTGTCTTGCGTGAGGCTGTCAGCCATCCTGCCAAGGCCTGGCAGGAACCGGAGCCTCTCGCGATGCCTCAGCCGGCCGTGAAGGAGTCCCCCTCACTGCCATGGTGGGAGCAGCCCATCCGTTTCGCGAAGGGAGTCGGCCCGAAGCGCACAGCGTTGCTCCAACGGTTCAGAATCGAGACGGTCGAGGATGCCTTCTGGACCCTGCCTTGGCGCTATGAGGATCGCTCGGTCATGACTCCAATCGGGGAGCTGGTGCCCGGTGCCCAGGCCTCGATTTGCGGCACGATTATCAAAAGCGAAGCGAAGAAGGCCCGCAGTCGCCGACTTTCCATCCTCGACATCGTGGTGGAGGATGCAACCGGGCGGCTTCAGGTCGTGTTTTTCAATCAGCCGTTTCTCGAACAGCTGTTCACTGTTGGAACGAGCGTGATGCTGACCGGGCGCGTGGTTGCAGGGGCGCAGGGCTGGGTGGCGATGAAAATGGAGGTCACGCAGTACGAAGTGCTAGGCGCGGAAACCGAAGCGCCGCTGCATGTGGGGCGGATTGTGCCCGTGTACCACGAAACCAAGGGCTGGACGTCCCGGCAGATGCGGGTGCTCATGCGAGGCCTGTTAGACGCCCATCTCGCCGAGGCGCAGGAGCTGTTGCCGGTCTCGCTTCGCGCTCGCTATCGATTACCGCCCATTCAACAGGCTATTCAGGATGTGCATTTTCCTCAGGCTGGGACCGACGGGGGGCAGCTGGATTGCGGCCTCACGCCGGCCCATCGGCGTTTGGCCTTCGAAGAACTGTTTGTGCTCCAACTCGCCTTGGCTTCGCGGCAACGAGTCATGAAGGAAGAGGTCAAGCAGGTCTCGTTCAATCCGAAGACGCCGCTCCTCGCCAAGTTGGACCGGGCTCTGCCCTTTCGGTTGACTGCAGCGCAAGAGCGGGTGAATCGCGAGATCCTGTCGGATATGACCTCGCTCAAACCGATGAATCGCCTGGTGCAGGGGGATGTCGGGTCCGGCAAAACCATCGTGGCGGTGCAGGCGATGGTGCTGGCCTGTGGGTCCGGCTATCAGGCGGCTTTGATGGCGCCGACAGAAATTCTGGCAGAGCAGCACTACCGGACGATGAAGGGGTTCCTGGAACCCCTCGGGCTCTCCGTGGTGCTCGTGAGCGGGGGCGGTCGTGCCGCCGCGCGTAAAGCCGCGCGGGAGTTGGTGTCTTCCGGGACCGCGCAGGTTGTGATCGGGACCCATGCGGTCATTCAGCAAGGAGTCACCTTCGCGAAGCTTGGCCTGGTTGTGGTGGATGAGCAACATCGGTTTGGCGTCCTCCAGCGGAAGACGCTCATGGAGAAGGGCTATAAGCCGGATGTGCTGGTGCTGACTGCGACGCCGATTCCGCGCACGCTGGCCATGACGGTCTATGGGGATCTGGATGTGTCGGTGATCGATCAGATGCCGCCAGGGCGAAAGCCGGTGCGGACGTTTCTCTTGAGCGACAGCCAGAAGGGGCGGGCCTATCAGATCCTCCGCGACGAACTGCGAAGCGGCCGTCAGGCCTATGTGGTCTATCCGCTCGTCGAAGAATCGGAGAAGACCGATCTGCAGGCGGCCATGCAAGGGGCGGAGCAGCTGCAAGCGAACGAGTTGGCCGAGTTTCGCGTCGGGCTTGTGCACGGCCGGATGAAGTCGGAA
>CAYHQK010000036.1:0-15058 GCA_964358535.1 uncultured Nitrospira sp. | reverse complement strand
ACGAACTCAAGAAACTGAGCAAGCCCTGCCAGAACAAGACCGAGATCTCTCAAGTCGGGACCATTTCAGCCAATAACGACAAGACCATCGGCGACCTGATCGCGGAAGCGATGGAGAAGGTCGGCAAAGACGGCGTGATCACGGTCGAAGAAGCCAAGTCCATGACCACCTCGCTGGACGTGGTCGAAGGCATGCAGTTCGACCGCGGTTACATCTCGCCCTACTTCGTGACCAACGCCGAGCGGATGGAAGCGGTCATGGAAGATCCGCTCATCCTCATCTCCGAGAAGAAAATCAGCAGCATGAAGGACTTGCTCCCGGTTCTCGAGCAGGTTGCCAAGATGGGCAAGCCCCTCGTCATCCTCGCGGAAGACGTGGAAGGCGAAGCCTTGGCCACCCTCGTGGTGAACAAGCTCCGCGGCACGCTCAACGTGACTGCTATCAAGGCCCCTGGCTTCGGCGATCGCCGCAAGGCCATGCTGGAAGACATCTCGATCCTCACCGGCGGCCAGGTGATCTCGGAAGACATCGGCATCAAGCTGGAGAACGTGAAGCTCACGGACCTCGGCCGCGCCAAGCGCGTCACGGTCGATAAGGACAACACCACGATCGTGGAAGGCTTTGGCGATCCGAAGAAGATCGAAGGCCGCGTGAAGCAGATCAAAGCGCAGATCGACGAGACGACCTCGGACTACGACCGTGAGAAGCTCCAAGAGCGCCTCGCGAAGCTCGTGGGCGGTGTGGCCGTCATCAACGTCGGTGCCGCGACCGAGACCGAAATGAAGGAAAAGAAGGCGCGCGTCGAAGACGCGTTGCACGCCACCAAGGCAGCCGTCGAAGAAGGCATCGTCCCAGGCGGCGGAACGGCCTATCTCCGTTGCATCGGCGCCTTGGATGCGCTCAAGTTGAACGCCGAGCAGCAGGTGGGTGTCAACATCATCCGCCGCGCGCTCGAAGAGCCGATCCGTCAGATCGCGGCCAATGCCGGGATGGAAGGATCCGTCATCGTTGAGAAGGTTCGCAACGACAAGAACCTCAGCGTCGGCTACAACGCCGCGACCGAGGAATATGTGGACATGATCAAGGCCGGCATCATCGACCCGACCAAGGTGTCTCGTTGCGCGTTGCAGAACGCCGCGAGCGTCGCGGGCCTGTTGCTCACGTCCGAGGTCATGATCACCGAGTTGCCGGAAGAGAAGAAGGAAGCAGCCGGCGGTGGTGCAGGTGGTCACAACCACGGCATGGAAGGCATGTACTAAGAACAGAGTACGAGCTACTAGCGTATAGCTGATAGCTCGGAATGTGCAGCGAAGGCCTCAGCGGTGATCCCGCTGAGGCCTTCGTGTTTTTGGCTGACACCGTGCGACGAGCCCCCCAGCGGCCTCCTCCAGGCAAGGCCCTAGGACTTTTCCTCTTCAATAGTGCTAGTATTCGGGGAAGTCGCCATGCAAGTGTCGGCTCCTACACAAAGAGAATGCCCGTGAGCACATCCTACTCATCGGACTCGCCAACCGAGCATCATCAGGATCAGCTCCTCGCCAGCAAGGGACGAGGAGTCGAAGCGGCTCAGCGCATGGCTGAACTCTTTTCTCAGGAAATGCAATTGCAAGATCTGCTTGAGCAAGCGCTCCATATTGCACTGGAGGCGGCCGATGCAGAAAATGGGTCGATTCTACTCGCCGACCCGGACACCCGCGCATTGATCTTCCATCATTCCATCGGTGAAAACCCCGCAGCCTCAGGCATCGCCGTTCCCTGGCATGAGAGCATCGCAGGAGCGGTCTATACGACCGGTATGCCTGACATCGTGTCCGATGCACGAGCCGATGTGCGCCATTTCAAAAAAGTCGACCGGGCGACCGGCTCCATCACGCGCGACATGATTACGGTCCCACTCAAAGGCTGGGATGGCGCTCCCATTGGCGTGATCCAAGTCATGAACAAACGAGGGAATGCCTGCCTGAATCACGACGATCTCGCTGTCCTCACCATTATTTCCACGCTCACCGCTGTGGCCCTTGAACATATGAGCTTGAATTAAGCGGCCAAGTTCGCGGACGTGGGCCTAACAGTCAGACCCCCTCGCCCCTGCACGCCTGCACCAACGAACATCGAACCGGAGCATCCCTCAAAATGGCCCACCGACAAAAGGACATGAAGAAGGCAGCCGCCGTACTCTTCTTCCTTATTGGAATCAGTTTGCTGCAGGCTATTCCCTCGGCCTTCGCGCAAAGTTCGGAAGCGGACGTCTACGTGGCCCAAGCTATTCTCGACTATGAAGACAAAAAGTACGATGCCGCGCTGGCCCTGCTCCGCGAAGCATTGGCCATCAACCCGGATCACATCGAAGCGCTCTACCAGATGGGCATCGTCCTCACCAGCCAGGAGCAATATGCCCAGGCCATTGCCGCCTTGAATCGCGCCAAACAGCTGGCCCCGAGTGATGCGGCCATCACCTACCAGCTTGGGCTGGCACATTTCCGGCTCGAACACTACGACCAGGCCAAACCGCTCTTCGAAGACGTCTTCGCCGCGCAACCTCAGACGGAGAACCTCGCCTACTACCTCGGCTTTCTCCGCTACCGGCAGAAGGAGTACGCCGGCGCCGTCACGGCCTTTCGGTCCGGCAGGATCACCGATCCGGAGCTCCAGCATCTCACGAAGTTTTATTCGGGTCTGGCGTTGGCGATCACCGGCCTCCCGGAACAAGCCATCAGTTCGTTGGAAGAGGCCAGCCGCATACGAACCGTCTCCCCGCTGACCGGCACAGCCGACCGGTTACGCGATACCATCGTCACCGCGCAAGCACGTGAACGGCGGCTACACGGCGAACTGCGCATGGGGGCGTACTACGACACCAATGTCTCGATCAATCCACTGGGAGGCCAGGCCGTCGATCCCAACTCTCTCAACGATGCCCTGCTCGCCGACTTGCGAAACAGGAAAAGCCATTCGTCAGGCGAACTGGTGTCGGTTCGAGGCGACTATGCCTGGTTCCGGGCTGCCGGGTGGGAATCGACGGTCACCGCGTCATATTTTAAGACCTTCAACAACGACCTGCCGTTCTTCAACATCGAGAACATGTTAGGTGGCGCCGGACTGACGCGGTCCGGCACCATAGGCTCGATGCCGTTTCAACTGGCCGGACAATACACCTATGACTATACAACCTTGAGCGGCAGCCGCTTTATGAACCGGCATTCCGGCAGCCTCGTCGCCATACTGGTCGAAAACGACCGCCATCTCACCAGCCTGCTAGGCCGACTGCAAGTAAAGGACTTTTCCAATCTGTTCCTCATCGGAGGCGGCACGAATCCGGACGAGAACCGCGACGCTAAAAACTGGATGGCCGGCGTCACCCACGCCTTCCGGTTCAACAACGACCGGCACATCATCCGTCTCGGCTATCAGCACGACATTGAGGACGCCAAGGGCCTCCACTGGTCCTATCACGGGCACCGCCTGCTCTTCGGCGCGCAGTACACGCTGCCCTGGTGGGAGATGCGACTGAAGTACGATTTCGACTTCCACTATCGGAAATACCAAAACCCCAACGCCATCTTCCCACCAGACGACCCAGGCACGGTCAGGCAAGAGGTGAAAGAGCAGAACCATGTCTTCCGCATCGAGCAGCCCCTCCCGCGCAACTTCGTCCTCGCCTATGACTTCCAAGCCACCTTCAGCCGCGCCAACCTCCCCTTCATGTTCAACTACAACCGCCTCATCAATACCCTCAGCCTGGCTTGGGGATTCTAGCAGGACAAAGAGATGAGGCTCTAGTTGCATGGATCGGGATAAAGGGATTCAGACCGACAAGGACGGATAGGCTGCCGTATGGGATAGCGGGATAGTCTTACTGGCAGGACTGTTGATCGGCGAGAACCTGTCTTCCGGCCATGGGAATGATGGGCGCCAACCGACGTCAGCGACGGGCGTGCCGTCTCTCCTGAGCGCGCTGAGAGAAGCTTGAGTTTGAATTTCCGGATCCACTGCTGCTGCCCCTTTCTGTGGCGACCTCTGTGAGCAACGGAGCCGGTCCTGCTCCGGACCCTGGCAGCAATGTTTGCGACTGACTCTGCTGCCGTCCAGAGGCCGGAGCAAGGGTTGCGGCAATGGCGGAGATTGTGCCACCGAATGAACTCACGAGCGGCGAGGACGCGCTCACAAGAGCGGCATCTCCATGCGAAACTGCTTGGCCTGGCGCAGCAGCCGCATTCCCGCCAGCGTTCGCCACAGACGGTTGCTTCGCCTCTCCCTCAGCCCCCTGCGTACTTACGCTGAAAGATGCGCTCGCGAGGCCGGCATCGCCAGGCGAACCTGCTTGGCCTGGCGCAGCCGCCGCATTCCCGTCAGCCTTCGCCGTGGATGATTGCTTGGCCTCTCCCTCGGTCGCCTGTGCGCCCACGCTATTAGGGGCAAGCACCTTCGCGAGCGCCATCGCCTTCGACATCTCTCGTTTCGCCGTTTTCTGTCTAAGGCTGTCATCCGACGAATCCATCGGGTGCAAGGGCACATGGAATCTGCCGGCGAGGCTGGCTGCCCTTGCCTGTGAAATCGGTTCCACCGCACCCATCTGCAGCCCGGAGACCCGCACCGCCTCGAAGGCATGAACGATTTTATTCCCCGAGCAGCCCGCGGCGGCGCAGGACACTTCGACCGACCCCTTCAGCACTGAGAACGTGCTGACCGATTGTTCACCGCCGGACCCGCCTGCGGCAGCAGCAGGAGGCTCCACCTCCACCAGCAGAACCGTGCCTCGAACAGCCGCAATCGCGTTCGGCGTCCGCACATCCACCTGCTCGCCCGGCTTCATGCGCTGGCGCGCCACGGCCAGCGTCACGCTTCCGCTCGCGAGGTTCACGGTGGATCGATTCGGCTCTTCGGTGATGGTGAAATTCGAGAACTCGCGAATCGTGATCAGCGCCTTGCCACCCAATAACACCCGGACGATCGAGTCCGCGGCGGTGCTGATCATATCCCCGGCATACACCGGGTCCTTAAACTGAAGGCGGGACGGTTCGGCAGCTGCCAGCCGAACCACTGAAGCGACACCCGCCAGGTTCGTCACCACTCCAGCCGGTTGCGGGGACGACGAAACCTGAGCGAAAATCAGCGCCGGGCAAAAGATCGCCGACACGAACAACGCGACGATAATCCTCATAGGTCCTTCCTGCGTCACTTGTTTGGCCCAATCGCTCCAGCGGCGATGTACCGCGAATCTTCTACGATAGTGCATGGACAGACTCACTCGACACCGACCTGTTCGAGTTTTCCCCTCTGCCCATCGAGAAAATTCTGCAGCACCAGACGATCGGATTCGCTCATCTCCTGAAAAGCGAATCCTGCGCGATCGGACGTGGCCCAGACGACGGTCCCACTCGCGCGAACCGGCAATTGTTCACCGGGAAGTCCCAGCCTAAGCTGCGCCGATTTTCCGACGGAAAGCGATTGCGCCAGCTGCGACACGGCCAGGCCTCCGATGCTGAGATCCCGAACCTTCACATTGGCCTGGAAACCGTTCGACACATGCGCCTCGCCATTGAGAAGCACTCGCAGAAACTTGCGTTGATTGGCCGCCTGCACCGCCGAAAGCCGGTCCTTAATGGCGCCGCGCACACGATACACCATCACGCTGTTCGATTTCCCCTTCAGGCTCAACGTCCCGACTCGGTCCATCCAGAACTTCCCGCCGAGCAACTCGGCCGTGGATTCGCCGATCAGAATACGGCAGGGATTGTGTGCCAGATCATCCTGGCCCAATTCCTTCTCGAAACTCTCAAGATGAGACGCCGTATTGACCGTATGGCCCACCGTCGTAAATTTCATTCGTTGGGCGCTCCCGACACAACCTGCCACCACGTCGCCGGTGTAAATACCGATGCGCATCCCGACCGACGGGAGGCCTTGCGAGGACCAGATTCCGTTCAATCGCCGCAGCTCCGCCCCCATGGCCAAGGCGCACTCGACCGCGCTCGTCGCATCTCGCGCGATCCCTTCGGCAGAAGCTTGCGCAAAGGGCACGCCGAAATTCGCCTTGATCGCATCCCCGTAATAGTCATCCACCACGCCGCCGTGCTTCATGACCACTTGCGCCATGAGGTCCATATAGTCGTTGAGCCACCCCATCAACGCCTGAGCGTCCAGCTGTTCAGCAACCGGCGTAAAGTCTTTCAGATCGGAAAATAGGACCGTGGCGGTCGCCTTCTGTGAGCGCAAACGCCCCCCCTCCAGAAAGTCTTCCCGCTGCTGCCAAATGGTATCCGCGATTTCCGGAGACACATGTTTCGAAAACAACTGCATCAGCAGGGCTCGTTGCTGCTGCTCCCGTATGAAATTTTCAATCACCGTGGCCCCGTACCCAGCGAGGAGCGCCAAGGGCACAGGCAGCAACTCCATCACACGACGGTCCCACAGGAATAGGGCCGCCACCACGCCGCCATAGGCCAATCCGATTCCAATATTCGCCCCCAGCCCCGCCAGCGGCCGCAGCCAATTCGTCAGCCAGACCGCTGTCACACCGGCGAGCAACGCGCAGAGCACGGCAAGCGCGCGAGGAGCCCTTGTCAGAGGATCGCCCGCCAAGAGGTTGTCCAGCACATTGGCTTGGATCTCCACTCCGGGCATCTCGCCGCTGGGAGAAACAGGAGTCGGATACACATCGTGCAAGACGGGACTGGTCGCGCCGATCAACACGATCTTTCCCGTAAAGACTTCCGGAGAAACCTCGCCGTTGAGCACCTGATAATAGGGAATGGTCTGAAAGGTCTTCGGTCCGCCGCGATAGTTGATCAAGAAGGGAGCATCTGTAGAGGGAACGCTCGCGATTCCCTGTGAGAAGGCGGCCCGGGCCACAGCCAAGGCAAAGCCGGGAATCTCCTGCCCCTGAAACCTTCGGCTGGCCTCAGCCGACCGGACGGCGGCATCGTTGTCGAGGACAAGGTTGACGAAGCCAAACCCTGCAGCCTGCTGCCGGATCGCGGAGGTCGGCGCATTCAGGTCTTCCTTGATATACCGGTCTTCCTGGACGGTGGTCAGCGCAGCAGCCAGAACGACAGGGCTGGCTCGCTCCACTGCTTCGGCCAGGGCCCTATCGTCTTCCGGCCCTCTGGCAGAGGGCTCAGGGAACAGGATGTCGAATCCCACCGCAGCGGGATGGCCTTGGCTGATTCGATCGAGCAATTCCCCATGCAGCGCGCGAGGCCAGGGCCAGGCGAGGTTCAGCTCATCGAACGAATCTTCCGCGATGGACACGATCACGACCGGTGTCTGGGGGAGGCTTGCGCCTCGCAGGGCGAACAGCTGGTTCAAGCCCCACCGTTCACCAGGCTCGAGCAGGCCCATAAACGCACAGAGGAGCACGACACAGCCGACCAGCAGGCCCCGCATGGCCTGTCCGACGAGAGGAGGGAGTTGCTTGAGTAACGCCATGCTGCACATGCGCCAAATGGCCAAACAAACGAAAGCACGCTCAATGGCGCTGAGTCTACACGCTCCGATCGCGCCTGGCCAGCACCTCGTTCAGGTTACTACGTACTACGTATGAGGTCCGAGCTGATGTCCACGCGGACTTGCTAGCCCGCTAGCCTGCCGCCTTCATGGCGCGCAGGGTGGCCTTGAAGTGAGGCGAGGTCTTGGGACTGTCGAAGAAGGAGCGGAAGATGTCATGCACGAGGGTCCGATGGGCCACATGGTCGGCTTGAAACTGTGTGAGGGCAGCCTGCCGATCGGCTCCGTCATAGCCCATACGGATCGCACAGCGTTCGAGTTCGTCCTCCTCATCGGGCAAGGCATGGGTCTGCAGATCGTGCACCATCTGCAGCTTATGTTCCAGATCGCGCAGAAACACATAGGCCGCCGTCAGCGCATCCCGCTCCTTACTGGAAATCAGCTTGAGCGGAACGAATCGCGTGAGTGCGCCCAGCGTGCTGCGGTCGAGAAGCGCAGGAATGCGCTGGCCTCCCAACACTTGAATCGTCTGGACGAAAAACTCGATCTCCCTGATCCCCCCGACCCCCAGCTTCACATTGCGCCGCTCCTGCCCTCGCTCCGCCATCTTCGCATCGATCTGTTCCTTGACCGACCGGACCTCCTGCACGACCGCAAGCCCCTCTTCGAGATCAGATCCTTTCGACGAGGGAGACAGGACAAAGGGCCGCACCTTCTTAATGAAGGCCTTCCCGACCTTCATGGAGCCAGCCACAGGCCAGGCCTTCAAGAGGGCCAGTCGTTCCCACACCTGCCCTCTGGTCCGATAGTACTTGGCATAGGCATCGAGCGTACGAGTCAGCTGCCCCACAGAACCTTCCGCCCGCAAGCGGAGGTCCACTCGATAGACGTATCCCTCATGAGTCTGCTCGGTCAGCACCTTCGTCAGATCGCGCGCGAGCCGTTCAAAATATTCTTCATTGGAAATCCCACGCGGCACCGGCCCCTTCGCCTTCGCCCGTCCGGACTTCACCGGCCTGGTCTCCCCCTCATGGGATTCGCAGACATAGAGCAGGTCCACATCGGAACTGTAGTTCAACTCATGGCCGCCCAGCTTCCCCATCCCAATGACGGTGAAGCCGGTCTCCACCCACCGCCCCTGCCGATTCTTGTGCATGGGAATGCCGTACTGAGCCCGTAAGTCTGTATCCACGATGCGACAGGCTTCGTCGATCAGGATCGACGCCAGGTCCGAGAGGGAGGCAGTGGTTTCCACCACATCCGCCAGACGAAGCAGATCCCGCACCCCGATACGCAGCATCTCACGACGGCGGAACCGCCTCAGCCCGTCCAACTTGAGTTCCGTGGCGGTCACCAGCCCGACCTGTTGCCGGACCGCCCGCTCCATCCCCACCCTGGTCGGCGCGCTGGACAGGACATGCTGTTCGGCCAGCCAGTAGATCAGCAGAGGATCGCGGACGAGGGTAAAGGCGAGCGAATCGCTGTTCCCAAAGATCGAACAGACCAGATCCAACATGCGTGGAGAGCTGCGCAGATATTCCAGGATGGCCGACCGGCTGACTCCGCTGGCGAGCCACCGTTCCCAATGGTTCAAGGCCTGATCGGGATCGGCGGTCTTCCCGACTGCCTCAAGCAACAGAGGCAGGATCTCCGCTAACTGTCGCCGCTGGTGCGGATCGCCGGCCATCGACTGTAGATTCGCATCGGCGTCCTGAATGCGACTGAGCCCGTAGGATCGCAGGATCGATTCAACCTGGCCTGGGTCCAGCCCGGAGGCCAAGATAATAGGAGTGGGATCAGGCAGAACCACCGACCCGTTTTTCTTCACGGGCAGAGCCGCGCGTGCCACCGGCTTGTTGAGACGATCTGCCATAGGCGGGCATTATAGCGGCCCCCCCCGCACTCACACAATGAAGCAGGCTTGGGCTATACTCGACGCATGGTGGATCAACCGGACACGAGAGAATCCTTGATCGCGACCTTGGCCCCCCTCTGTCCCACGGTCGAGGAGGAGGTCCTCCGGGACTTCGTGTCACGGATGGACGCCGAATACTTCGAACGGTTCCCAACCAAAACCATTGCGCACCATATCCAGCTGACCAGCCGACTGACACAGGACCATCCCTGTGAACTCTCGGTGCGCCCTGGGCGGGATCAGCATATCGAGTTGAGCATCGTCGCCTACGACTATTTCTCCGAGTTCGCCACGATCTGCGGCTTGCTCTCCTCCTTCGGCCTGAATATCGAAGAGGGGCGCATCTATACGTTTGCCGACGCGGCAGCCCTGCCGGCCAGGCCTGCCACAGCCGGACCAGCGAAACGGCCCAAGGGCCGCCAGGGCCTGAGCCGCAAAAAGATCGTGGATGTCTTCCTCGTGCATCCGGTAAGTGGCGAGCGATTCGCTGCGCCGGAGCAACAGGCCCTCACAGAGGCCCTCACCCACATGATGCAGCTGCTGGAGGCGAGGCAGTTCGACGAAGCCCGCCAATATGTCAATCGCCGGCTCGTCGAACGGTTAGGCCGGCATCGGAGTGCCTTCACCGGCCTGCTCCATACAGTCCAAATCACCTTCGACAACAGCCAGTCGCCGACCGATACGGTCATGGACATCCGGTCGGATGACACCCCGGCTTTCCTCTATGCCTTCGCCAATGCCCTGGCCATGAGGAACATCTATATCTCCAAGGCCCAGTTCGAAAGCGACGGGACCAAACTGCACGATCGCTTCCATGTCAGGAACCGCTACGGGCAGAAGCTGCTCGATCCAGCCGATCAACAGCAGCTGCGCCTGACCGCCGTCCTCATCAAACAGTTCACCCATGCCCTTACCTGGGCTCCCGATCCTGGCAAGGCGCTCGAATCCTTCGACCAATTCCTGGATCTCATCGTCGCCGACACGGGCAAGAAGGGCAAACAGGAGGCGCTCGACTTCATCAGCGACAAGAAAACCTTCCCCTTGCTCGCACGACTGCTCGGCGCCAGCGACTATTTATGGGAAGACTTTCTGCGCCGCCAACATGGCAACCTGCTCCCCTTGCTCACAGAATACCGCGATGCGCCCCTCATCAAGCCGCAGGCAACCCTCCGGAAAGAGCTCAACCGGCTGATCGCTCGCGCCAAAACGGACGAGGCGCGCAAGGAAGCCCTGAACCGGTTCAAGGATCGGGAGCTCTTCCGGATCGACATGAAACATATCGTCGAACCCTCCAGCAACCTTCCCGACTTTTCGCTCGCCCTCACGGAACTGGCAGAAGTCATCATGGAACGGAGCGCCGCCGATTGCCAAATCAAGCTAGAAAAGGCCTATGGAAGCCCCAGGCTGGCCAACAAGAAACCCTGCCCCTTTGCCATCCTCGGTCTGGGAAAACTCGGAGGACGCGAGCTCGGCTACGCCTCGGACATCGAGGTGCTCTTCGTCTATGGCGGATCGGGCAAGACCAGCGGAAAGAAGGGAATCGAGAACAGCGAATTCTTTGAACGGCTGGCACAGGAACTCCTGGGCTGGATCGAAACCAAGCAGGAGGGCATCTTTCACCTCGATGTGCGCCTCCGCCCTCATGGAGGCAAGGGCTCCCTGGCCAATGCCTTCGAGGAGATCTGCCGCTACTACAGTCCGACAAGCCTCGCCGCCCCATACGAGCGGCAGGCCTTGATCAAGCTGCGGCATATCGCAGGCGATGCTGCATTGGGCCATCGACTGGAGGCATACCGGGATTCTTTCGTCTATGGCGGAGCCCCCTGGGACATCCCCACGGCACTGGACCTCCGGAAGCAACAACTCCTACAACTGGTCAAGCCGGGGCAGGTCAACGTGAAGTACAGCCAGGGCGGAGTCATCGATATCGAATATGCGGTGCAGTATCTCCAAGTGATGCATGGCCACGAACGCCCGAGCCTCCGTACGCCGAATACCCACCAGGCCCTCGCAGCCCTGGTGGAAGCAGGACTGGTTACGCGAGCCGATGGGGAGAACCTCCGGAAAGCCTACCTCTTCACCAGAACCTTGATCGACGGATTGCGCATGGTGCGGGGCAACGCCAAGGACTTGGTGCTCCCTCCGCCCGACTCAGAGGAGTTCATCTTCCTCGCCCGCCGTGTCGGCTATGCGACCGACGACTGGCAAGCGGGAGCGAGGCATTTGCAGTCGGATATTGAGCAGCACATGGGAAAGACGAAGGAGTTTTTTGAGAGGACCTTTGGGAAAGTGGCATGACACCCGAATCGATCCTTTGCTCCCGGAGCGCGCACGATCAGAATGTGCTCGCTCAACGGGCGCAGTAGGACCGATCCGGGTGCCATTCCTGGAAGAGTGGAAGAATCGCGCACGAAAGGAGGGGCAGGCTAGACGGTCTCCTGTGCTCGTGCAACGCGCGGTCGCAGACTCCCCTCGTTGGACACGCGCAATGGGAGACTGTCTAGCCCGCCCTCAAGGGAGAAGACAGAAGCGCGAGGGTTGCTCAATACGCACAACTGAGACTATGCCAGCCGCCCCTCTCCAGCAGGAAGATCTTCTTCCCAGACTGCAATCGCTTGAAAACCCTAGTACCTTTGCCCAAGCCGATGCCGACAATGATCACACATTTGTGGGCATTTGCAGACATGGAATACCTCTGTGGTGCCGCGAGATCGTCGGGGAAACAAGCAGGGTTTCACAGAGGGGGACAAAAAGAGATCGACCAGAACATACCGGGGAAGTAGAATGTTTAATGTTCCTCCACTTGCCAAAATGATGGCAAGCAGTGGACTGCTTTATTAGTTCGAGGGAAACAGTCATGAAAAAAATGAATTCCTCAAGGCGGTAGACACGCTAAAGCTGTATCGCCGCGCTGAGCTAGTGGATGAAGTTGGGCAAGAACTGATTTCCGATCTCTACGTAGATCCACTTCCCGACAATCATGTGCTTCGGACAGTATTGCGGCCCAACACAACATTTTTGATAGGGCGCAAAGGTACTGGCAAATCAACTATCTTCCAAATGGCGCAGGAATCGCTGACAAGGGATAAATACGCAACATGGGCATACATCGATATCAAGACACTCTACGAGTCTTCAACTGCCGAGTTGGTAGGCAGCGCCCCTCAAAGCTATGAATCCGCGCTGACCCCTGATGCAGTCAGAAGACTCAGTGTATTTAAGAGCTTCGTCATTGAGCTGATTTGTGAGATCAAGGCTCAAATAACACAACGCGTTACTTCAAGTATGTGGAATCAAGTCAGAGAGGCATTCACCGGATCCGCTACGGATCTTTTCGAAAAACTCGATGAGTTCGTCGAAGAGCTAAAGCAGGACCGGTATCTAGATATTACTGGAAGTATTCAGGCGTCAAAACGGGACGAAGAAACACATAAAGAAAAGGTTAAATTCGCGGCAGAAGCCACAGTAAATATTTCATCCAACCCTTCAGCGCAAGCGCAATTGCTCGCGGAACTTATTTCGGAACTTGAAAAAACTCGCAGCCAAAACTATTCGCAAGTCTTTATTAAGGTCTTCAACGTTCGAGGCCTCATAACCCGACTGCGCGAGATTCTAACAACCTTGAACATGAAGCATCTCTATATTTTCATCGACGACTTTTCAGAGCTACCACGCGCTGACATGGAACAAGTTATTGATACAATCCTTACACCCTTCAATAACTGGTCTGAGGAGTTCATTAAGTTAAAGGTGGCTGTTTATCCCGGACGACTATATGCGGGAGAAATAGACCTATCAAAAGTCGACGAGGTTTACCTCGACATTTACAGGGCATATGGCAGAAATGACGTCGGAAATATGGAGGACAGAGCGATTGACTTTACGAAGCGCCTGGTTACTACCAGACTACTCTATTTCTGCAATGAGGCCCCAGAGGCTTACTTCGACACGAGCTCCAACGACTTCTGGCAAACGCTATTCTACTCATGCCTTGGCAATCCACGAATCCTTGGATACATCCTTTTCTTTTGTTACGAAACAACGATCATCTACGACAAGCGTATTGGCGTAAAGACGATTCAGGACGCAGCTCGTCGTTACTACGAGGAGAAAATTGATCATTCCTTCCGACTCAATAAATTTCTACACGAAACTTTCGAGGAGCGTTCCTCTATTTACAGTCTAAAGGAACTCTTCGAGGAGATCGTGAAAAGAGCAAAGGCCCTGCGTACTTATCGGGACTCAAAAGTGATGAGTGAGATCCCCGGGCGCCCACCAACAAGCCATTTCCATGTGAGAACAGAATACGAGTCCATCCTCTCCACGCTGGAGCTAAACTTCTTTCTAACCAAATACTATGAGATGAAGGATAGGGATGGTCGTGATGTTTCAGTCTACGCGATTAACTATGGCCTCTGTCAGCAACAGACAATCACATTTGGTCGCCCACGTGAAAAAAGAGAGCATCGACTATATTTCGTTGAAAGAGTCTTCGATTTCAGTCCTATTGTTGTTTCATATATCAAAGTTAACCAAGAAATCGTTTGCGATAGTTGTGGCCACCGGCATGGCCATGAAATGCTTCCGGCGATTCAGGCATTCGACATGCTCTGCCCTCAATGCAAACAAGGCAGATGTAAACTCGTCAATCTTTCCCGGAAATACGAACGCCTCATCAGGTCTGTAGCAGACGAGAACCTATTACCTGACACAGAACTAGGGATCTTAAAAACGCTTCATGATGAGAGGCAGAGCATGTTTGCTAAAGAGATTGCTGCACAGCTCGACTGTTCCTACCAGCTCGTAGGGAGACGCGGACGGCACTTAGCAGAGCGCAGTCTCGTTCTGCGTGGCGAAAATGAAAGAGGCCGCCGCGTTTTCGAGATCACTCCTACAGCACAGGAAGTTTACTTTGCTATTGCGCCAGAGGATCAGATGGATTTTGGTGGTGAGAACGAAGGGCAACCGAACTAGAAAGCAAGGAAGCCCCGGACAATAAGGCATTGGGGACGGCAGAAATGCGCGGGACTCGCTTCGCGGCGCGGAACAAGACAAATATACCGGAGTCTTTTTTAAGGGTGACAGGCCCTTCGTGCGCGGCGTATATGTTGTCCAGGCGATCAAACATCGACAGGGCCTTGGGAAACCGACGGAGACAGTAGATTCATGATTGAAATCTATACGGATGGCGCCTGTAGCGGCAATCCCGGACCTGGCGGATGGGGCGCGTTGCTGCGCATCAGCCAGATCGAAACGGAGCTGTGCGGAGGGGAGCCTGCGACCACGAACAATCGCATGGAGCTGCTGGCCGTCATTGAGGCCCTGCAGTCGCTCACAGCGCCGGTAGAAGCGCAGGTCTACACCGATTCGCAGTATGTGCAAAAGGGCATCAGCGAATGGATCCATAGCTGGAAGCTGCGCGGCTGGAAAACGGCGAGCAAAGAACCCGTGAAGAATGCAGATTTGTGGCGGCGCCTGGATGTCTTGGCTGCAGGCCATACCATCGAATGGCGCTGGGTCAAGGGACATGCGGGCCACCCGGACAACGAACGGGCAGACGCATTGGCCCGCGCCGGTCTGGAACAGGCACGCCAATCCGGCAAGGCCATCGGCGGCACCGTCAAAGAAGAAAACAACTGGACCGGCAGTCTTTTCTGATTGCTCGGCATGATGAAGTGCTAACCGTCCCGGTTGGCA
>CAYHQK010000035.1:2887-15078 GCA_964358535.1 uncultured Nitrospira sp. | reverse complement strand
ACGTCAAGCGGATCAAAGAATACGAGGCCTACTGGCGCTCCATTCATGGCGAACCGCGGTTTGCCAAGGAAGTGCTGGCGGCTAAGGCGGCGGCCGAGACCACTCCGCAGCTGGTGCAACTGAATAGAAAATTGATCATGGTTGCGTAGGAGATTGATATGGCATCTTCATGCGGTACCAAAGTACAGAGCTTCAGCATCGGCGGCCATAAAGTCGGCGAGGGACAGCCGCCCTTCGTCATTGCCGAAGTCGGCATCAACCATAATGGCGACGTGAAGCTGGCCAAGCAGATGGTGCTCGCGGCGAAAGAGGCCGGCGCCCACTGCATCAAGTTCCAGACGCACCTCACCGGCAAGGAAATGATCCACACGCAGATGACGCCAGGTTCCATCAGCAAGGAGCCCCTCTGGGACATCATCACACGCTGTGAACTGACGGCGGCGGAGGAGCGGGAGGTGAAGCAGCTCTGCGACAAAGTGGGCATCCTCTTTCTCTCGACTCCCTTTTCACGGGAAGCAGCCGATCAACTGGAAGAGCTGGGCATCCCGGCCTACAAGATCGGATCCGGCGAGATCACCAATCTCCCGCTCATCGAACATGTGGCCAAGAAGGGCAAGCCGATGATCGTCTCCACCGGCATGACCGAGCTGGAGGAAATTGCGGAGACGGTCAACCTTATCGAGCGTTATGACGTGCCGCTGATCCTGTTGCAATGTACCTCGACCTATCCGACGGCCTATGCGGACGTGAAGTTGGGCGCCATCCAAGTTTTACGAGAACAATTCGGCCTGCCGGTCGGCCTGTCCGATCACTCGGTCGGCATCTATACATCGCTTGGCGCGGTGGCCAAAGGCGCTTGCGTGCTGGAGAAGCATTTCACCACCAGCCGGCAGTTGCCGGGCCCGGATCAAGGGCTCTCTCTCGAACCCCATGAGCTTAAAGAGCTGGTAAAGGGCGCCGACGCGATCTATCAAGCTCTCGGCTCGGAGAAGGCCATTTTGGGCAAGGAGCGGCCGGTGTTGGGATTCGCCCGCGCCTCCGTCGTCGTCATTAAACCGGTGGCAGCAGGCGATCGTTTCACGGATGCCAATCTCTGGGTCAAACGTCCGGCAGATGGGGAGATTCCAGCGCGGGACTACAAGAAATTGCTTGGACGGGTCGCTAAGGTTCCCATGCAGCCGGATCATCAAATCAAGTGGAGCGAGGTGGGGTGATGAGGACTGATGATCTTCTGTGCTCGCGCAACGCGCGGCCTCCGAAGGCCCTCGTTGGACGCGCGCAGTGGAAGATCAATCAGTCCTCATCCCTGAAGAGAGATTAAGCGAGCTTGGAGGGAGCATCAATATGCGTACGATAGCGATTGTCACAGAACGACGCGCGGACTATAGCCGGTTCAAGCCGATCCTCGAATTGATTCAGAAGGACCCGGACCTCGATTACAAGCTCATCGTAACCGGCATCTCCCTCATGGCGGAGCACGGACGCGACATCGACGTGATCAAGCGGGACGGGTTTGCCATCGAAGCGACCCTCCCGATGTTTCTAGACCAGGCCCCTGACACAGGAGCAGAAATGACCAGGGCCATCGGCCGGGTCCTTCCAGGCCTGGTTGATCTCTTCGAGCGGCTTCGTCCCGACATCATTCTGTCTGGGTTCGACATCGGGGCCAATTTCTCCGCGACCGTGGCCGGCGCCCACATGAACATCCCGGTGGCCCACATTCAGGGGGGCGAGGTGACGGGCAGTATCGACGAGTCGCTCCGGCACGCCATGTCGAAATTCGCCCATCTGCACTTTCCCGCCACGGAAGACGCAGCCCAGCGGCTGATCCGGATGGGGGAACATCCAAAATCCGTATTCATCGTCGGTTGTCCCTCGCTGGACGTCGTGATGCAAACGCCGGTTGTGCCCAAGTCCGAGGTGCTGGCAGCGCACGGTCTCGATCCTGAGCATCCCTATGTCGTCATCCTGCAGCATCCGGTGACGACGGAAGTCATGCAGGCGGGACAGCAAGTCCAGGAGACTCTGGCAGCCATTCAAGAGATGCAGATCCAGGGCGTGCTTATTTATCCGAACAACGATGCCGGGGCGCAGCAGATCATTCACCAGATCAAGCAGAGCCGTATCGCTGTCGTGCGCAGCCTGCCGCCGGAGGGGTTCGTCAATCTCGTGCGGTATGCCGCGGCGCTCGTCGGGAATTCCAGCAGCGGCATCCATGAAACCGCCAGTCTGGGCGTGCCGACCGTGAACATCGGCACGAGACAGCAAGGAAGGGAACGGCCCATGAACGTCCTGGACGCGGGCAATGACCGAGCGGCCATCAAGCAGGCATTGGACGTGGCTCTTTACGATGAAGCATTCAAGGCCAAAGTCGCCGAACGTGTAAATCCCTATGGCGATGGCCATTCCGCGGAACGCATCGTCCGTATTCTGAAAACCGTGTCGCTGGATAACCTCATCCAAAAAAGGTTTTACGATGGCGAACCAAACCATAGCTCTGATCGGCGGGACCGGATTTATCGGCCGGCATTTGCTTGAGTCGCTGGCCGGACGACCAACCAGAGTGCTGGTCCATCGTGGCCAGCCTTCCTGGCTGAGCGATCTGCCTCACGTCGAAGCGGTGCAGGGCGACATCTTCGATCCCTCCTCGCTCGATCGGCTTGTGCACGGCTGCGAGGTCCTCATCAATCTGACCGGGCAGGTCGAGGGCCCGGTGGATCGGTATCTGGACGTCAATGTGAGGGGTAGCCTCAATTTGGCGCAGGCCTGTATGCGAGCGCGCGTGCCACGCGTGATTCATGCCTCCTCCGCCCTCGTCTATGGCGATGCGCTCGATGCCACGGAGGATAGCCCCTGCCATCCCTTCTCGCCCTACGCCACGATGAAGTGTGCGGCGGAAGAGATCATGCGTTCGCTGCTCAGTCCGACGGCAGAGGTGATGAGTTTCAGGCTCTCCAACGTCTACGGCCCGGCTCAGACGAAAGGGCTGATTCCCTATCTGGTGGACTGTATCCGCAGCAGGCGGCGGATTTCTATCGATTCAGACGGCGCGCAAACCAGAGATTTTGTCTACGTGAAGGATGTGGCGGAGGCCTTCATGAAGGCCCTCGCGACGCCGCAATGGGCCGACCTTGTTAACATTGGATCAGGCGTTCCCACCAGCGTCATCGCGCTCCTGCGCCAGATCGAGGAGGTCATAGAAATCCCCGCCACCGGGCAGTATTGCCCGGAACATACGGGCGGCGAGCGGCGCAATACCCTGTCGATCGACCGGGCGGCAGCCAGCCTGGGCTGGCGCGCCACGACCACGTTGGAAGCAGGATTGCGCGAAGTCTTACGGTCCCAGGCTTTTACATTTCATCATGGGGTGGCGGCATGAGGCAGTTTATCGAAGGCAAGACCATTCTCGTGACGGGAGGCACCGGTTCTATCGGGTCCGAGATCGTCCGGCAGCTCTTGTCCTACGATCCCAAGATGGTGCGCGTCCTCTCCCGCAGCGAGCATATGCAATATCAGTTGGTTCAGGAGCTGGGGCGTCTTCCGAACCTCGTCTGCTTCATCGGGGACGTGCGGAACGCCGAACGAGTAAGCCGGGCCTCGGTCGAGGCCGACGTCATTTTCCACGTCGCCGCGATGAAGCATGTGCCCCTGTGCGAGTTCAACGCGTTCGAGGCCATTGAGTCGAACGTGATCGGAGCCCAGAACGTCATCCACGCCGCCATCACGAACAATGTGAAGCAAGTCGTCGCGATCAGCACGGACAAGGCCGTCAATCCGATGAACGTCATGGGGGCCACCAAATTGCTGGCGGAGAAACTGTTCACGAGCGCGCATCACTATGCCGGCGTCAGCGGAACCAAATTCGCCTGTGTCCGGTTCGGCAATGTGCTGGGGTCCCGCGGGTCAGTTGTGCCGGCCTGGGTCGATCAGATCGGCAAAGGCCAGCCGGTGACGATCACCGATCCGGGTATGACCCGGTTCTTTTTGTCGATCCCGCAAGCCGTCAGTCTGGTCTTTAAGGCGATGAACCGTATGGTCGGAGGAGAGATCTTTATTCTGAAGATGCCGGTCTTACGCATGGGGGATTTGGCGGAGGCCGTCATTCAACATTTTTCGCCGGAGCAGGGCCTCGATCCTTCTGCCGTCGAACGAAAGGTCGTCGGAATCAGGCCAGGTGAGAAGATGTATGAACTCCTCATGTCGGAGGATGAAGCGTCGATCGCGCTGGAAGTGGACGAGATGTTCATCATCCCGCCGCACATTGAAATCCCCAATCGCGGGCGTGTCCGTCGCACCTACGAAGGAGCTCAACCGGCGCCGGCTGCTGGGTACGACTCACGGCGCGATCTGCCGCTGGGACGCCGGTCTATTTTGCAAATGTTGCAGGAGGTGTTCCCCGAAAGTGTTCGGCGTCCGACGCCTCATCGTACTGCTCTCACGGCGTAGCCTGTCCTTACGCAGGTAGATGGGCTAAAGGTTTTTGGTCTTCAGCCTGAACGCCTGAGTCGTTACCATCGCCTTATCGAAAGGACTCCCATGAGTTTCCTCGAACAGAATCTCGCCATCATGGAAATACACGATCCGGAGTTGGCTTCGCTCATGCGCAGCGACCTCGATTGCAGTCACATCGAGGTGCTTCCGTCGCATCAGCCGGGCGTGCCGATCGCGCGGGTCACGTTGCCATCCGGGGAGAAGATTCTGTTGCATAACATCGAAGATCCGATCGGCAGCGCCATCCGATCGGCCGAACAGCAGGAGATGAAGGCGGGTGATGTCTCTATCTTGTTCGGGTTCGGATTCGGCTACATGCCCCGTGAATTGGCCAAAAAGATGGAAGCAAAGCACCCGATCATCGTCTGCGAGATGGACCCGGCAATCCTCAAAACGGCTCTTGAACAGGTAGATCTCACTGCTGTTTTGGCCTCCGACTATATTAAAATTTTGGTCGGGGCGCAGCCTCCCTTGAAGGAATGGATCTATCGGCTCGCGGTCGCCTGTCTGACTGCTCAAGTGCGGGTGATCTCATACGGGCCCTCGGTGCGTCTGGATCCTCAGGGGTATGAGCAGCTCCAGGACATTGCGCTCAAAGAGCACCGAGGGATGAACCTCAATAAGAACACGATGGTCAGGGCCGGACGGCAGGTGATGGAGAATCTTTTGCGCAATCTCCCTGATGTCTTGCAGTCAGCCGGGGTCAAGCGGTTGGAGAACTTGTTCCAAGGGCGGCCCGCGATTGTCGTGTCCGCCGGCCCCTCATTGGAGAAGAATGTTCACCTGCTTCGTGAGTTGGAGGGGCGCGCGGTGATCATCGCAGTCGATACATCACTGCGGCTGCTATTGCCGCTGGGAATCAAGCCGGATATCGTGACCACGATCGACTTCAATCAGGCCAATTTTCAGAAGTTCGCGAACGTGCCGATCGATCAGGATATCTCGCTGGTCTATCACCCGGGGGGCTATTACGAGAGCATTCAGGCCTTTCACGGGCCAAAGTTTACGTCCTCGCGCGTGGACAACCGCATCCCTGCATGGCTCATGCAGTATGTGGCGGATAAAGGGGGCATCGCGTCCGGCACAACGGTTGCCCATCAATCGTTTTTTCTCGCCCGTCACATGGGGTGCGACCCGATTGTGTTCATCGGGCAGGACCTGGCCTTTCCCAAGAACCAAGTCCACGCGAGCGATCTGTCGCTGTGGAACGTCAATACGGATGAGATGGAGATGATCGAGGACATCTTCGGCGAGCCGGTTGGCTCGATGACCTCGTTCAAACATGCTATCTACCATTTCGAGAAGGCCTTCAAAGAGACTCAGGCCACCATCATCGACGCGACCGAAGCAGGGGCGAAGAAGAATGGCGCCAGGCCCATGCGGCTGCGCGATGTGATCGAAGAGTACTGCAACCTCCCGCCATTGGACATCAAGGGCATGCTGCATCGTGCCAGCGAGGAGCTTGAAGCCGTTCGAATGGACGAGATGCTGCGAGATATGGAATTTATCAGTGTGGAACTGGGACTGATCAAAAAGGAATGCCGGGAGATTCTCGGGGCGGTCAGCAAGCTGAAGGAAAAGATCGACAAGGGAGGGATGGACGACGACCAATTCTGCAAGCTCTCCGTGACGGCTGAAAAAATGACGCGGGAGATGGATAGCCATGGGCGGGCCCTGCATCTCATAGGCGAACATAACTATGGCCTGGAGCTGTACATGGTGCAGCATGACGTGGCGACGATCGACGAGATTGAGGATATTGATCGGAAGATCACGAAGCAGGTGGAGCGAGCTGCCGTCTATTATCCGAGTGTGTCCAGCGCTGCTGAATATTTCAAGAAGCCGTTGGACCGCCTGATTCACAAGCTGAAGCGCGCACAGGAGCTGGAGGCTCAGCCACTGGGGCCTGACGCGACAGCGGAAGACTGGTACCAGCGAGGGCTGGAGTATAGCAAGATCGAATACGGGCGGGCGGCCCTCCAGTCTGTTCAGGCGGTCTTGACTCGAGATCCCGATCATGTGCCGGCGTTAAAGTTCGCAGCCCGTCTGTTTCTGGATGGCAATCGTGTGCGTGAGGCGCGTGAGATGCTGGAGCGGCTGAGAGGCCTCTCACGATCTGATCGGAAGCTGGAAGCGCTGGCGCAGGATGCGCAGGCCAAGCACCAGGCCTGGGAAGAACGGACGGTGCGTCTGAAGACTGAATTCGCGGGAAAGATACGAGAAGAGTCACGTGAAGAGGCCGGGTGGTTTTATTACCGGACAAAAGATTATCAACGAGCCGTCTCCATGCTGGCGCAGGCGGTCTTGCAGCATCCAACAGCGGAAGGCTATGCGAAGTTGGGTCATGCCAGACTGAAGCTGGAGCAGAGAGACGGCGTGGTTGAAGCCTGGGAACAAGCGCTGGCGCTCGATCCGACCCGCGCAGATCTGTATAAGGCGATGGGGGATCTGGCGCTGGAACAAGGCTGTGAGGAACAGGCTGAAGCATTTTTCCAAGAGACCTGTCGATTGGAAGAGGATGACCTCGATGCCTGGGAAAAACTGGCACCGCTCTATCTCAAGCGTGGGGCCTACCTGGAAGCGGGACTCTGTTACGAGAACATGCTCCGTCTGGTTCCCAATCGGACAGACTTACTGGGACAGATTGCGGCCCTCTATCAACGTCAGGTCGCGATGGCGACGACGCAGTAGGCGTAAAACGTAAAACGTGAGACGCGGGGGCTCAGCGTGAGACGTGAAAAGTGAAACGTGAAACGACGCAGAGAAGCGAAGAGGCGAGTTCGGCTCGTCTTCGACGTTTCACGAAGGATGCTTCACGCTTCACGATTCTTGAGAAGTTCGTCGTTCACAAGGGACGTCAGGATGAGGCCTTGTTCCCCGGCCTCACGAGGGCTGCGAACGGGGACCTTCTGGTCAGTTTCTGCACCCAGTTCGATTGCCAGCCCGGCGGTGAGGCGTTTCTTATTCGCTCCTCGGATGAAGGCAGGACGTGGAATGCGCCTGCTTTTATAGTAAGGTCCAAGAAGCAGGACGGTTGTATCAATCTCTCGGTAGGCCTGACCACGCTCAAGGACGGAACTGTCCTCTACCCTTGCTGCGATACCAAGATCACTCGCAAGTGGGACCAGCACGAAGCCGATCTATTGATTCTGCAGTCTCACGATCATGGGGCTACCTGGTCCGATCCGGAGTCGATCGGCACAGACGTGATCGAGCCCTTCGCCTATGGCAGGATTCTCGAGTTGGCAAACGGCGATCTGCTTTGTCCGATTTGGGGGAAGAGGCTGCCAGATGAGCCCTGGCGGACCGGATTGGTCCGCTCGCGAGACGGCGGCAAGACTTGGGGCTCACATGTCACCATCGGCTACGACCCCGATCCGACGCTTCCAACCCCTCACGCCTCATTCCTCACGTCTGACGATGCGGATGTGCACTGCGCTGGTTTCAATGAATCGACCTTGTTGGAGCTGCCGGACGGGCGCATCCTGGCTGTGCTGCGCCAGCAGGGGGTCGAAGGGAGAAAGAGGGATCTCTACCGGTCGCTTTCACGCGACGGAGGCCATACCTGGTCGGTCCCGGAGCACATGGCCCTTTGGGGTACTTCCCCTTCGCTGCATCTGGGGCCATCCGGCGAGGTGATCCTGGGCTACCGCAATCATCTCGGCAATCCCCAGGGGCTGACCGAGCCGGGAGTCGGTCTCAGTTTCAGCCTGGATGGAGGCGAGCATTGGTCCGGTCACAGGCTGCTGGAGGACCCGCAAGGCTATTGTTACGGCCATGAATTCGAAGCAGGCTATCCGGCCTTTCTCAATGTGGAGAGAGGCAAAGTCCTCGTCGTATTTTATAGTTACGATCCAGCGCTGAGTTCGCCTCGGTATCTAGCCGCCAATCTGCTCCACCTTCCAGGATGCTGAAAAAAAGAGGAGGCTGGCCCGGTGAGTCCCCTGTGCTCGCGCAACGCGCGGCTTGAGAAAGCCCTCGTTGAACGCGCGCAGTGGGGGACTCATCCAGGCCAGCGTAGGGAACGTCAACGAGCAAGCTTGAAAGGACCATCGATAGTCGCGCGCTGTGGCCTTGCTGGCAGCCTTTTTGAGCATCCTGCCGGGAAGCGTATCTCAGGAAGACCGTCTTTCGTGAAGCGTGAAACGTATCTCGTTTCCTGATAGGAGCTGATGGTTGAAAGCTGACGGCTGATATCTCCAGTTTCGATGGACGAACGACGCTTCACGAGATACGAACGATGTGTCCCGCTCTTCCCGCCAGTCCCGCCCGTCTCGCCCGGGCTATTAATCTGCACAAACTGCCACCAACCTGCACCATCTGATTCCCGTTCCGTAGGTCTCTCAAGTCCGCTAGGGCATCATCCGATACTGAGTCCAATGCAAGCTCTTACCACAGGGAAAGGAGGCCTCTCGCGAATAGTGTCCGTCGTATCGAGATGAGCCAATTCAAGCCGGCGACATGGATGTTGCTGCTATGTAGTGTTCCAATGTCAGCGTCACGGAGGAATTTCCAATGTCTTTATCAGTCAATACCAACATCCCCAGTTTGACCGCGCAACGGAATTTGGGCCACAACAACGACATGTTGGCCAAGTCGCTGGAACGGTTGTCATCCGGTCTTCGGGTGAATCGTTCTTCGGACGACGCAGCCGGACTGTCGATCGCCACCAAACTGAGCATGCAGTCACGCGGTCTTCGCGTGGCCGTGCGAAACGCCGGCGACGCCGGATCGTTGGTCAATACGGCGGAAGGAGCCTTTAACGTCGCCACCAACATCATCGGTCGGTTGCGTGAATTGGCCGTGCAAGCGGCCAGTGACACGAATACCGCTTCGGACCGTGCCACGTTGGGCGGTGAGTCTACCTTACTCGTCGCGGAGCTGAATCGTTTGGCCACGACGACGGAGTTCAACGGTGCCTCGTTGCTGGACGGCTCGTTCTCGTCCGGTAAAGTCCAGGTGGGCGCCAACGCCGACCAGACCATCACCTTCTCGCTGGGAGACGTCCGAGCGGCCCAGCTTGGAAAGTTTGCGGCCTTCTCGGGTGCTATTACTGATGGGATGCTCTCTGATACGACCGGTATCGGGAATCTCACTGCCGGTGAAGTCAAGGTCAACGGCCAGTTGGCTGGTGCCACCACGACAACGGATGATCAGGTTTCCGTGCTCGACCTCAATACGAGCGGGGTGGCCGTGAGTGGAGCGGTTGATGGGAGTGCATTTATCAGTGCCATCAGCGGAGGTACGTTGGGGATCGTGATCAATGGCACGGTGATCACCAATGTCTCCGGGAGCAGCGCGGCCGGCGCGCAGGGCTCGACCTTTACGAGCAATTTCATTGCGGCAGTGAACGCGGCTGGTATCACCAATGTCACCGCGAAATTAAACTCAGCGGGGACCAGGATCATTCTTGAAGGAGCCAAGGGCACAGATATCAAGCTGGCCTTCAGCACCTCCACTGCCCTT
This sequence comes from uncultured Nitrospira sp., assembly GCA_964358535.1. Taxonomy (GTDB): domain Bacteria; phylum Nitrospirota; class Nitrospiria; order Nitrospirales; family Nitrospiraceae; genus Palsa-1315. The sequence goes on along the minus strand of CAYHQK010000035.1, from coordinate 5,121 downwards.
AGCCTGGGCTCCATTGCCTCGGCGATCGGTATTGCCTCGACCTTCATTGGCTCGCAGAACGGCTCGGCCTATGAGGTGAGCAATTACAATGGCCAGTCCAGTGCTATCGCAAAGGCAGCGGCTATCAACAGCGTCAAGAGCAAGTCAGGCGTCACGGCCACGGTCGTGTCCAACGTTATGTCTGCCGCGACAGCGGTTGCGGCCGGCGATCTTGCCGCGAACGAGTTGTGGATCAACGGGGTGGCCATCGCGGCGACTGCCGGCGTCACGGCGAATGACGGGACCGGGGCGATGCGGTCCGCAATCAATGCGAAGACTGCAACTACCGGTGTGACGGCATCCCTTAATGCAACCGGTGCCTTAATCCTCCAAGCCGCGGACGGGCGCAACATCAGCGTGTACGCTGAATCCAATGCAGAGACGATGACGGATCTGCTGGGCACCCCTTCGACCGGGCAGACGGTGTACAGAGGCGCGATTAAGTACACATCACAGAACGATGTGACTTTTTCGGGATCGACGACGGATGTGGGGTCATTGAGCACGACCAATCCGTATGCGACGAACCTCGACAATTCAGTGAGCTTGATCGACATCACCACGCAACAGGGCGCCAATACGGCGATTCTGACCCTCGACGCGGCACTTGCGCAGATCAGCAAGGTGCGGTCCGACGTCGGAGCCTTGCAGAGCCGGCTGGACCTGACGACGCAAGCCCTGACCGTTTCGGCGGAGAATCAGGAAGCGGCGTCGGCCCGGATCAAGGACGCGGACTTCGCCTATGAAACGGCGCAATTCACGCGCAACCAGATCATGGTGCAGGCCGGTACGGCGATTCTGGCTCAGGCCAATAAGACTGGCCAGACAGCGTTGCAGCTCCTGCAGTAGGAGACAACAGAGGAAGGAGGCGCGGGCCACGTGGTCCGCGCCTCCGCTCCGAAGAGCCATGAGGTACGACCATGATTGAGAAAGTTGATGGCCATCTTCAGGCTGCTCTTCTAGCTCGTCCGATAGAACGAGCCGGCGGAGGAACGGAACCGAAAGCAGATCCTGCGCCAGTACAGGCGGCGGTGGCCGCGATGCCGGCCTACGACTTCCAGTTCCGCGTGAACAGAGAGACCGATGAAATCACGGCCGTGATCGTCGATCCGGAAACCAGAGTCGTCATCAGAGAAATTCCTGCTAAAGAGATGCGCGCCGCGTCGGATGTGATTAGGAACCTGATCGGGCCGCTGATCGATAAGGTCGTGTAGCAGGATGCTGAAAAAGGCTTCCAGCTTCGTTCTCGCCTTGAACGCATCCTCAACGTAGCCAGAGGCTACGCCTGCGGTGCGTTCGTCGGCTGCGGCCTTGCTGACAGCCTTTTTGAGCATCCTGCTGAAGCGCGAAAAGAGCCTATGGCGTATAGCTGGTGGCTGATAGCACGATAAAAGTACATCCTGTTTTCGTGGACAGGGCTCTCGGCTATAGGCTTTTCCCCTCTGCGCAATCCCCGTTCCTGGCTTCTGCCATCAGCTCCCTCGAATTGCGCTTCCAGACCGACGGTGTTTTTCCGAGCCATCGGCCATCAGCTATAAGCCATATGCTCTTCACGCCAGTCCCGCCTGTCTCGCGTCCCTGCTAATCCCTCAAGTTTTCCCCTTTCCAGCCGATACAGAACCAGAGAAGGGGAGCACCATGGGTATTACCTCGTCCGGACTCGCATCCGGGATCAATTTCGACCAACTTATCCAGCAAGTCCAGGACTCCCAGCGTCGTCCCGTTACGCTCTTGCAGGCCAGGCAGGCCACCTACCAGAAAGAAATCAGCACGGTTCTGAGCGTCAGTACGAAACTCTCCACCCTGTTGGCCGTGGCCAGTTCCGTCAACAATCCGGCCAACTTCAACACCAATAGCGTCTCTGGCGGGACCACCTCTGCTGGCGTCTCGCTCTTATCGGCGACGGCCACTAGCATGGCGACGACTGGGACCTATGCCGTCTCGGTCAAGCAGTTGGCCAAGGTTGCGAAGCTGGCAGCCGCTGGTTTTGTCGATCAGAACGCCACGGCTGTCGCGAGCGCCGACGGAACCTTTAAGTACAAGGTCGGCAATTCAGGGACGGAATATAGCGTCGCTGTCACGTCCAGCACTACGCTGCAGGCGTTGCGAGACGCGATTAACGCGACGGCTGGGACTGTCACCGCCACGATTATCAACGACGGGACCGGGTCTAATCCCTATCGGTTGATCCTCGC
>CAYHQK010000035.1:0-2787 GCA_964358535.1 uncultured Nitrospira sp. | reverse complement strand
GGCGACAAGTTTTCGGTGGATGTGTTCGCGCCCACCTTTCAATCAGGCCAGGATGCCGTGGTGGTCGTGGATGGCACTACCTACACCAAATCGACCAATGCGGTCACGGACATCATTCAAGGCGTGACCCTGAATTTGCTGCAAGTGGACACGACGAATAGTGTGAGCGTGGCGGTCTCGTCGGATGCCGCCGCCGCCGTGGGGAAGATCAAGAACTTTGTGTCCGCCTATAACGACTTCAATACCTTTCTGAACGGGCAACTCACGTACGATCCGGTCACCAAGCAAGCAGGCCCGTTGCTCGGAGACCCGGCCATACGAGCGATTCAACGCCAACTGAAAGATCTCGTGAGCGGCCAGATTCCCGGCCTCACCACGGGCAAAGCCAACCTGTCTCAGATCGGGATCACCTCCAATAGCAAAACCGGCGCGCTCACGGTCAATGAGTCGACGCTCTCCTCCGCCATCAGTTCCGACCCGAATGGCGTGCGGCGGCTCTTCCTTGGAATCGGCACGCCCAGCAACAGCCTGATCACGTTCGTCGGGTTGAGCGGCAAGACCGAGGCAGGACGCTATGGGATCAATATCACCACGGCGCCCCTGAAGGCCGTGCTCGGGGGCACATCGGATGCGACATTCCAGGACTTATCTACGACCGGATTGACGAACGCCGAAACGCTGAGTTTTACGTATAGCAGCAATTACACCGCGACGACTCCGGCGACCACGTCTTTCAGCGTCACTCTCGGCTCAGGCTTGAAAATCAACGACATCGTCAGTTCGTTGAACAGCACGTTCGCGACGAAGGGGGTCGGCCTTTCTGCCTCCAACGACAGCGGCAAGCTTAAAATCACCGCGAAGGATTATGGCATAGACATCCGGTTTACCGTCGTCTCCGATCAGACCGACGTCCCGTTGACCAAGATCACTGGCATCGACACAATTGTACGCACGGCGCAAGGGGCCGATATCGCCGGCACGATCAACGACCATGCAGCCACCGGCAAAGCCAATGTGCTGACCAGCAGTTCAGGATTTATAGAAGACGGTCTGGCTATCAGCACCGAAAGCGCCGCGACCGGGCTCTTCGGCACCATCGATGTGACGCGGGGCGTCGGGGACCGGCTCGTGTCGTCTCTGGCCACCTACACCGACCCTTCCGTCGGCATCCTGACTGCCAAATCGAAGGGATTGCAGAAAAATGTGGATCGGCTCACGAGTGATATCGCCAAGCTGAATGATCGTATCGCGACGGCAGGGGATTCGTTTCGTGCCCAACTTGTCCGTTTGGAATCACTTCTTGGAAAGTTTCAAGCGACGAGCAATTACTTGACCAACCAACTCTCGAATCTAGGGAGAAATGGATCAAACGGGTAACAGATTGAATTCATAAAGGAGGAGTGCTCGTGAGCGTATCGAACAATCCCTATGCTGCAGCGAAGTATCTCGAGAGCGATGTGACTCACGCCGATCCGACGCGGATTATCGTGCTGCTGTATGACGGAGCCATTTTTCGAATCGGCCAGGCCGTCCAGGAAATGGGGAAACAGAACACTTTGGCCTCCGGGATTGCTCTCTATCGAGCCCTGGCGATCATTGCCGAATTGCGCAATTCGCTCAACCTCGAAGAGGGGGGGGAGATTGCGCGTAATCTGGATCGGCTCTATCTCCACATGCATGAGGAACTGGTGAAGGGGCATCTCGCGAGACAGTCTGAACCGCTGGAGCGGGTCCGCACGTTGCTGACCGATCTGAACAGCTCCTGGAGGCAAGTGGCGGAGCAGGTGAAAACGCTGATGGATAGCGGGACTTCTGTGCCTCCTCCATCCGTGAAGTCTGTGTCGCCTGTTGGCATGCCCGCGTACCAGCAGTCGGACACGGCGGCGCCCCGGCTCGCGCTGAAGGCGTGAGGCGTGAGAAGTAAAAATTAGGGAGTAAGACCTAAAACGTGGAAGAAGGGAGATGATCTCTGATGGCTAGGATGAAATCCTGCAATCTTCTTCATGCCTCTCACGTTTCACGTTTTACGTTTCACGCCTGACAAAATGAGGCACGAGATGGTTTCGTTGCAGCAACTCGAAACGCAATACCGGGCGCTCATCGCGCAGATGGACGAAAGCGACGCGGCTATTGCCAAGCAGGATCTGGAGGCCGTCGAAGCCTGTGCGCTTGGCGTCGACCGAACTTTGCTCGAGCTGGCGCAGGCCTCGGCTCGACTTGAGGATCGGGTTATCGTTCCAGGAGAAGAGTCTGTCTGGAAAAGTCTGGCCGATGCGATACGGCAGGCCTTCACCCGTTCAGAACAGAATCGCGAAGCGATCCAGTCGTGGATCGGCTTGACGCAAGGCGCCTTGGTGCAGATGAACAGGGGCGGGAAAGCCTTGAACGGCTACGCCACGTCCGGGACGGTTGACGAAGCAGAATTTCTCAACGCAAGAGGTTAAGGATCGTCGCTCGTGAAGCGTCGTTCGTATCTCGCAACTGAAGCTATCGGCCGTCAGCTATCAGCCATCAGCTCCGATCCGAAACGAGAGACGCTTCACGTTTCACGAGCTACGCAGGGAAAACCATGGGTGTCGAGTTCAGCCAAATTCATAATCTGGTTCGCGCCTATCAGCGGATCTTGGACGTGCCGTCGCGCGCCCAGTCTCGCAGGGATGGGGCCGACCGGGCGACGGAGGATCAAGTGTCGATCTCGCCGCAAGCGCGCGAGTATGAGGAGCAATCCCGCAGGGATCGGATTCCCGGCGGACTTAATCAACAGGACAAGGAGCGTCCGAGATGACC
>CAYHQK010000034.1:0-15952 GCA_964358535.1 uncultured Nitrospira sp. | reverse complement strand
TCTCCGGATCCAAAGCACGCAGCATCGAAGGCGCAAGGAATTCGCAATGGGTCCTAATGGACTTCGGCGACGTCATCGCGCATATTTTCCGGCAAGACGTCCGGGGCCATTACGCCCTCGAACGGCTGTGGGCCGACGCGAAACGCATCCCCGTGTCTGACGAACCACCGGTCGTAGAACAGGCGGCAGCCCCAGAGCCGGCCAAGAAGCCCAAAAAAGCACCGGCGAAAAAAGTACCGACCAAAAAGGTCCCGGCCAAAAAAGCACCGACGAAGAAGGCGCCGACGAAGAAAAAGGCCTAGCCCGATGCTCCGACTGCTCACGACCATTTTCCTTATCTGCCTCGGCATCTTCCTCTACAGCTATTTCCGCGAATTAAACCCAGGGACGGTCGACATCAAGACCAGCCCCTCCATCCAGTTTCAATTGAGCCCCGTTACCCTCGTCGTCTTCTCCATGGCCCTCGGCGCCGTGCTCGTCACCCTGGCCGTAGGCATGAGACAAACCGCCCATGCCATCGGCAACTGGCGCAGCGCGCGGCTGTTGCGGCGCAAGGAAAAGATCGATGCGTTTCATCGTGAAGGCACCCATGCCTTTATGTCCAAGCGCACCGTCGAAGCCATCGGCCTCTTCGAGAAGGCCCTGGCCATGGACCCGAATCGCGTCGACTCGCTGCTCTGGCTGGGAAACATTTACCGCGCGGAGGGCAACTTCGCGGAGGCGATCCGTCTCCATCAGCGAGCCAATCGCGTGGACGATCGCAACATCGAAATCCTGCTGGAGCTGGCGAAGGACTTAGAAGGCGCCAAACGTTATGAAGACGCCTTGCAGGCCCTGCACAAGATGCTCCGGATCGAACCGGATAACCTGACTGCGCTCATTCGCGAGCGCGACCTCTTGATCCGGCTTGAAAAATGGAGCGAGGCGCTCGAAATCCAGCACCGGCTCCTCAAGGCCAACCTGCCTGAACCGGAACGACGGGCCGAGGCCCATCTCCTCACCGGCTGCACCTACGAAGTGGGGCGGCAGCTGCTGGAACGGGGCCACCCGGACAAGGCGCGGCGCTACTTCCGCGGCGCCATCAAGAAAGACCGGACCTTCCTGCCTGCCTACATCGGCATCGGCGAAATCCTCATCCGGGAAGGCAAAACCAAGCAGGCGGTCGAAATTCTCAAGAAAGTCTATGCCAAGACCCGCAGCATCATCATCCTGCACCGGCTCGAAGAACTCTTTCTCGAGCAGGGCGAACCAGGTGAAATTATCCGGGTCTATCAGGACGCCCTTCACCAGGACCCGAACAATCCGGCCCTGCAGTTTTATTTGGGAAAGCTCTACTACCGGCTCGAAATGGTCGACGAAGCCTTTGACATTCTCTCGACCGTCGAAGGGATCCAGGACCAGTTGGTCGATTACCACAAGATCATGGCCAATCTTTTTCTACGCAAACAGCACATGGAGCAGGCCGTCGTCGAACTCAAGAAAGCTCTCCACTTCAAGAAACGCGTCGTCGTCCCCTACGTCTGCACCGCCTGTCAGCAGGAATCGACCGAATGGTCCGGACGCTGCCGCCGTTGCGGAACCTGGAATACCTTCGTGGCATTGCCCTGGCCAAATGCCGGCCAAACGGTCTCCAGTCAAGACAGCGGCCCCCTCCAGGCCTCTGAAGTCCCCTACCAGGGCATTGCTTCTCCCTTCGAAACCGTGTAGGTTTTCAGCCAGTCAGGCGGCCTGACAGAGGCGCAGCCATCACATCGCAATCAATTCAACTTCTACAGATGATGGAGTGTCCCATGGTCGATTATCAGGATTTCGCTGCCAAAGCCTTGCGTGATGAAACGCTGACCAGAAGCGAATGCCAGGCTGTGCTCGACAGTCCGGATGAGCGCTTGTTGGAGCTCCTCCAGGCCGCCTTTACCGTCCGGTCCCGCTATTTCGGCAAGACCGTGCGCCTCCAGATGTTGCAAAACGCCAAGAGCGGAGCCTGCCAGGAAGATTGTCACTACTGCTCACAATCTGCGACCTCCACCGCCCCCATTGAGCGCTACAACCTCTTGCCCCAAAAGCAGATGATCGACGGAGCCAGACAAGCAGCCGCCTCAAAGGCCCAACGCTATTGCATCGTCATCAGCGGCCGGAGTCCGTTGGATCGGGAAATCGACGAAATCGCAGGAGCTGTCCGCTCCATCAAGCAGGAGATTCCCATTCAGATTTGCTGTTCGCTGGGCCTCATGAACGAAGGACAGGCCAAACGATTGAAGGCGGCGGGCGTCGATCGGGTGAACCACAACTTGAACACGAGCGAAGCCTTTCACGCCTCCATCTGCAGCACCCACACGTTCCAAGACCGGCTCAACACCATCCAGAACGCGCGAGCTGCAGGATTGGAAATCTGTTCCGGCGGGATCGTGGGCATGGGAGAGAAGGACGAAGACCTCATCGACCTGGCCATGGCCCTGATCGACGTGAAGCCGGATTCGATTCCGCTCAACACGCTCCATCCGGCCACTGGCACGCCGTTAGAAAACTGTGACAATCTGACGCCACAACGCTGCCTGAAAGTGCTCTGCCTCTTCCGCTTCCTACACCCACGCACCGAACTCCGCGTAGCAGGTGGCCGTGAGCATAATCTACGGAGCCTCCAACCCTTGGCCCTCTATCCAGCCGACTCCATCTTCGTAAACGGCTACCTCACGACTCCGGGCGCTCCCGCCCCAGAAGTCTGGGGTATGATCGAAGACCTCGGATTCAAAATCGAGGTCGAACATCAACCGGCTGCTGAAAAAGGCCCCCAGCTTCGTTCTCAGTCGCTCGAACCCCTCAACGTACAGTAACAGTACGCCTCGGGGTTCGAGTCTCCTTGCGGCCTTGCTGAACGCCTTTTTGAGCAGCCGTCAACAGCTGCTCGCGAATTGACAAGCCACCGTTTCTCTATTCCTCTCGTAACCCTTCCACCAGTGGCTGCCTGGCAGCCCAGCGAGCTGGCCAGTAGCCAGCCACCAGGGCAGAGGTGAGTGCGAGTGCGACTGCTTGTAAGATTACTCCGCCTGGGACCGTCATCTGAATCGTCCAGCCAAAGGACTGTTTATTGATCACGTGGATAAGCAGCAGGGCCAGCAGCAGGCCCCCCACGACGCCCAGCACCGCCCCAATCAGCCCGAGATAGGCCGCTTCCCACAAGACCAACCGCTCGACTTGCCTTGTACTGGCGCCGATCGCCCGCAAGGTGGCGAACTCACGTCGCCGCTCCAACACAGCCGTCACCAACGTATTCACGATGCCCAGCACCGCTACCAATACGGCGATGGCCTCCAGGACATAGGTCAGGACGAAGGTCCGGTCGAAGATATCGAGAATCTCCTTCCGTAGCTCATGGTTTCGGATCACCAAGGGCGGAACCGTCACCCCGTCCCGCCCTGCAACCTGCGCGACAATCGATTGCCTGACTTGTTTCGCATCGGCCCCTGCAGCCAGATAAACAGGAAACACCGTCACCCGGTCGTCCTGCCAATGGCGCTGATACCAGGTTCGATCCATCACCATCTTTCCTCCGTCAGTCGCATAGTCGTAAAAAATTCCCTCGACGGACAGAATCACTGGCCCAGCCTGCGTCATGATTGAAACCTGGCTTCCCTCGTGAAGCCCCAATCGAGTCGCCAACACTTCCGACAGGAGGACGCCTCCAGTCTCGGCGGCACGCTGCAAAACCACAGTCGAGTCTCCATGAGTCATCAGATAGCGGCTACGCTGCGCATGGAGCAGAAGATCTCGCGAAATCAACGAGACCCTCTGGCCCTCCACCCCCACATGCACCTCCCTGTAGGTATCAACTGCGGCAACACCCTCAATTGCCGACAGGGTCGCTAGCCAAGTCCCAGGGAGGGAACGGGACGTCTGCCCTCCCTGCTTCCCCTGGAGCCAGGATTGCGGGGCCACGATGAGATCGGCCATCACGGTCTCGTTCACCCAGACCTCAACCGTGTCACGAAAACTGCGAACCATGACTGCCACACCGATCATGATCGACAATCCCACCATCAAGGCCGACACCGTCACCGCGTTCCTGCCAGGATGGCGCGCAGCCTGATCTGCCGCAATAAGCCTGAGGCTCCCCCCGAGCGCCATCGTCTTGTTCTTGTTGTGAGAGCGCCAGCCCAACGATTGGATGCAAATCGGCGCAAGACAGGAGAGGGCTCCCAGGAGACAGACCGTCGCGAGATAACCAAAGAGCGGCAGGCCACCGACCGGGCCCATCAGTGAACAGAGGCCTGCCAACAGCAATAATGCAAGGCTGATCCACCCGAAGAGACCAGCCCTCAGTTGATTCGTTCTTTCATAGTCTCCCGGCGCCAAGGCACGGACCGTCACGGTCCTGCCTGCCTCCAGGCTGGGACCCAAGGCCCCCACCATCGAAACCAGGGTCCCGAGCAGCACCCCCTTCGCCACTGCCAGGAACGTTGACAGGTCGAACGACAGAATCAACCCGCCTGACGTCACCGGCGCATAAAGATCTGAGATCGTCCGGCTCACCAGCAACACCAACCCCCTGCCCAGCCAGACCCCGCCAAGCCCTCCCAGCAGCCCGCCCAGAAGACCGAGCAGCCCTGCCTCCAGGAGAAACTGGCCTGCAACCCGCCGCTCCGTCATGCCGAGCGCACGATAGATGCCGATCTCCCGCCTCCGTTGCGCCACGGCAAAGGCCATCGTGTTGTAGATCAAGAACATCCCGACGAGCAGCCCGACCCAGCTCAAGACCGTCAGATTGAGCTGGAAGGCCCGCACCATATTTTCAACCTGCTTCGTCCGTTGCGCCGGCCGTTGCACGACCAGATGGGGCGGGAGCACCGCCCGCACCGAGGCCGCGATATCGTCGAGCGGTCGGCCAGGCTGCGTCACCAGCTCGATCCGGTCCAACCGCCCGACTGAGTGGAACAGCAGCTGCGCCGCCGCGATATCCATGACGGCCAGCCGATCCCAGAGGGACGAGCGGGACTCTTCGTCGTGAAGGAACCCGGCAACTCGCAGTTGCACGAGACGCCCTCCCGCCGTCGCCTCGACGAGACTGCCGATTCCCAAGTTCCAGTCGGCCGCAACTTGGCGGCCAAGATAGAGCGAGTCCGGAGCCAGCAGCCTCTCCAGCTCCTCCTCTGCATCAGCCTGGATCTGAAATCCACGGGTCCCGACCTCCGCGAGGAGATCCAGGCCCACTATCTGAAGCGCCTGCCCTCGCTGTTCCCCCTGGACAAGCACGACCGCATCCTCAATGACCGGAGCGGCGCTCACCACTCCCTCCACTGCACGGACCGCCGTGATCACCGATTCATCCAGGCCGAGATCATGGCCTGCCACTTCCAATGTGGCAGGACCGGCAACCGTTGTGACCGCTTGCTCAAAGGATCGCAGGACTTGCACGTTCGCCGTCCCGATGGCCACGGAGGCCAGGACACCCAGAGCCACCCCGGCAATGCTCAACAGGGCGCGAAATGGCCTCTGGCTGACATGGGCGCGGATCAAGGCGATATGGAGCGCGAGTGGTATAGTCATCTAGGGCCTAGGTACGGGATGAACCGCGCGAATCATGCCAAACGAGGAGCCAGGACAAATGACAATACGTAGGCCAGCAACAGGGTTCTGCACAAATGAGTCGTTTCGTTTACAGCGATACATACCTTTGCTAGACTTACCGGAGTTGATGCGGAGAGATTGATGATGAGCGAGAAAACTGCCCTGAGCCACAAAATCCAACCGTTGCAGGAGGAGAGCGAGGCCGATCTCCTCACCCCTCGGCAGCGTGACATCCTCCGTCTCGTGGCGAGCGGGCAGACGAACCGTGAGATCGCGGAAGTGCTGGAGATCAGCGTGCGCACGGTCGAAGTACACCGATTCAACTTGATGCGACGATTGAACGTGAGGAACGTGGCGCAACTGCTCCGACGGGCGCTGCAACTGGGCCTCCTGGCCAAGACGTTCGGGACGAAGTAGTCTTACAATTCCTTCAGCTTGCCCCGGCAGTCCTCCAGCTTCGTATAGCCCTTCTTGCTGAGCTGGGCCGCCAGCTCCGTTTCCAACCGGCCGAACACACCAAGCCCCTCTTCGACCAGGACCGTCCCGACCTGCACGGCCGAGGCGCCACAGAGCACATGCTCGAAGGCATCCACGCCATTGACCACGCCGCCGGTCCCGATAATCGGGATGCGCCCTTCGAAGATCTTCCAAAAGGCCCGCACATTGGCCAATGCGACCGGCTTGATGATCGTGCCACCCAATCCGCCGAACCCACCCTTAGGCTTGATGACGACCTCTTCGCGCTCAGGATCGACGACGAGCCCGTTACCGACCGAGTTGATCAGATTGAGAAAATCAACCCCGCAGCGGCCGATCACGTCGCCCATGACTTTGTGATGGGCCGGATCGAAGTAGGGAGGCAGCTTGACCCCCATTGGAACCGTGATCACTTTGCGAACCCGCTTCAACAGACGCTCGGAGGCTTCTGCGTCATAGCCGATCTGGGGCTTGCCGGGAATGTTGGGGCAGGAGAGATTGACCTCGATCAAATCCGGCTTTACCGCATTGATCGTGGACGCGATCGTCAGAAAATCGTCTTCGCAAAGACCGGCCACACTGGCGATGACCGGCTTTCCCATCGTCTTCAATTCAGGGATGAGCGCAGCGTAGGCCTTATATCCGAGGTTCGGCAAGCCCATGGAGTTGATGGAGCCGCCGGGGAACCCATAATACCGGGGCGCCGGATTGCCCTCGCGCGGCTCAACCGTCATCGACTTGGTGACGATAGCGCCAGCACGGGATCGACCGAGGGCCAGCAGCTCCTCACGCGTGACACAGAGGGCCCCAGAAGCATTCATGATACAACTGGGAAATCGCACGCCTGCAATCGTAATCGACAGATCCATCACGCTCCTATCGTGAGAGGCTCGTGCGATGTTTTCGCCACGAGCTGCCCATCCTTCATGGTCCAGACATAATCGGCTGCGTCCGCCGCCGCGACACTGTGGGTGACTAATAAAACGGTTTGGCGAAACCGCTGCACCAGCGACCGGAGGAGGAGAATGATCTCCGCCCCGTGCTGGGAATCCAAATTGCCGGTCGGCTCGTCGGCCAAAATGATCTGGGGCCGATGCACGATCGCGCGCGCCATCGCCACCCGCTGCTGTTCCCCGCCAGAGAGCTCGCTGGGGCGATGGTGGCGCCGCGCCGTCATCGAGACCAACTCCAGCACTTCTTCGACGCGGGTTTGGACCGATGCCCCTCGCTCTCCGCGCAACAACAGGGGGAACGCGACATTCTCCGCCGCCGTCAGTCCGGGAATCAAATGAAAGGCCTGGAAGATAATCCCGACCGTATCTCGCCTGATCCCCGTCCAGTCGTCGTTCGTAAACCGGCTGGTCGACCGGCCTTCAAGAAAGAGCTCCCCCGAGGTCGGCGCATCCAGCCCTGCAACGAGGTTGAGTAAAGTGCTTTTCCCGCAGCCGCTGGGACCGATAAATGCGCAGAAGTCTCCCTCTGCCACTTCAACCGTAACCCGATCGAGCCCGGTGATACGGTCGCCGCCCCGCTCATACATTTTCGACACTTGTTTGAATGTCACCATGGTGATCTGCTTCTCCATCCATGCCCTGACCAGCAACATAGACGGGCTGGACACGCGAGACTGGCGGGAAAGGCGAGACACTCGGAACCAGGTCTTGCGCGTCTCGCCTTTCCCGCTCGTTGCGCATCGCTCGCGCCTCATCCTGCCGCCTTCGTATATCACAACCATTTACGGAGCAACAACCTTGACTGGCGCGGCCTATTCTCTTAGAAGAAACACAGCTCAACATGGATGGGAGCGCCTCCCGCGATGTTACATGCATGCACCAAGGATCGGCTCATCGGCTGGTGCCGCCAGGCCCTCCGGTTTGTCTTGCCGGTGGAATGTTTGAGCTGTGGGACTGAACTCGGCACTGACCCGGTCCCCTGCTTCTGCACAATGTGCTGGCAGAGCATCCGCCCGCTCCAGCAACCGACTTGCGCCATCTGCGATCAGCCATTTCTCTCGCCAGCTGCTACGACCTATACGCCGAACCATCAATGCCAGCACTGTCAGGAGCGGCCGCCGGCCTTTCAACGGGCCTGGACCCTCTTCCCCTACCTTCCGCCCCTGAAAGAAGCCATCTGCTCGTTCAAGTATCACGGCACATATACACTCGCCAAGCCGCTCGCGCGCCTCATGATCAGCGCCCTGCCAGGCGAGATCGACGTCGACATGATTATCCCTGTCCCCTTGCACCCCACCCGCTTACGAGGGCGGGAGTTTAACCAATCCTTGCTGCTGGCCGATCAGCTCGGACGTCATCTAGCTTGCCCGGTTTCAGCCACCCACCTCGTCAGAATCACCGCCACCGATCCCCAAACCACCTTAACGAGGCAGGCACGGTTGAAAAATCTCCGGAAAGCCTTTGCCGTCCGTACCCCTCAGGACCTCGCGAAGAAACGCATTCTCCTCGTGGATGATGTCTTCACCACCGGCACGACGCTGCACGAATGCGCAAAAACCCTCCGACAAGCCGGCAGCGGGCCGGTCTTTGCCCTGACGCTGGCCAGGACTGTCGAGACGGACCTGGTGCCGGATCGCCTCTTGGCCGAACAAACGACTCAGTCCTCTAGCAAGCGTTGAAATAGCCATGAGATACGTTAGAGCTTCGCTACGACACAACACGATAGCTTTCCCGCAGGCTGCTCAAAAAGGCCATCCTCGTCGTCCGTCGTTCGTGACGCGTGAAACGTCCGAATCCAAAAACGAACGACGCTTCACGAGGAACGCTTCACGGTTTTTGTGCTGGCGGACTTCTTCAGCAGCCTGCCAGAGCCGGATGGCACTGACATGCATTGTCATGCATTTTCACTTGACAGATTGCTCACATTTTCCTACCCTGACAACAGTATCCGAAGCCTCGTGAGGCATATGGATCCCTATCGAACCAGGTTTTTGAATGGCCAACGAGCCCAAGAGCGAGCTGATGACGGCGGAGGAGACCTGCCGTTATCTCAAGATCACCTCGCGCACGCTCTACCGCTATCTACGGAGTCGCCAGATTCCCGCCTTCAAGCTTGGGAAAGAATGGCGCTTCGTACGTTCGGATCTGGAGCAGTGGATTCGCGATCGCACCAAAGCCCAGCTGGCGTCGTAACGAACAGGACCCATTGATGTTTGCCGGTGAGTACCTCTGCAAAGTGGATGAAAAGGGACGGTTTATCGTCCCCTCGCCCATCCGTGAGCAGGTCGAGTCGGACGGACAGGCCGTCGTCTTCCTCAAGGGCCCGGAAGAATCGACGCTCATCTACTCGATGAGAGAGTGGGAGAAAGTCCTCGAACGAACGAAAGCCACGCTCGATGAAGACCAGAGCCGGCTGTTCATGCACCACATCGTGTCGGAAGCCGGCACATCAGAGCTCGACAAAGCCGGACGCATCCTGATTCCCAGCCGCCTCAGAAAACTCATCCCCTTGGATGAGGACCAGGAAATCATTCTCGTCGGCCTGTACCATCGCATGGAGATCTGGAATCCGAGCGAATGGCGTCGCTATCTCGCCAGATCCGAAGAGCGGTACGAGCAGAACATGTCCAAAATTCTCAATCTCCTCTAAGCTAGCGCCCATGCCTACTTTCCGGCGCCAGACCCGGCTTCTCTCTTCTCCCCGCGCCGTTCGCGTGACCTCCTACCGGAACCCCGACAAAAAAGTGGCCGCACCGCGAACTGCGGCGAAAACCGCTCCCCGTTCCCTCATGCCAACAGCTCCATCAGCACAGCCAGAGGCAGGGAATCATGCGATAGCACTGACCCTCCCGGTGCCCCCCAGCGTGAACCATCAATATGCCACGGTGAACGGCCGGCGCTTGCTCTCTGCTGCTGGTCGCGCCTATAAGGCCCAGGTAGGACAAGTCGTCTGGCTGAAACTGGCACAATCCCCTCACCGGGCTGCCCTGCTGGCAGGACTCCAGTCCGAGTGGCTCGCCCTCTCTATCCGGTTCTACTTTACGTCGAGCCTCCGGCGAGACGTGGATGGCGGGCTCAAGATTGCGCAGGACGCCCTCTGCGATGGGCTCGGCCTCAACGACAACCGCATCGTCGAAACCCACCTCTACAAACACATCGACAAGAACAACCCTCGCATCGAAGTGCATTTAGCCCCGGCATCCGCCTCCTAGCAGACGGCACGGACACTGACCAAAGTATCCTCGTTTATTCGTACCGGAGCGCTTCGATAGGATTCAGCCTGGCGGCCTTGTTGGCAGGATACAATCCGAAGAATAGACCGACGACGAGCGAGAAGAAAAACGCGACCACGATCACGTCGCCGGAGATGATGGTCGGCCAGCCGGCGATTGCCGTCGTCAACTTGGCTCCGGCGATCCCCAGCGCGATCCCCAAGACCCCGCCCACCAGGCTCAAGGTCATGGCCTCGATCAGAAACTGCATCATGATGTGGTGGCGCTTGGCTCCCACTGCCATCCGGACACCGATCTCTCTCGTCCGTTCCGTCACGGACACAAGCAAGATATTCATGATGCCGATCCCTCCGACCAAGAGGGACACGGAGGCGATGGCAAACAACATCATCGTCAAGGTTTCACTGGTGCCCTCTTGCACCTTCCCGATATCGACCTGGGTCCGGATCGTGAAATCGTCATTTTGCTCCGTCTGGAGCCGGTGCCGCGCCCGCAAGATCTCCCGAATCTGCTCGACCGCCTGAGGCAAATCCTCAACCTGATCGGTCGAGCCGAACATCGCCCCGACGGACCCGATAAACGACGTCCCGAACACCTTCCGTTCCGCCGTGCTGAAGGGAATGAAGATCACATCGTCCTGGTCGGAGCCCTGGGAAGACTGGCCTTTCGGCGCAAGGACCCCGATGACGCGAAACGGCACGTTCTTGATGCGAATCACCGCCCCCACCGGCTCTTCACCCGGCTCAAAGAGATTCTCCACGATCGTCTGACCGATGAGCGCGACCCGGGCTGCGCTGTCCAAATCCGTCTGAGTGAAAGGGCCGCCGCTCGTAAAGGACCAATCTCGAATGGTGAGGTAGCTTGGAGAGATGCCGTTAATCGGTCCGTTCCAGTTTTTGTTCCCGTAGACGATTTGCATGACATCGCGCCGGGACCAGCCGGTGTCGGTCAGCAAAGGGATGCGTTTTCTCATCTCCAAGGCGTCGGATACGGTCAGCGTCACGGCGCTCCCCTGACTACCCCGAACCCCGCTCGCGGACGTCACCCCGGGAAAGATGATGATGACGTTCGTGCCCATCGTCGCAATCTGCGCCTGCACGGCCCGCTTGGCGCCCTCACCGATGCTCACCATCGCAATGACCGCCGCCACGCCGATGACAATCCCCAGCATCGTCAAACCGGCGCGCAGCCGATTCCGTCCGAGGATCCGCAGGGCCGTCATGATCGTGAGCCAGACAAACGCCGCCATCTAGACCTCGACCGGGCAGGATGGTGGACGAGCCTTGGTCCGACGGTCGCTTAAGATCTGACCATCCTGAATCACGATCTCGCGCGCCGCATAGGCTGCAACATCCACCTCATGCGTCACCAGGATGATCGTAATGCCTTCATCGCGGTTGAGCGCTTCCAGGATTCCCATGATCTCCCGGCTTGACTGGGTGTCGAGGTTGCCGGTCGGCTCGTCGGCCAGGAGTAACGAGGGCGATGTGACCAGCGCCCGCGCGATCGCGACGCGCTGCTGCTGCCCGCCGGACAACTGCGTCGGATAATGGTCTTCCCTGCCGTGCAACCCCACCCGCCCTAACGCCGCCGCAGCCTGCATCCGTTGGTCTTTGAGCGACAGCCCTCGATAGAACAACGGCAATTGGGCGTTTTCGAGCGCGCTGGTGCGAGGGATCAGATTAAAGCTCTGAAAGACAAACCCGATCTGCTGATTGCGAATCCCGGCCAATTCGTCGGGCCGTAGCCCCCCGACCTCGACCCCGCTTAGCCGATAGCACCCTTTGGTGGGTTGATCGAGACAGCCCAGAATATTCATGAGGGTGGATTTGCCGGAACCGGAGGAGCCC
The DNA here is from genome assembly GCA_964358535.1 of uncultured Nitrospira sp. GTDB lineage: Bacteria > Nitrospirota > Nitrospiria > Nitrospirales > Nitrospiraceae > Palsa-1315. The sequence goes on along the minus strand of CAYHQK010000034.1, from coordinate 3,877 downwards.
ATGATCGCGACGAACTCGCCCTGTTCGATCGTCAAGCTCAGGCCGCGCAGAGCCTGGACCTCCACGTCACCGACGCGATAGACCTTCCAGACATCTTCGCATTCGATCAGCGAGCTCATCGGCATTTCCCGTGAAGCGTGAAACGTGAAACGTGAAGCGCAAGATGAGCGAGAACGGCGCGATCCGAAATGCGACGTTCGGGGTTCGAAGTTCCGAAACCCTTGAACATCGAACCTCGAACCCTCGCCCAGCGTGAGTGAATTGCATGCAACGAGAGACGCGTCACGGGTGATTACAAGCCCCGGTTGCGCGAGGATCCCTTCTGTCCGCCGCTCCCGAATCCCGGAGGCAGATCCTTTCCGCCCCGCTCGCCTTTGGGTCGCTCGATTCCCACGATCACCGGTATCCCTTCGGACAATTCCCCCGATACAATCTCCGTGGCCACTCCGTCAGAAATGCCTGTTTGGACCTGCATCGGTTCCGGCTCTCCTGTCGGCCCCTGCTTCCAGATGGTTCGGCTGATTGCCGTGGCCCCTCTGGTGGATCCTGCCTGCGGCTCTACGCTCTTCACCTTGGCCGGTTTTCCGCTTGGCGCCGCACGATCGGCTGGACCAGCGGTCGGAGGCGTGAATCGCAAGGCGGCATTCGGCACCTTAAGCACGGCGTCTCGTTGCGCCACCACGATGGAGACGTTCGCCGTCATGCCAGGCTTCAGCCGGAGGTCTTGATTATCGACATTGACCACGACGTTATAGGTCACCACATTTTGCACATTGATCGGGGCAAGACGGACCTGACGGATCGTGCCGGAAAATTGATGGCCGGGATAAGCATCGACGGTAAAGGTCGCCTCTTTCCCTTCGGTGATCCCGCCGATATCAGATTCGCTAACGTTCGTATCGACCTGCATCTTCGTCAGATCGAGCGCGATCAGGAAAAGGTTCGGTGTGGCGAAACTGGCGGCAATCGTCTGACCGACCTCCACGGTTCGCGCCACGACGATCCCGTTCACCGGCGACCGGATGACGGTGTACTTCAAGTCCAGCTCTGCGGCATTCAACGCCGCCTCTGCCTGTTTCACCTGCGCCCCTGCCACGTTGACTTGGGCCTCGGCCGACTGAAAATTCGTCGTCGCCACATCCACGTCGTTCTGCGACACGTACTGCTGCGCCACCAGCGACTTCACCCGATCCAACTCGCGCTTGCGCTGCGCCAGATCGGTTTTGGCCCGCGAGACATTGGCTTTCGACATTTCAAGATTGCTGGCCGCTTGATCGCGGCGGGCTTTGAAGGGCTCTGGGTCGATCAGAGCCACGATGTCGCCGGCCTTGACCACCGAATTGAAGTCGGCATGGAGGCTCTTGATCATGCCGGACACTTGGGTCCCGACCTGAACCGACACGACCGGATTGATCGTGCCCGTCGCCGTCACGAGCGACACGACGGAGCCTCGCTCCACCACGGCGCTCCGATAGCGGACCGGCACTTTCCTCTCTCCATTGAAAAAGACATAACCGCCGATGGCGGCTCCGACGGCCAGCACTCCGACGATCAAAATAGCACGACGCATCAATTCGTTCTCCAGTTCCCCCGTCTACGTGAATTGCATTGTATCAACAGGGCCGAAGGGAATCACCTGGCAGCGACGATCCCAACAACAAACAGGCCGTCCACCACACGATGGACGGCCTGTCAAACTGCGCATCATGCCTTCGATTAAGGACCGACGCTGATCCGATCCTTGATCATGTCGAAAATATCTTTAGTCACCACGTTCTTCGCCACCAACTCACCCTTCACCCGGTAGGGGCGGTTGGCCACGATACGATCGGCCACGTCCTTGGGGAGACCGAGCACCAATACGATGTCCCCGACAGAGGCCTTATTGATGTTCATGGAAGACGACAAGGCTTGAGGCGCGCTCGTCACAGGAGGGACAGGGGCCGCAACCGATGGGGCACTCGGAGCGGAAACGGTCGGCTCGAGCGCTGCCGCCGCGGAGCGGGACTGGTCCTTGAGCTCTTTCTGATAACGGGCGACCAGGGACTTGAGCGTTTGATTGTGCCGCTTCACATCCTCATATTCCTGATGCACCGCCCGGTTCTGCAGGGCGAATTGCCTGATGCGATCTTCGAGTTCCTTAATCCGGCTCTCGGCGCTGCCGCGCTCCTTGTCGCGCCCGTGCTGGATACGCTCCAGCTCGTCGTGGGCAACTTGAGCCTCATTCCCGAACTTCGAGTTGAGATCTTTGAGCGTCTTGACTTGTTGCTCCAACGAATTTTTCTGCGCCCGAACCTTCTCCAACTCGGACCGGGCCGAATCGACATCGACCACCGCCTCATCATATTTCTTTTGAGAGACACACCCGACCATTGATACTGCGCCGATCATCACGACCGCCGCCATCCATCCTGATTTCATGCAAACCTCCCCTCCACTAAACGTGGCACCTGCAAGAGATACCGGCTATCGCCCTCATCCAACAGCCCTGTCGAGAGAAGAGGATCGTCCGGCACCTATACGTATGGTGTTGATGTATGCCAAGCCCCTCACTTTGTCAACAGATTTGCCAGTCGCCTGACCCCGCAGATCGGCGTGGAGGGCTGCAATCATTCCACCACCTGCTTGACGGACCGTCACCACTTTGTGAATATGCGCCAGATACGCAGTCCGCACCGTCACCTGTCTCAGAAAGAAATCGCATGAACGAATGGGGCCCTGGTCTCGCCACGATCCTCGGTATCGTGGAGGGGCTGACAGAGTTTCTCCCGGTCTCGTCGACCGGCCACTTGATTCTCGTTGGGCATGCCTTGGGATTCGAGGGAGACCTTGCTGCCAGCGCGGAAATCTCGATCCAGCTTGGCGCCATCCTCGCCGTCATCGCCTATGAACGGCAGAAGCTGGCTTTCATAATCGGACAAGCCTGGCGTGAACAGCAGGATGCCTCGGCCATGATCCAGGCTCGTGGCGGCGCTTCCTGGGCGGCAATTCTCCAATCATCCTGGGCGGCCCACCGGAATCTCTGGTTCCTCCTCGGACTCGGGCTCGCCTTTCTCCCGGCAGCGGCGATCGGATTCCTCACCCATAGCTGGATCAAGAGCCATCTCTTTACGCCACAAACCGTCGCCATCTCCTCCATCGTCGGGGGCCTGATCATTCTTGCCGTCGAGGCCCGCCATAATCAGCCAACGGTCCAACAGCTTGAACAAGTCAGCTTGCGATCGGCCTTCTGGATCGGCATGGCCCAATGCGCCTCCTTACTGCCAGGCATGTCCCGATCCGGCTCCACGATCATCGGGGGACTCTTGGTGGGGCTGGACCGGAAAGTCGCGACGGAATACTCCTTCTTCCTCGCCCTCCCGACCCTCATTGCAGCAACCTGCTATCAAATGTGGAAATCGCGGGACCTCTTCCGGCAGGAAGACTATCTGGCGCTCGGAATCGGGATGCTGGTGTCCTTCGCCGTCGCCTGGATCGTCATCGCAGCCTTCCTCACCTTCGTGAAGCGCCATACGCTCCGCCCCTTCGCGTACTACAGAATCGTAATGGGCATCGCGGTTTTCTACATCTTCGGGTTCTAATAGAGCGCTCACAGGCTGCTCAAAAAGCCCGCCAGCAAGGCCGCAGGCGAGTCGAAACCGGAGGCGTACCCTCAGGGGTACGTTGAGGATTTCGATGAGCCGAGAACGAAGCTGGCGGGATTTTTCAGCAGCCTGTTAGGAAGCGGGAGGAAACCCTTGAGACAAGAGCGATTCGTCTTTCTTTTCGAAAGCAAAGTGGATAATCAAAAAGACCACTCCCACACTGATTGCGGAGTCGGCGACATTGAAGGCAGGCCAATGGTAGGAGTTCACATAGACATCGAGGAAGTCGATCA
>CAYHQK010000033.1:0-17753 GCA_964358535.1 uncultured Nitrospira sp. | reverse complement strand
ATGTTGAGCGAGCATCAGTGCGAAGGCTGGCTCGAAGGCTATCTCTTGACGGGCCGCCACGGCATGTTCTCCTGCTATGAAGCCTTTATCCATATCGTCGATTCAATGTTCAATCAGCATGCCAAGTGGCTCAAAGTATCGAATCAGATTCCCTGGCGGCAGCCGATTGCCTCCTTGAATTATCTCTTGTCGTCGCATGTGTGGCGGCAGGACCACAACGGGTTCAGCCACCAGGACCCGGGGTTTATCGACCATGTGGTGAACAAAAAAGCCGAGGTCATCCGGGTCTATCTCCCGCCTGACGCGAACACCCTCTTGTCCGTCACCGACCATTGTCTGCGCAGCCGCAACTATGTGAACGTGATCGTGGCCGGCAAGCAACCAGCGCCTCAGTGGTTGAGCATGGACGCCGCGATCAAACATTGCACTGCCGGCCTTGGCATCTGGCCATGGGCTAGCAACGATCAGGGATGCGAGCCTGATGTCGTGATGGCCTGCTGCGGCGACGTGCCGACGCTCGAAACGTTAGCCGCCGTCGAGTTGCTCAGGAAGTTTTTCCCCGGTCTGAAAATTAGGGTGATTAATGTGGTGGACTTGATGAAACTCCAGCCTCAGCGCGAACACCCTCACGGGTTGAGCGACAAGGAGTTCGATAGCCTGTTCACAACTGATAAGCCAATCATCTTCGCGTTTCATGGCTATCCCTGGCTGATTCATCGCCTGACCTATCGACGGACGAATCACAAGAATTTGCACGTGCGCGGGTATAAGGAGGAAGGTACGACCACCACGCCGTTCGATATTACGGTGATGAATGATCTTGACCGGTTCCATCTGGTCGGTGATGTGATCGACCGGCTGCCCCAGTTGGGCGCGCGCGCTGCCTATGCCAAGCAAACGCTCGGTGAGAAACTCATTGAGCATAAGCAATACATCTCGGAGCACGGGGATGATCTGCCGGAGATCCGCAACTGGCGATGGAGTGGAAAGGGGTGAGAGCTGCGTTGTGTTGTGCAAAGGAACGAACGTGGAGATGGAAGTCATTCAGTGGAAGGAAGGGCTATGATGGCACTGGGCGAAACTGATCTCGACTCAACGTACGAGCGCCTCCTCACCCTCTGGACCTCAGGGGTGCGGGACTATCACGCGATGCTCTCCGACTACCTTACGGCCAACTCCATCTTTGTCGCGGTGATCGGGCTGATTCTGTCGCGAGAGCCCCTGGCCTTGTCCTTTGCGGTGTTGATTGTGCTCCTCTGCGTGTTCGGGATTCTCCTGTGCCTTCAAATGGCGATCGTTCTCGGCCGGTTGTCTGGTCAGAATGCGCTGTGGGAGTGGCGATTGAGGGGGATCGAGCAAGATTCTGCGTGGCAGAAAGAGCAGCTGGTGACAAGTCTCCACCGGCTTCATGAGATCCGGCAGCCGATTGAGGATCGACGGAACGAGCCCCCGGTGTTTGAGCCAAACTGGGCCTTCCGCCAGCATCGTCAGTGGTGGGCTCATCGCGCCATCAGTTTCCCGTGGTTTTTCGGGAGCGTGTACGCGTTGCTGCTGGTGTGGAGCGTGACAAAATTGATGAATGCCTGAGCCGTAGGTTGCCCCGAAAGGATCGCTCTGACGATGTCTGATGCCTGGAGTTTTTGGAGCCGTCCATCGGCCGAGGTGATGCAGCAGCTGGAGACGATTCCCCAGGGACTCTCCGGCGATGAGGCACGGCGACGTCATGTGTGCGATGCACATCTATTGTTGAAACCGAAGAGCCGGCTGTCCACCTATCAGCTGTTATTCCGTCAATTCACCAGTCCGATCATTCTCATTCTCCTGGGTGCCGCGGGGCTGGCCTTCTTTCTGGCGGATCGGACTGACACCGCGATCATTCTCATGATCGTGCTCGTCAGTGGCCTGCTCGGGTTCTGGCAGGAGCGGAGCGCGAACCAAGCGGTGGCCAGCCTGCTCGCGATTGTGCAGATCAAAGCCGATGTATGGCGCGACGGAATCCAGGTTGCTGTGCCGGTTGAAGAGGTCGTGCCGGGCGATGTCGTCCTGCTCCGGGCTGGCGATACGATTCCCAGCGATTGTCTCCTGCTTGCATCCAAAGATCTGTTCGTGGACGAGGCGACGCTCACAGGCGAGACCTATCCCGTCGAGAAAGTCTGCGGCGTCCTGTCGGCCGATATTCCGCTGGCTCGACGGACGAATAGTCTCTTTCTCGGGACCCATGTCGTGAGCGGCACTGGGACCGCGGTCGTGGTGCACATCGGGTCGGACACGGAATTCGGGAAGGTCTCGGGCCGGTTACAACTCAGGCCGCCTGAGACGGAGTTCGAGCGAGGCATCAGACAATTCGGGTATCTGCTCATGGAAGTGACCGTCGTGTTGGTCGTGGCCATCTTTGCGGTCAACGTGTATCTGGCCAGGCCCGTGCTCGAAGCCTTCCTCTTCTCCCTCGCCCTCGCGGTGGGCCTCACCCCGCAGCTGCTGCCTGCCATCATCAGCATCAATTTGGCCCATGGGGCCAAACGCATGGCCCAGCAGAAAGTGATTGTGAAGCGATTGGCCTCGATCGAAAACTTCGGGAGCATGACCGTCTTCTGCTCGGACAAGACCGGGACATTGACCGAAGGGCTCGTCCGGCTGAAGGCCGCCTACGATATCGCGGGCAACCAGAGCGAGAGGGTGCTCTTGCACGGCGGGCTTAATGCGAGTTTCGAAACCGGATTTCTCAACCCGATTGACGAAGCCATCCGTGCCGCCCGCTCGTTCGATCTCACCCCCTATCGAAAATTGGATGAGGAGCCCTACGACTTCGTGCGCAAACGGCTGTCGGTGTTAGTCGCGACGCCGACCACCCATCTCCTGGTGACCAAGGGGGCTCTGGCGAATGTCTTGGCGGTCTGTTCCACCGCCGAGACTGCGGACGGCACCTTGGTTGAGTTGGCTGTCGTGCAGGAGGCCATCCTTGCGCAGATGGCGCAGTGGTCTGCCAAGGGATGGCGGGTGCTCGGGCTTGCGTCTCGCGAGATGGGTGCACAAGAGGGCATGACGAAGGACGATGAGACGGGCATGACATTCCTGGGATTCCTCGTGTTCGAAGATCCGATCAAGGCCGATGTCCCGGGGACCATCGGCCGTCTCAAGAACCTGGGCGTCAGCTTGAAGATCGTGACCGGCGACAATCGCCTCGTCGCGGCGTATGTCGGTCAGGCGATCGGCTTGTCGAATGGACACCTCTTGACCGGTGAAGACTTGCGGCAGATGAGTGATGAAGCGCTGGTGTCGCGCGTGAATGACATCCATGTATTTGCCGAGGTCGAGCCGAATCAGAAAGAACGGATCATCCTGGCGTTGAAAAAAGCAGGCCACGTGGTCGGGTATGGGGGCGACGGCATCAATGATGCCTCGGCCTTGCACGCGGCGGACGTCGGCGTGTCCGTCGAAAGCGCGGTGGACGTGGCGAAAGAAGCGGCGGATATCGTGTTGCTGGAAAAGGATCTTGGCATCCTTGTCGAAGGCGTGCAGGAGGGGCGGAGGACGTTCGCCAACACCTTGAAGTATGTTTTTATGGCGACCAGCGCGAACTTCGGCAACATGTTCAGCATGGCGGGGGCGTCGCTCTTTCTGTCCTTTCTGCCCCTGCTGCCCAAACAAATATTATTGACCAATCTGCTGACCGACATTCCGGAAATGACCATCGCCGGTGATCGCGTGGATGAGGAGCTGATCGATCGGCCCAGACGGTGGAACATCGCCTTCATTCGAAAATTCATGCTCACGTTCGGCTTAGTGAGTTCCATCTTCGATTATCTGACCTTCGCGGTGTTGCTCTGGTTCCTCCAGGCCGGTGTCGAGGAATTCAGGACCGGGTGGTTTGTGGAGTCGGTGATCTCCGCCTCGGTCATCGTCCTGGTTGTTCGAAGCCGCCGCCCGTTCATGCGCAGCAAACCGAGCCGTGGCCTGTTGGTGGCAACGTTCACGGTCGTGGGCCTGACGTTGCTGCTGCCCTATACGCTGTTACGAGGCCCGCTGGGGTTCGTGCCGTTGCCGGCATCGTTTCTGGTTGCCTTGTTCTGTATCGTCGTCGGGTATATCGGCGTGGCCGAGGTGGCAAAGAAGATCTTTTACCGGCGTGTCCTCTATTGACGAGGGTTGTCGCTGTGACAGCGTTTTGCGGCAGCCTTTTGATAGGACTGACTATGGGTCGAGGAGACGGCTCTCACAACAGGGGATGAACGGCCGGTGAATCCTTTCCCGCTCTCGTCGATCATACAGGTAGAGTAAACCGGGAGGTGATTCGATGAAGCTCAATGAATGGTTGCGGCTGATTGCCGGTCTCTTTGTCCTCTTGGCGGTTGTGCTGGGGGCCGCTGTTCACCCCTATTGGAATTATGTCGCGGCGTTTGTGGCGCTGAATCAGATCCAGTCCGCCTTCACCGGCTGGTGTCCGATGATGGCCTTCTTGCGCAGGCTGGGCGTGCAGGAGTGAGTAGGAGGATGGATCGTTGTCTATGGATATCGTGACTCAACAGAAAGAAAAGGTCGCCATGTGCCGGCTTGTGCTCGTCCTAGCGACCTCGGTCCTTCTCTCGGCCTGCAATTCCCGGGAGGAGCCGGTCCAACCGGGGCAGCCTTCGACAGCCCCTGCGTCGATCCAGGCGGTAGTGACAGAGGTGGAGACGGTCCAAGTTCCGCTCCGCGTCGAAGTGACGGGGCAGATCACAGCCGTGGCGCAGGCGACGTTGTCGAGCCAAATCCAATCGACCGTGGAAAAGTTGCTGGTGCGGGAGGGGACTGCCGTGAAGAAGGGCCAGACGCTGGTGATCCTCGACAGCCGTGATCTTCGTGAGGAGCTTGCCCGGGCGCAAGCAGAGGCTGAGAATGCCCGCGGGCATCTCGCTCGCATGAAGCAACTGTATGGTGAGGATGCGGTGTCGAAACAGGAGAAGGAGAATGCCGACCGCACGTTCAAAGTGGCCGAGGCCAGTCGACGAGCCGCCCTCACGAAGGTGAGCTATACCGTCGTCAAGGCGCCGTTCGACGGGGTCATCACCGAAAAGAAGATCGAGGCCGGTGAAATTGCATCCCCGGGACAACCGCTCCTCAAAATGGAAGATCCGCAACGATTACGATTGGAAGCGACGGTGGCGGAGGGCGACCTTCAGGCGCTCTCGCGCGGCGCGACGATTCCTGTGATGATCGACGCGCTCGGTCCCAAGACTCTGTCCGGCATTGTGGCGCAAATCCTTCCAACGGGAGACCCCGCGACCCATACGTTCCTGGTCAAAGTGGAGCTGCCGCCGACGCCTGGGCTGAGAACCGGCATGTTCGGGCGCATGTTGGTGGACAAGGGAACCGGTCAGACGCTGGTTGTTCCGAGGGCTGCTGTAATCGAGCGAGGCGAACTCACGGGGCTGTATGTGGTCGGTCCCGATTCGTTGGCCCGCCTTCGCTGGGTCAAGCTGGGCCGAACAGTGGGCGAGTCGATCGAGATCCTCTCCGGACTGACAGTCGGAGAACGGCTGCTTGCGGACGCCAGTACCGGCATCGAGGGGGCCCGGATCGAAACCGTGAAGGGCCAGAAGTAAGGGGTAAGTCATTGGCGATGCCTCACGTCGGTCTCTCAGGTCGTCTTGCCGGTCTGTTCATCGGGAGCAAGCTCACGCCCCTGATTTTATTGGGGGCCTTGTTGCTCGGCCTGTTCGCCGTCGTGGTCACACCGAGAGAAGAAGAGCCGCAAATCGTCGTGCCGATGGCCGATGTCTTCCTGTCGTTCCCCGGCGCTTCCGCGAAGGTCGTTGAGGAACAACTCACCAAACCTTTCGAGCGTAAGATCTCCGAGATTCGAGGGGTCGAATATGTCTATTCGATTTCCCGACCCAGCGGTGTCCTGATCATCGTGCGGTTCTATGTCGGTGAACCGATGGAGCAGAGCCTTGTCGATCTGTACGACAAGCTCATGTCCAACCAGGATCTGTTCCCGCCGGGCGCAGGCCCCGTCCTCGTGAAGCCGCGAGACATCAATGACGTGCCCATTGTCACCGTGACGCTCTCCAGCGACCGCTACGGCGATGCCCAGCTCCATCAATTGGCGGAGCATGTGCTCGAACAGGTGAAGAAGGTGCCGGGGACGGCTGGCGGATTTTTCGTCGGAGGACGCCCGCGTGAACTCCGTGTGCAGATCGACCCGGCCCGTATGCGGGCCTATGGGGTGACGCCCCTCGATATGGCCGGGGTGATCAGGGGCGAGAATCTGGCGCTGCCGGCCGGTCGCTTCCAAAGTCAGAACCGCGAGTATGTGCTGGAAACAGGCCGTTTCATTCGCTCTCGCGAAGACCTCGAAGCGCTGGTAGTGGGCGTCCGTGATGGCCGGCCGATCTACCTCCGTCAGGTCGCGGACGTGATCGATGGTCCCTCCGACGTCACGCGATATGTGTGGTTCGGCCTGGGCGCCGGGGGGGATCGTAAGACAGTAGACGTGAAACGTGACCGGCAGGATGAATCCCCGGCCGTGACCGTGGCGGTCGCCAAGCAGCGAGGCCTGAATGCCGTCACCGTCACCCGCGAGGTGCTCCGTACCGTCGAGGAGTTGAAAGGCACGATCATCCCGGCAGACGTGCGCGTCACGGTTACGCGGGATTACGGCGAGACGGCCGATGAGAAGGCGAACGAACTGCTCTGGCATCTGCTGATCGCGGTGGCGGCGGTGGTGCTCTTTCTCGGGCTGACCCTGGGCGTGCGGCCGGCGATGGTCGTGTCGCTCGCGATTCCCGTCACGCTCTCCCTCACGCTCTTTACCTCCATGCTGATCGGCTACACCATCAACCGGGTCACGCTCTTCGCCTTGATTTTTTCGATCGGTATCTTAGTCGATGACGCCATCGTCGTGGTCGAGAACACCTATCGGCACCTGACCCTGCGTCGTCGTCCCCACCGCGAGGCCTCCATTTATGCGGTGGACGAAGTGGGGAATCCCACGATCCTGGCCACCTTCACCGTGATCGCGGCCCTCCTGCCGATGGCCTTTATCTCAGGCCTGATGGGGCCCTATATGAGGCCGATACCGGTCAACGCTTCGATCGCTATGTTTTTTTCCTTGCTGGTAGCCTTCGTGGTCGTTCCCTGGTTCTGCCAGACTTGTTATCGCGAAGGGGTGGTGATGAAGGGCCAGGAGCAGGACGATGAGACGGGAGGCTGGACCTATCGGTTCTATCAGCGCGTGCTGATACCGCTGCTCCGGCGCCCTTGGCTGGCCTATACCTTTCTGGGCGGAGTGGTCCTGCTGCTGTTCGCGTCGGTGGCGCTATTCTATACGCGGAGCGTGACGGTCAAAATGTTGCCCTTCGACAACAAGAGCGAACTGCAGTTGGTCATCGACATGCCGGAAGGCACCACGTTGGAAGAAACCGCGCGGGTGACGAAGGCTGTGACCCGGTATGTGCGCACGATTCCCGAAGTCCGCGACTATCAGGCCTATGTCGGGACGGCTTCGCCCTTCAATTTTAACGGACTGGTGCGACATTACTTTCTCCGCGAGGGGAGCCATCAAGCCGATATTCAGGTCAATCTGGTGGCGAAGGATCAGCGGTCGGCGCAGAGCCACGAGATCGCCCGGCTGGTGCGGCCAGCCGTACAGGAGATCGGTCGCCAGTTTGGGGCGAACGTGAAGGTGGTGGAAGTGCCGCCGGGACCTCCCGTGCAATCGGTGCTGGTGGCGGAAGTCTATGGACCGGACTATGACCGGCAACGGGCCGTGGCCAAGGAGATCCGGACCATGTTCGAGGCCACCCCTGGCGTGGCGGATGTGGACGATTTCATGGAGCATGATCAGGTCAAGTATGTCTTTACTGTCGATCATGCGAAGGCGGCGCTGGCGGGGGTCCCGTCGGAAGACATCGTGAGGACGTTGCGCATGGCGCTTGGCGGGGAGCAAATCGGCCTGGTGCATATTCCCAAGGAGAAAAGTCCAGTCCAGATCGTCTTGCGGCTGCCGCAGGCGGAGCGGACCGGATTAGAACATTTCGGCGAAATTGCCGTACGGCGGCCGACCGGTGAGATGGTGCAGTTGTCGGAGCTCTTACGGTTGGAACAGACGATCGAAGAGACAGCCATCTACCACAAAAATCAGAAGCCGGTGGTGTATGTCGTCGGCGATGTCGGGGGGGCCGGTGCGGAGAAAGCGGAGAGCCCTGTCTACGGGGTGCTCGGTATCGGCGATCGATTGAAGGCCTATCGACCACCGGAAGGCTATGAGATCGAACAGCACTATGCACAAGTGCCCTGGTCCGAGAGCCGCTTGGCGATAAAGTGGGACGGGGAATGGCAGATCACCTACGAGACCTTCCGGGACATGGGGATGGCCTTTGCCATCGCCATGTTGCTGATCTATCTGTTGATCGTCGGCCAGTTCCAGTCCTTTCTCACGCCGCTCATCATTATGGCGCCCATTCCCCTGACGTTGATCGGCATTGTGCCGGGGCATTGGCTCACTGGCTCATATTTTACCGCGACGTCGATGATCGGGTTCATTGCCTTGGCAGGCATTATCGTGCGCAATTCGATTTTGCTGGTCGACTTCATCGAGCTGCAACGGGGCGAGGGCTGGCCGCTAGAGGAGGCGGTGATCCGGGCCGGGGCCATCCGCACGCGTCCCATTCTCTTGACTGCGGCGGCGCTGATGGTCGGGGCCTTCGTCATCATTCTCGACCCGATCTTCCAGGGGCTCGCGGTGTCGCTGTTGTTCGGAGTCGGCGCTTCGACTCTGCTCACGTTAGTCGTGATCCCGGTTTTGTATGTCAGCCTGATGAAACGGTCGCGTCCTCACGGGCTAACAGAGGGGGATGGCGAGAAGCAGACGGCTGCGACGAGCAAGCCGTGAAACATGCATCGTGAAACGTACGAGCGAGAATCAAGCAGAGAGGGGAAGGAGCCATGGAAACAAGACCGAAGTCCTATACCTATCACACGGCGGTGAAATGGACAGAGCAGCGCAAGGGAGTCATTTCCTGTGCGGGAAAACCGGATATCCAGGTTGCGACGCCGCCGGAGTTCAAGGGACATGAAGGCATTTGGTCGCCGGAGGATTTATTCGTTGCGTCCGCCAACATCTGTTTGATGACAACGTTCTTATCAGTGGCGGAGCGAGCAGGTCTGGCCTTTACCTCCTACGAGAGTGTGGCCGAAGGACGGCTGGAATTGGTCGATGGGAAGTTTCAGTTCACGGCGATCACCTTGAAGCCGATCATCACGCTCGCGGCGAGTGCCGATGTGGCCAAAGCGAAAGAGCTGATCGAGAAAGCTGAGGCGAACTGTCTGATCCCCAATTCCATGAAGGCCAGAGTCAGCGTGGAACCGACCATCCGGTAGCAGGATGCTGGGGGTAGCTTGGTCGTCCTCCTGCTCGCGGAACGCGCACGCTCAGAAGGTGCTCGTTCGACGCGCGCACTCGAGGATCGACCAGGCTACCCTTAAGGAAATAAGTAGGGATTGAGCGGACGCGCGCAGTTGGGAATCTACCAGGCCAGCTTGAGAAGAGGAGACGCAGGTGCTGATCACCAGAGCGCTCACGATATCGAAGTGAGGCCGAGTTCACCTACTGCGATGAATTTCATTCCGAACGCGAAAAATAGAATGCGCCGGCTTTCTCTCACAGAAAGCGGTGGGCACTGCGGTGAGAAAAGACTCCCGACCCATTTTCTGGGCCCCCATGCCTCCGTGATCCCAACTTCCACCTTGTCAGACCCATCTCACCTTGGATTCACAGCTCTCCGTTCAGGCTTATGTGTCATTGGACAAGGTCGGGCGTTGCGCTTGCCGATGCGTTACCAGTAACATCGTACAAGCGACACCTGTTAGGAAAACTTGTCGATCCAAGGCCGGTGGGCGCAGGGCGCGAACCCTGCACTTATCTGAGGATCGCGAGAAGGCAGGAAATGGTATTTGCAAGGAGGGTCGCGCAGTCGTTCGCGTTCTTTCTCGCAAAGGATTGTCTGATAAGGAGTCGAGTGAATGGTTATGCCCCTTTCTCGCGTTCTTTTCTGTCTGCTCGCGCTGCTGCTGGGACCAGTCGTCTCACTGCCCGTTATGGCGGTAGAGCCGCCCGCGCATCGGTATAATCTCGATTCAATTATCGAACAGGCGCTCGCCAGAAACCCCTCTGTGTCCCTGGCTGAAGGGCACATTGACTACAGTCGCGGCCAGCAAGTCGCGGCTGGCGCCTATCCGAATCCTACCGTGACGGGAAATACAGGGTACGGAGAAGTACGAGATGCCGGGCGGGCGAATATCCGGGAGTCACTCGCTCGAGAATCGCTGACCGAATACAATATGACCGTCGGGCAACCGCTTGAATGGCCATCGATGCGGGCCGCTCGCCGGCAGGCAGCGGAGGCAGGTGTGGCGACGGCCAATGCCGGTTTGCTGGAGGCCCGGTTGCACCTCATTGCTCAAGTCAAAGTCGCGTTTAGCGACCTGCTCTTGGCTCAGCAGGACGCCGGTTTGGCCAGGCAGAATTTTGAGACCGTCGAGGGGGTGGCCAGGATCGTCAAGGCGAGAGTGAAGTCCGGCGAGGCGCCGCAATTTGAATCCATCAAAGCGGAGGTCGAAGTGCTGAAGGCACGGCAAGATCTTGCACGCGCGGAGAATGTGGTCCGGATCAACCGCGTTGCGCTGGATACCCTCACCGGCGGGGCTCTGGGCGTGTCCTATACCGTTGAAGGCGAATTCGTCGGCATGCCGCTGGATCTCCAGATCGACGCGCTGATGACCCGCATGATGGAGCGGCATCCGACGATCCAGCGCCTGCTTCAATCCGTTCAGCAATCGGATTGGAAAATCGAATTCGAGCGCCAGTCACGACTGCCCAGCGTGACGGTCAACGGCAGTTATTGGCGGGAAATCGGACGGGAGGCGTGGCAGGGAGGGCTCTCGGTCCCGATCCCGACCTGGTATCGCCGCCAGGGAGAGATTGCCTCGGCCCTCGGCACGAAACGCCGGGAAGAAGCGGAGCTGCTGCGGGCGCGCAACGAACTCGCGCGCGCGGTCTATCAACATTATCTGGATGCCCGGACCACTGCCGAACTGATCGACGTATTTAACAAGGGTCTGTTGAAACAAGCTCAGGAAGCCCTCCGGCTGGCCCAGTTCAGTTTTCAGCAGGGGGCGTCCAGCCTGTTGGAGGTCTTGGACGCGCAACGGGTGCAGCGACAGATCCTGATGGACTACGTGCAGGCGCGGTATCAGTTGTCCGTGTCGCTGGCTCAGCTCGAACGAGCCGTCGGAGGGACGTTATGAGCGACACCGTCTGTGCCGCACTGAGTCAGGCGTGGAGAGGGAGTCAGGCATGAGAAGGCTGGCAAGAAGTTTTACGGTCGCGGCTCTTGGCCTGCTCCTCGGCATGGGGGCGGCAGTATCCGGTTGCGATAGCTCGCCTTCCACGTCCGTGGTCGCTCCGCCGGCGGCTGCTCCCGTCGAGGGCCTCGTCCGCCTGTCGGCAAAAGAATCCTCGCGTGTCGGAGTGGCGGTCGCACAGGTGGTTCGGAGCGAATTCCGTACCCACCGGGAGTTTCCCGCCTTCGTCCAGCCGAATCAGCGCGCCATGGCTGACATTACCACGCTGGTGCGGGGCCGCGTGGTTGACGTCTACGCGGATCTTGGCCAGCAGGTCGAAGCGAACGCCCTGCTCGCAATCCTCTATAGCAGTGACTTAGGCCTCGCCCAATCTGCCTACTTGAAGGCACGGGCCAAACTCCATGTTGCGGAGCAGGCGTATGAACGGGCGAAATTTCTCCTGCAGGAACAAGTAATCGGCGAAGCAGAAGCGCAACGTCGACAGGGAGAATTGCTCAGCATGCAAGCGGAAGCGCATGAGTCGAGAGACCGTTTGAAACTGCTGGGGATGAAGGACGACGACTTTCTTCGCCTCGGCCGCAGCCGGGACATTCAGTCCCATGTGCCGATCGTTGCCCCCTTCGCTGGCCGCATCATTGGACGCAATCTGACGAGAGGCGAAGTCGTTGAAACGACCGAGAAGCTCTTTGTCATTGCCGACCTATCGGAGGTCTGGGTGCTGGCCAACATTCCTGAGCGGGACATTGCGTTCGTGCACGCCATCCATGCTTCCGGAGGCCGGACGGCGGAGGTCCGGATCAACGCCTACCCGAAAGAGGTGATGACGGGCACCATCACCTATGTGGGCGATGTGCTGGACCCTGCCACCCGCACGATGCAACTCCGGCTTGAGTTGCCAAACCCGGATGGGCGGCTTAAACCGGAAATGTTCGCGACGATTCGCCTCTCTTCCGAGCCTCAGCCGGACCAGCTGGCGGTGCCGGATGCCGCGTTGCAGCAGGATCAGGGACGGACCTTTGTCTTTGTTCAGCGGGATGCGGATACCTATGAAGTCCGTGATGTCCAGGTCGGCGAATCCAACGGGACCTTCACGACCATTCTGGGCGGCCTGAGCGAAGGAGATCCGGTCGTGACGCACGGCGCCTTCCTCTTGAAGTCTGAATTGTTGAAGAAGCAAGTCTGATGGTTGCGCGACTCCTCGAACTATCCCTCCGCCAGCGCATGCTGATCGTAATCTTCTCGGTCATGATCGCGGCGGGGGGCGTGTACGCCTTTCGAACCATTCCCATCGATGCCTTCCCTGACGTCACCAGCGTGCTGGTGCAGGTGGTCACTAAGTCGCCCGGACTGTCGCCCTCAGAAGTTGAACGGCTGGTGACGTATCCGATCGAACTGCAGCTGACCGGTGTGCCCTCCCTGACGGAGCTGCGATCGTTGACCAAGGTCGGCCTCTCGCTCGTCACGATTGTTTTCGACGATTCGATGGATATCAACCTCGCGCGCCAACTGGTGCTCGAACGGCTGATCGAAGTGAAGGAGCTGCTCCCCCCCGGAGCGGAACCGATGTTGGTGCCGAACAGCACGGGACTCGGGGAGGTCTTCCAATATTACCTGGAAGGGCCCTCTCGTCCCGCGCAGGACCCCGCAGCCACTGAGCGGGAATTGATTGATCAGCGCACGGTGCAGGATTGGGTCATTCGGCCGCTGTTGAAGAGTACGCCGGAGGTCATCGACGTCAATTCGATGGGCGGCTACAGCAAGCAGTATCAAGTCCTGGTCGAGCCGGCGATGTTGCGCAAATACAACCTCACCCTCCACGACGTCTTTGAAGCCATCGCCAGCAACAATGCCAACGCCGGTGGCGATATCCTGGAAAAGCACGCCGAGAAGTATATCGTGCGGGGCGTCGGAATCATTCGCAGCCTTCAGGACGTCGAGCGCATCGTCGTGAAGGCCGTCGCTGGAACGCCGGTCTTCGTGGGCGATGTGGCTCAGGTGCGGATCGATCATGCCGTTCGGCACGGCGCCACCGTGCTGAATGGAGAGCGGGAGGTGGTGAGCGGCATCGTCCTGATGTTGCGGGGAGGCAACGCCCGCGACGTGGTTGAAAGCATCAAGGCTCGCATCGAGGACATTCATGCCAGGCAGCTGCTTCCCGACGGACTGAAGATCGTGCCCTTCTACGACCGGATCGAGCTGATCAACGCGGCGTTGAGCACCGTCTATAAGGCGCTCGCGGAAGGGGTGCTGCTGGTCGTCCTCGTCCTCTTCCTCTTCCTGGGTAATGTTCGGAGCGCGCTGATTGTCGTCGGTACCCTGGTCCTGGCCCCCTTGGCCACGTTCATCGTGATGGGCCAGGTCGGCCTGACGGCCAACCTCATGTCGCTGGGAGGACTGACCATTGCGATCGGCATGATCGTAGACGGATCAGTAGTGGTGGTCGAGAATGTCTATCGTCACCTCTCACTCCAGCATGGCAGCAACAGGAAACACAGTGAGGTAATCCTGGCGGCCGCGAAAGAAGTCGGGCAGCCGGTGGTGTTCGGCATTCTGATCATCATCATCGTGTTCCTGCCGGTGCTGTCCCTCCAGGGGATGGAGGGCAAAATGTTCAAACCGCTGGCGTACACCATCATGATTGCGCTCCTGGTGTCCCTTGCCCTGTCGCTGACGCTGTCGCCGGTCCTCTGCTCCCTCATGTTAAAACGGGGAAGTGAAGAAGATCCCTGGATCCTCCGCTGGGCCAAGCGCCTCTATGCGCCCTCGCTCCGCTGGGCGCTTGGGAATGGGAAGGTCGTGCTCAGCGTGGCCGTCGGATTGCTCCTGTCCAGCCTGGTGCTCGTGCCATTCTTGGGGAGTGAATTCATTCCGACTTTGAATGAGGGGACCGTCGCCCCCCAGACCATTCGGCTGCCCAGCGTGTCGCTTCAAGCCTCCATCGACATTGAAAAAGACATGCAACGCGCGCTGCTGGAATTCCCGGAAGTCGAAATGGTGGTGTCAAAGATCGGCAGAACCGAATTGGGGAATGATCCGCAAGAGGCCAACGAAAGCGATCCCGTCGTGCGGCTTCGCCCGCTCGATCAATGGACGACCGCCCGCACCATGCCGGAACTGATGCAGAAGTTCCGTGAACGGTTGACGCGGGTGCCAGGCGCCACCTTTCTGATCAGCCAGCCCATTCAACAACGTGTCGATGAGTTGATTTCAGGGGTGCGGACGGAAGCGACGGTCAAGTTGTTCGGCGACGACCTGGAGGTGTTGCGGCTCAAAGCGGAGGACATCGCCGGTGTGCTTGCGACCGTGCGCGGGGTGCGGGACATCAAGGTCGAGCAACTCTTCGGGCAGCCCTACCTGACGATCGATATCGACCGCGGCAAGATTGCCCGCCACGGCATCAACGTCGCCGATGTGCGGGAGATTATCACGACAGCGATCGGCGGGAGCGCCGCCACCCGCGTGTATGAGGGCCAGCAACGGTTCGACCTGTTCGTGCGTTTTCCGGAACAGTACCGGAACAGTGCCGAGACCATCGGTAATATTCTGCTGACCGACGCATCCGGCAGGCTGGTTCCCCTTGGCGATCTTGGGACTGTTCGGGTGGAGGAAGGGCCGGGAAGGATCAGCCGCGAACGGCTGCAGCGCTATGTGTCCATCGGGTTCAACACGCTGGGGCGTGACATCGGCAGTTTGGTGTCCGAGGCCCAGGGGAAAATTGTCGCACAGGTGGCTCTCCCGTCCGGGTACACGATCACATGGGGAGGGTCGTTCGAAAACATGGAACGGGCGATGGCCAGGCTCCGGATCATCGTGCCCCTGACCATCGGGCTCATCTTCCTGTTGTTGTATTCGTCGTTCGATTCGCTCCGTCAGGCAACCCTCATCATTCTGAATCTGCCCTTCGCGCTGGTGGGAGGGGTCGTGGCGCTGTGGCTGACAGGGGAATACCTCAGTGTGCCTGCCTCCATCGGCTTCATCAACCTCTTCGGTGTGGCCGTCCTGAACGGGATTGTGCTGGTCTCGTATATGAACACGTTACGTGAAGAGGGCCGCAGTCTGGACGAGGCCGTGATGGTCGGGTGTCTGCTCAGGTTGCGACCGGTACTCATGACCGCGTTGGTCGCGCTGCTTGGCTTGCTTCCCCTGGCATTCGCCCGCGGCATCGGTTCTGAGGTGCAACGGCCCTTGGCGATTGTCGTCATCGGAGGGCTCGTCAGCTCCACCTTGCTGACGTTGATTGTCTTACCGGTGCTGTACCGGTGGATGGAGGGCCGGGTCGCGGATCCGGTCCGTCATTCCAGGAATCTCACGGCTTCCGATGCTGCCAAGACTGCGATGCCTCCGCTCGTTCCCGCAAGCCGTGATGGCCAACCGGATGGAGCAGAGCCAAAGACGTTGGGTCCGTAGCAGGATGCTGAAAACGTCGCTCTTCTCACCCGCCCGACCCCGGCGTGCCGGGACGCGCCTTTTCTCATGCGGCGTTCTCGACACCCGTGAATCGTGAAGCGTATTTCGTATCTCGTTTCAGATCAGACCCACCGAAGAGACGAATGACGAGATACGAGTTACGAACGACGTACGAAGAGGGCGGTTTTTTTTGAGCATCCTGCGGGGGTGTTCTCCTCTTGTCCAAGACGTGCAGACCATCGACTTTTTGCTGTGCCGAAATGGTTTTTTCGAAGCTCGCTAGTGTCTTTTCTCTGTAGCATCTTGCGACAGTGGATGGCTTCTCGGCGGGGTCTTTCTCGCCAGTTACGGCGATCTGTCGGCGTAACCCGCTGGTCCTCTCTCCTAACATATTGTTTGTACGGATGTTTAGCCATGCACAATTCCATGCCTGACTGGCATCTCACTCGCAAAGAGTTATAGAGGATGAGAGTGAAGAGGCATCTTACTATGATGGAGGCGGTGCGATGAAAGCTGTATTGGTCGGTCTCGCGGTTGTGGCGATGGCCGGAGGCGCTGGCCTGAAGGAGTTGAACGTATCTCAGCCGGAGCGGGATGTGTTGAGCGGCAGAGTCATCTATTCGACGATCTGCATCCGTTGCCATGGGGTCGATGGGAAGGGAGAGGGGCCGATGAAGTTTACTCCTCCGGTCGCCGACCTCACGTCCCCGGCGGTGCAAGGGAAGCTGGATGCGAGGTTGTTCAAGAGCGTGCATGACGGCAAGCCGAATACCGCGATGGGAGCCTGGAGGGAAGCACTTACAGACGATGAAATTTGGGATGCGCTCGCCTATGTGCGAACTCTGGCGCCTGAGCAAACTGGCGGCATGGGGAGCGGACTCCGATGAGATCGAATCTCTGCCGGGTCGTGTTGGGGTTGTGGATCGTGACGATTGTGGTGGCGGGGTGGTTCTTCGTGCGGGGGTGGACGGTGACTGGCACGGATGGACGGATGCAAATCGTCTTAGCACCGGCAGAGCGAGATCTGATCCTGGGCGAGATGCGGATGCTCTTGAAAGCAGTTCATGGTGTGGTGACGGGCTTGGCCGGCCAGGATCAGGCGGCAGATCGAACACAGATTGAACTGGCGGCCCGCTCGGCGGGAATGGGCATGGCGGCGGACGTGAATCCGGCGCTCATGGAAAAATTGCCGCTTCCGTTCAAGCAGATGGGCATGTCGATTCATAAAGATATGGATGCCCTCGCGGATGCGGTTGTCCAGAAAGAGACCTCACAACAGATTCTCCAACGCCTCTCCAGCATGACTGTGCGCTGCACGACGTGCCATGATTTGTATCGATTCGGAGTGGAGAAGTAGCGGTCAGCTTTCAGTGATCAGCCGACAGCCTCTGAGTCCGAACGCTGATGGCTGAAAGCTGTGGGCTGATAGCCTCAGCACAATCAAGGAGGTGCAGCCATGACATGCAATGTAGGGAGAGTGGAACGGCCGATCCGGATCGTCCTGGGAATTGCGTTGCTCGGGATTGGAGCCTTTGCCGGGTTGCCCCCGGTAGGAACCGGTATCGTGTTGGTTGTCGGGACGATCATGCTGGTCACGGGCGCGATCGGCTTTTGCCCGGCCTGGACTTTGCTGGGAATCAATACCTGTCAGACGAAGAAGGGATGAGGAGCGCTGTCAGCGAGCCCGCATGCGTTAGGTATCGTGACGTTGGAGAAGCCGGCATGCATACAGTATTTATCCCATTTTCTATGAGATTGTGCCAGCTCACGAGGCTGGGGATGCTGGCGCTGGGAGGACTATTGTTCGTTGCCTGTGCCGGCGGTCCGGCGGATCGGGCGGAGGCCGTGAAGATGGTGGATGTCTTGAAGGGCAAGACGAAGCAGGACCTTCTTGCCTGCGCCGGTGCGCCGCGAAGAGAGAGCACGTCGCAGGGGCTGACCGCGATGGTCTATCAGGAGGAGGCCGAGCTCGTTGAACTCTCCATCCCTGGCGCGAAGTCGAG
>CAYHQK010000032.1:12768-17784 GCA_964358535.1 uncultured Nitrospira sp. | reverse complement strand
TGGACGAATCCGCTCAAACTTCTTTTTGCCGATCCCTTTGACGTCTCGCAATTCATCGAGCGCATGAAAGGCCCCCACCGATTGCCGATACTCCATAATCCGTTCGGCCAACTTCGGACCGATCCCAGGCAGCGCGTCGAAATCCTGTTCCGTCGCCCAGTTCAAATCGAGGAGGCCATCGTGAGAGCGTTTGGGAACAACGGCCTTCTTTCCCGGCAACGAAGCGGCAGGGACTGAACTCACCGCCGCAACCTGTCCAAGGTCCGCTCCCCCCTCAACTTTCACCCCTTCAGGCGATGAGGCTTCACGCTCGTGCGTTCGGTCGAATGAAGTCGGCAGGGTCCAGCCAATCCAGAAGACGACACCCAAGGTCACGACGAACATCCCGAGCTTGATGAAGAGAGAGTAGAGCATAGTCGTCATGTTGAAAGTCGAACGTCACAAGTCCAAAATCGAAAGTCACACGTCGAAAGTTCTACGACTTTACGGCGTGATGACATTAGGACTTTGGGCCTCCTTCCTTCTCGCCTGATGAATCGCTTTCCCCTCGACATCTTCCGCCGCTTCCATCAGACCTTCGGCCAACGTCGGATGGGCATGGATCATCTCCGCCATTTGCGTCACCGTCGCACCGACCTGCATCGCCAAGGCCGCTTCATGCACCAGATCGGCTGCGTGGGCCCCAACGATATGCACGCCAAGAATTTTCCCGCTCGGCGACTCGGCAATGACCTTGAACAATCCTATCGTATCCCCCGTCGCTTGCGCCTTCCCCAGGCCTGCATAGCGAAACCGTCCCACCGTGATGGCCTGCTCAGGGTTCTGTCCGGCAGCCTGGGCTCGCTCGCGGGCCTGCTGTTCTGTCACGCCCACGCGACCGATCTCAGGGAGGGTGAAAATTCCGGCAGGGATCACGTCGTAGCGGACCGTCGCCTCATGGCCCATAATATTTTCGACCGCGACCTTGCCCTGAGCCGATGCCACATGCGCCAACATGACCTTGCCGACCACGTCGCCGATCGCATAGATCCCCGGCACAGTGGTTTCCATCCGCTCGTTGACGAGGATCTCCCCTCGACGCCCCGTCTGCACCCCCACCTGCTCCAGCCCAATGCCTTGACTATTCAATCCTCGCCCCACCGATACCAATAGCTTCTCAGCCATGACATTCGTGCCATCTTTGAGATGAACGGTGATAACAATCGGGGATCGGTCAAATTTTTCGACGGTGTTCCCGGTCAACACCGTCACGCCGCGCTTCTTCAGCTCCCGTTCCATCGTCGATGAAATATCCTCATCCTCCAATGGAAGCACGCGCGGCATCAATTCAACGATCGTGACCACCGTCCCCAGACCACTGTAGAGCGCCGCGAACTCACAGCCTTCGACTCCCCCACCGATGATCAGCAGACTGGCAGGAATCCGATCAAGGTCCAGGAGATGTTGGCTGGTGAGCAACTGCTGCCCGTCGATTGGAAACTGCGGCAAATTCGGCCAGGACGACCCGGTGGCAATCACGATCGCATCGGCCTGAATATCCCGTGACGCACCATCGGCTGAAGTCACCGTGACCGTCTGCCGATCCCGTAATGATCCCCTCCCCTGCAGCTGCTCGATGTTCCAGGCCTTGAAGAGCGTGGCAATGCCCTTCACGAGCGTCGCCACGACTTTATTCTTTCGGGCGACCATCCGGGCGAGGTCGTACGTGACCGGCCCTTGAACGAGCAGCCCCATGTCCTCTGATTTTTTGACCTTGTCGCCGAGTTCGACGACCGACAGGAGGGCCTTACTGGGAATGCAGCCCCAATTCAAGCAGACGCCACCAAGCGCATGGGACTCGATGACAGTGACACGGGCGCCCAGCTGGGCCGCCCGGATCGCCGCGACATACCCACCAGGTCCAGCGCCGACAATGGCGATGTGTTTAGACATGGGAACGAATCAATGCTTTTGCGTGGAGAGAAAGTCCTCGTACTGCGCTGCCGTCATCAACTTCTCAACTTCACCGGCATTGGAGAGTTCGATCGTCACCATCCAGCCCTTGCCGTAGGGATCGGAATTCACCACTTCAGGATGGTCCTTCAAATCGGCATTGATCTTCGCAATCGTGCCGCTTACTGGCGTGTAGATCGTGGAGGTGGTCTTGGTCGACTCAACCTCACCGATCTGCTGCCCCGCCTTGACGACAGCGCCTGGCTTCGGCATGTCGATGAAAACAATGTCGCCCAACGCATCCTGGGCAAAATGACTGATGCCGACCGTAGCCTGCGTGCCGCTCACGCGCACCCATTCATGCTCTTGGTGGTACCGGAGATCTTTCGGAATCATGCGCGCTCCTTATGAAGAAGACCGGGCTCAGCGGACACGATTGTTCACGCCGACCGGCAGATGCCTATCCGACGATTTCCATCGAGGGAAAGAAATAGGCAATCTCGAACTGGGCGGTCTCCGGAGAATCGGATCCGTGCACCGCGTTGAACTCGATGTTCGCCCCATGCGCCTTGCGAATCGTGCCCGCCTCCGCTTTGGCCGGATCAGTCGCACCCATCAACTCACGGTTCTTTTTTATCGCATTGTCGCCCTGCAGGACCAGCACCACGACCGGACCGGACGACATGAACGTGCAGAGGCTATCGAAAAATGGACGAGCCTTGTGCACAGAATAAAATCCCTCGGCCGTCGATTTCGAAAACTGCATCATGCGTATGGCCACTGGCTTCAACCCGGCTTTTTCATAGCTGGCAATAATGTCGCCAATCGCGTTCTTCTTCACGGCATCCGGCTTGATAATCGCTAATGTTCGTTCACTCATCGCTTGAACTCTTCCTCCACGCTAATGATAGAAAAATGTCGAAATTGACCGGCCCATTATAAGGAGGGGCTGCCAGCCTTGCAAGGGAGCGAGCTCTTAGCAGGCGAATTGCGCTGCGAGATCCTGCGGGCGAAACACACCACGTTCGGTGATGATGCCGGTGATCAACTCAGCCGGCGTCACGTCGAAGGCGGGATTGTAGACCGCGACTCCGGCTGGTGCGACAGGATGGCTGCCGTGAATGGTGGTGACCTCTAACGGGTTCCGCTCTTCGATCGGAATCTCCGCTCCAGTCTTCGTCTTCAAATCGATTGTGGAATAGGGCGCGGCCACGTAGAAGGGAATCCCGTGGGCCTTCGCCAGCACTGCGACTGAATAGGTCCCGATCTTGTTCGCCACGTCCCCGTTGGCGGCGATCCGATCGGCCCCCACGATACAGAGCTGAATTTTCCCCTGCTTCATGAGTGAACCAGCCATATTGTCCGTGATGAGCGTCACAGGAATCTTGTCCTGCATCAGCTCCCAGGCCGTGAGCCGCGCCCCTTGCAGCACCGGCCTGGTTTCATCCGCGATGACCTGAATCTGCTTCCCCTGCTCCCAGGCTGCGCGAATGACGCCGAGCGCAGTGCCGTAACCCGCCGTTGCCAGCGCGCCAGCATTACAATGGGTCAGGACAGTTTGGCCGTTTGCAATGAGCTTCGCGCCATGCTGTCCCATCGCCTTGCAGAGCGCGATGTCCTCATCCAGGATTCGTTGCGATTCCTCCACGAGCAGCCGCTTGATTTCCGCCATCGGTCGATCCTGCAATTCTGACAATGTCCGCTTCATCCGCTCGATCGCCCAAAAGAGATTGACGGCGGTCGGTCTAGTCGCAGCCAGACAGTCGCAAATACTAAGCATCGCCTTCAAGAACTCATCGTAAGATACTGCCTTAATTGATTGTGCGCCAAGCGCCACGCCCATCGCTGCCGTCACGCCGATAGCAGGAGCCCCACGAACAACCAGCTCCTTAATGGCCCGAGCCACCGTCAGGTAGTCCCGACAATCCAGGAACACGACCTTCCCAGGAAGCTGACTTTGATCGAGCAGCCGAACTGCTCCGTCTTTCCATTCAATGGTAGGAACCATAGAGGAATCTTGTAGCGGGAACTGCGGCACAGTGCAAGGGGTCAGTGTTTCTGGCGACCGCTCCACTCTAGAATCGTGATCATGGCCACAATCAAACAGGCTTGCACGAGCGGCAGCACCGCCTCAGCGGTTCCGGCATGATGGAGGGCTACGGCCGCCAGCCCGAGGCAAATCATCATAAGACAGATCATCGCGACACTCGCCTGGTGAAACCCCAGCGCATGCTCCAGCCGATGATGGAGATGGTCTTTGCCCACGTCGTCGAGCCATTCCTTGATGGAGCGCACGTTCTCTACCGCCACCCGCCCCACGGTGATGTGGATCATGTCGTAGATGAGCACGCCAAAGATGAGGAACAGATTGCTGAATGAGACGATCGGACGATGATCCGCCCAATTCCCTTTGACGACGAGCCAGGCCGGGGGGAAGAAAATGGGTCGCCCATCTTGAAGGCGCAGGTCAAATACACTGCGCCCCGCAGATGCCTGCGGGGCGCAGCCGTCAGACGCGAGGGACCGGTGCCGCTCGTTATTTCTTCCCTTGCCGCGAGGTTTCCTGAATGCTCCGCCAGTGCTTCAACTGCTCGGCCGACAGGACGGCATTGATGCGTCGACTGGCCGCGATGTCCTCGTAGCTGAGGGCCGCACGGAGGGCCGCCTCCTCCTCCAACTGTTTCTTGATCTGCTCCAACGGCGCTTCCTTCTTGATCAACTCCGTCAGATCGTACGTCGCGATCGTGAGCCGCGCCCGTCGCACATCCAGTTCCCCCGCCAACTCGGTGAGGAGCTGACGGATCTGTTGCTCTTGCCGGTCCGTAAGCTTGAGCTCCGCCTTGTAATCAAAGATCGTGCTCTTCTCCATCGCCGTCGCCGTCGGCGCGCCAGCTTGCTGGGCATAGCCCTGGGCGCTCCCCAGCACCGCCAGCAACAGCCCGCCAAAAACCAGCCCGATCAGCCTGTGCCCGCCATACCTCATTGGTTACCCTCCTGTGCGGGGCTGAGCCCCTGTGGCGTGATGGTGTCTTCCGTCTCTTTCTCTGTCTTTTTCTTTTTCTTTTTCGGCACGGGGCCGGACGG
>CAYHQK010000032.1:0-12668 GCA_964358535.1 uncultured Nitrospira sp. | reverse complement strand
CTTCCGTCTCTTTCTCTGTCTTTTTCTTTTTCTTTTTCGGCACGGGGCCGGACGGCGTCCCCGCGGCCGGAACGGACGCGCCAGACGGAGGCGCGGCGGCCACCGTTTGCAGCGTCACACGTCCTTGCATCACATTCGCCATCGTCACGATGCCGGATGGCGGCCTGTAGGTGTTGGAGGTAATCATGGCCGGATTCAAATAGTTCTGCGTCCCTTGCGTGAACTGTGTCGCGTCCGAGATCGGTGTCCCTGGCGTGACCAGTGTCGTCGTGCTTGGCCGCGTGACCGTGCCCGCGCTGACCGTCGTGCCGCCAGTATAGGTGGTGGGGCCCGCGAGCACCAGCGTGCCCATCCCCGTCTTGGTCAGGGTCGAGGGCGTCGCCGCTTCATCCACCACGCCCGACAGGGTCAATTGGGTCCCGCTCACCTCGACCGTGCCCGCCGTGGTCAGCGTCACGCCGCCTGCCAGACTGCTCGTGCCGGTGGAGGTCGCCAAGGTCGCGCCGCTCTGCAGGGTCACCGTTTCGGTCGTGCTGTAGGAGACATTCTGTAGGTCCAGCGTGGCGCCCGTCGCCACCGTCGTGCCTGCCGCAGTCGTGCCGAGGGCATTGTTGGCCGTGACCGCCAGCGTCCCCGCGCTCACGGTGGTCAGACCCGTGTAGGTGTTGGCGCCCGAGAGCGTGAAGGTGCCGCTGCCGGTCTTGGTCAGCGCCCCGCCCGTCCCACTAATCACCCCGGCAAAAGCCGTGTTGCTCCCATCGCCCGTGGTCAAGGTATTGCTCCCCAAGGTCACCGTCGTGCCCGCCACACCCGTCAACGACCCGATCGTCTCGCCGTTATTCAGCGTCAGGTCCGCACCGGAGGTGCTCAGATTCACCACACCGGTATTGGCGAGCGCCGAACCGCCCGTGAGCACCAGCGTGCCCGCGCTCACCGTCGTCAGGCCGGTATAGGTGTTCGCCCCGGAGAGGACCCAGGTGCCGGTATTGCTCTTCGTCAGGCTGGTGGCGCCGCCAGTACCATCGCCCAGCACCGCCGTCAGCGTGTTCTGGCCCGTATTGCTCCCCGTCAGCGTCAGCGTCCGCGCGCCCGACCCACTAAAGGCCACGCTGCCGGTATTGGTCAAGTTCAGTGCCCCGGTTCCGGACGCGTCAAGCATCCCGCCATTCTGGGTGAGGGTGAACAACCGATCCGTGCTGTGCCCGCTCCCTGTGTACTGCAACGTACCACCATCAAGGACCAGATTAGCGGCGGCATTGCTGGAGACACCAATGTTGCTACTGCTCCCTCCATCGGCCAGCGTACTCACGCTCAAGATACCCCCGCTGATTGTGGTCCCCCCCGTATAGGTGTTCGCGCCCGACAAAGTCACCGTGCCCGCTCCGGTCTTGCTCACCCCCGCCGTGCCACCCAGGATCGCGCTCACCGTCCCCGCCTGCAGGTCAAACACGGTCGCGCTGGTGAGCACTCCCGTGGTGCCGCTGATGCTGCCGCTGGTCAGCTGCACCCCGTTCACCGTGTCGCCAAACCCGGCCACATTCACTGCGCCGCCCGAGACCACCACGTTCGCCGTGTCCACGAGCTGGTTGGCTTGCTGCCACACCGCCGAGCCGCCCAACACCGTCAGGTTGCCCCCCAGCGCATTCGCCCCCGTCGTGTTCAGGTTCAGCGTGCCGGCACTCACCGTCGTCAGCCCGCTATAGGTGTTTGCGCCGGAGAGCGTGAGCGTGCCCGTGCCAATCTTGTCCATGGCACCAGTGCCGGAGATCACGCCCGCATAGGCAGTAGGGCTGGTATTGTCGCCACCAACCGTCAGGGTTGCCGCGCCGAGTGTCACGTTGCCACCCGTTGCGCCGCCGCCAGTCAGCGAACCAATCTGCGTGGCAAAGCCGGTGCTGTCCAGCGTCACCCCCGCAGTGTTGGCCAAGGTCACAGCCGAATTGTTGCCGAAGGCGCCACTGGTATTCGCCACCGAGGCCACACCCGCTTTCAGCGTCCCGGCGTTAAGGGTCGTGCCCCCGCTATAGGTGTTGGCCCCGATGAGCGTCCAGGTGCCCGTTCCGCTCTTGATGAGGCTGGTGGCGCCGCCGGTACCATTGCCCAGCACTGCTGTCAGATTTCCGGCGTTGCTGCCCGTCAGCGTCAGCGTCCGCGGCCCGCTGCCGGTGAAGGCGGTGCTGCCGACTAAATCCATCGTCAGCGCGACGGTGCCGGATGCGTCAATCGTGCCCCCATTCTCTGTCAGCGTGAACAACCGGTTCGTGGTGCCGAATCCGCCCGTGAACCGCAACGTGCCGCCATTCAGCACCAGATTGGCGGCGGCACTGCTGGAGGCACCGATGTTGCTGGCCGTCCCCCCATCTTGCAACGTCGCCACGCTCAGCACTCCGCCGCTGATCGTCGTCGGGCCCGTGTAGGTGTTGGCACCAGTGAGTGTCACCGTGCCACTCGTGGTCTTGTTTAGGGCAATATTCGTCCCATCCAGGACCGCACTTACCGAGCCATCCTGCATTTCAAACGCACCGGTGCTCGTCAAGGTCGAGGTCCCCGTGCCGGTGATGCTGCCGCCGTTGGCCACCGTCACCGTCCCCACGCTGTCGCTCTGGTCAGCACCCAGCGCCAGCACCGCCGTGGCACCGCTCACCGTCACCGCACCAGTGTTGATGACATTGCTCGCTCCGTAGGCCAGCGTCCCCGCGCTGATCGTGGTCACGCCTGTATGAGCGTTCGCCCCCGACAGCGTCAGTGTACCGATGCCGAGCTTGGTCAGTGCGCCGCTGGTGTTAGTGCTCGCACCCGACATCGTCAGGTTATTGGTCGTCACGTCAATCGACGAGGTGGTACCGGCGGTCAAGGTGAAGTTCCGATTTGTCGAAGCGGTCGCGCCCGTATACCGCAACGTGCCGCCGCCCAACACCAGGTTGGCCGCCGCGCTGTTGGCCGCGCCGAGGTTCCCCACGACGCTGCCGTTGCCAATCGTCGCCACGCTCAGCACCCCGCCGCTAATCGTCGTTGGCCCTGTGTAGCTGTTGACGCCCGACAACGTGACTGTGCCGCTGGTGGTCTTGTTCAGCCCCTGCGAGCCGGACAGGTTCGCGCTCACCGAGCCATCCTGCATCTCAAACGTGCTGGTGCTCGACAAGGTGCCGGTCGTGCCGGTGATGCTGCCCCCGTTGGCCACCGTCACCGTGCCCGCCCCCGCGTTGAAGGCACCGAGGCTCAGCGTGCCGCCGCTCACCGTCACCGCGTTAGCGGTGGAGATCGCGTTATCCCCCCCGTAGGCCAGCGTGCCGGCACTCACCGTCGTCAGGCCCGTGTAGGAGTTACCCGCCTGAAGGGTCAGTGTCCCCACCCCCAGCTTCGTGAGGCTCGTTGCGCCTCCAATACGGCCTGCGAGGACCTGGAGCGCGTTACCAGAATTATTGATCGTCAGCACGCCACCCCTCGTGTCGAGCGCGCCGAGGAGCAGGGTGACCGCATTGAGCGTCAAGGCCCCGCCATTTGTTTCCACGCTGTACGCGTAGGATTCGATAGTGTTGGTGGCGGTCACGGAGACCGTCTTGCCTGTGGCCGATCCAAACGGCACGTTCGCATTGAAAATTACGTTATGGCTGGCCTGGAGTGTGTAATTGCTGTCGGCGGTCAGGCTGGAGGCCAGGACGTAAAAATCAGCCCCGCCCGTGGCTGTGAAGGGATCGGCTGCATCTTGTGTCGCACCATTGTTTGGATTGACGCCAACATATAAATCATCCGGATCCAGCAGCAGGGAGCCCGTCTTCCCGTGGGGCGCGCTGGTCACGGCGGTCCCGGTAAATCCCAGGTTGGTCTTGCCCGACACTTCGACAAAGCCGCCGTCGCCGCTCTGACTTCCGCCCTTGGCGGAAATGGCCCCGGCAAAGCGGGTAGTGTGATCGGACCAGACGATGACCCTGCCGCCGTTGCCGTTAGTGAGGGCGTCGGCGGTGATGGTCGCGTTTTTATCGACGTAAGTGAATTGGGCGTTGGCGATGGCGGGATTCTTGCCCTGGAAGTCCCCGCCGATGAGCGCTGTGCCGCCGCCCGCGTCGCCGGATACGTTGATGCTCGCGCCGGCGAAGAGCCCGACCTTCTCGCCTAGCATCTGGACCGCGCCGCCGGTTTGGCCTGGCTCCTGACCGGAGGCGTCCAGCGTGCCGGAGACGCTCACAATCCCGCTGTCGCCTCCGTCCAACAGGATCGTGCCGTTGCGCTCGACGAGCGACGTGGCGCGGATCAGGCCGGAGCTGTTCACCACGGAGGCAAAGACATCGCCGGCGGCTTTCGCCGTCAAAATCACCTGCCCGCCGTCCGCCTGAATGGTGCCTCGGTTGCTCACGGCGCTGGTCAGGGGTATGCCCTCGGTATTGACAACCTGTTGCAGGATCGGCCCGTCCAGCACATACGTGATAAGGCCATCCCCCATAAAGTCTACGTTGAATTTCTGGCCCGAACCCAGCAGCACGGTCCCCACCTTCGCGACGATGACCCCGTCATTGGCCACGCCGGGGGCCGTGAGCAAGACGTAGCCATGCTCGGAGACCGTGATATTGCCTTTGTTGATGATCGTGGCGAGCGCCTTGGCGGGGTCTTGCTGGAATGCGTACTTGCCGGAGAGGAAGTCGTTGTCGGTGATCCGTAAGGTCGAGGCCAACAGGCCGCCCACGTTCACCACCGAACCGGCCCCGAAGAGAATGCCGTTGGGATTGATGAGCCAGACCCGCCCGTTGGCCTGGAGTTGGCCGAGAATCACCGAGGGATCGCCACCGGTGACGCGGTTGAGCGAAATAGAGGAGCTGGAGGGTTGGAGATACCGGACCACTTCGTCCGCGGCGATGCTGTAGCCCCGCCAGTTGATGATCGACTTGTCCGCCGTCTGCTGGATCTGCAAGACCTTCGGCGTGACCTGGGTGATGGTTGAGCCGCCCCCCACCACCGTGCCGTCCACCGGCAAGGCGTAGAGCAGCGCCGGAAATACTACCTGTAGAAAAGAGAGCAGGACCAGGAGGGCGGCAGACAGGCCATGGCGCATTGCACGACTAATCATAACCCTCAATGGACCCCACTGTGCAGGGAACTGATTAGATGAAAGTCATACCTCAATGCACGCCATCGAGGTCATCACATAGGCGGTGAAGTACTGATGAAATACGACATCTCTCGTGAAATATCCGTAGTTTTAATAATTTATACCTCACGGACCGTCGATGCAATGACCCAAAGTGGTCACAACACCCCTGGCCGACCCACGCACGATTGTGTTGGTTCGGGATAGTTGCCCCTCGTCAGGGGGTAGTCTTCGTTTTTTGAAGGCGCGGGGTCTGGGAGGAATGCCGAGGGGCCCGTTCCTCAGTATTTCCCCGAGAGCTGAATGTAGAACGTCGGGGAGTCGCCGCCGCCGATCGTCCCGCCGAGCGGCTTGAGTCCCAGCGGAAACCCGACGTCGAAGCTCAGTGTCGATTCATAGTACGGTAGATTGATCCTGGTACCCACGCCGGCCCCTGTGAGGTCATGGTAGCGACGTTCGCCGACGGAGGGAGCCCGTACCCGGCCGGCGCCGTGATCCACGAAGGCGAGGAGCTGCATGTAGCTCCCGAGGTCGAAGTTTCCCTTCCCGAACAGCCCGCCTAAGACATTGTTCGCCTGCGGGGTGAGGAAGGCCGGCACCCGATATTCCGCGCTCACCGTGTAGCCCTCGTCCACGAAATACTCACCCAGCTGATACCCTCGAACGGAATCAAAACCGCCAAGCAAAAACTGCTCGATGATCGCTACCGGGCCCGTGGTAATCTGGCCATTCCCTCGCAGGACGAGGAACTGCTCCTGCGTGACCGCTTGCACCCGCCCTGCCGTGAGCACCCCCTTCGTGAAGCGATTGTCCGCCCCGTGCCGGGTGACCAGAGGATCGTTGTCGCCCATGCCTCCAAGAGCATGCCCGATCCCCTGGAAACCGTAGGCCGACAGGAACGACCGGCCGGTGCTGTCGAGCCAGTCGCCGTTGAGCCCGACCTTCACCATACGCAGGCGGTCGTCACCGGACTTTTCACCCAGCAGGAACAATTCGTTGTTCTTAGCCGCGAACCCGACTTCGGCCAGCAGTGAGGTGAACCTGGTCTTGATGAACGGGTGTATCACCGAGATATCGACGGTGTTAATGGTCCCCTGGATACCCAGCTCCGCCAAGCTCCCCCCGACGTCGAACCGGCCGGACGACCCGGACAAGACCAGCTTGGTCCCGATGTGGTTGATCGGTACTCCATAGGCCGCGGTATGAAAGAGCATCCGATCGGGATCCTCGCCGATGATTGCCCGGTAGGAGGCCGTGCTGCCTTCAAACAGGAGATTGCCCACATCCGCACCGATATCGGCGCGGTTTCTGGAAATAACGGTGAACCCGTAGTTGTTAAAGTTGAGGAACAGGTGCACGGGACGTTTTGCGAGCGCGGATGGTGCGTTGGCTGGCTGGTCCTCGACCGTGGCCGTGATCCTGGTTGTTCCGACCTCCTTCCCCGGCGCCAGATTCGCCGCAACCTTGAGATCGGTGGTGTCGTTCAGCAATAGGAGTACCCGCTCCAGCGTCAGATTCTTGAGCGCCTTGCCGGCAAAGACCGGGGCAAACCGGCCTTCGATAAACTTCGTGGAATAGAGGACATTACCCGTCACCACGACGTCGCTTACGGCTCCTTCCAACACGAGAATCTCCACCATCCCGTCCGAGATGTCCTGACTGGGGATAAAGGCACTCGCCACCGTATAGCCCTGGTGCCGATACAGGTCGGTGATGAGGCCGGCGATGCGTTCAAGATCAGCGAGGTCCACCAGCTCGCCGACGATACAACAGGCCCGGCGCATCAGCATGTCAGTGCCGATCAGCGTGTTGCCCGTGATCTTGAGATCTTTGAGAAGGAATTTCGGAGGGGGAGGCTGATGAGGCGGCTCCGGTGAGACAGTCGGTGAGGCCTCCTGCGCGAGGGCCGGAGAGGGCACGAAGAATCCGCCCCACAGGAGCACCGAGAGCACAAGCGACGATTCAACGTATCGCGACAAACGGCGGAATCCCATCACCATGCGATCACTGTTTCCATCGACGGCACAGGACTCCCTAACATTGGAATCACGGCCCCACCGTCACTCCAGGCATGGCAAACGCGGTGATATTACGCAATAGCGAGAACTGTGTATATAGCTAATTAGAGATACCTGCACACATTGCGGCTTGCAATTCCGCAGGATTCCGCTACTATTTCGCCCGCTCTACCGCCACATTCGCTCACCATGAGGAGAACGACGACGATGCGTTCGCTACGAACCGCCACAGCCGTCTGGTTGACACTGATCCTGCTCGCCACTGGAGTCGGTTGCAGCATGTGGGAGAAGCCTTCCCCCAACCCTGACACGAAGGAGACTCCCGGAGCCGTCGCCGGCGAGAAGGAGAAGAAAAAAGAGGCGGAAGGGCCGCCGGAAGGCGTGCTGCGAATCCCGAGAGGTAAGCCCCCCAGTACCATCTGCCCGCCGTCGATGAGGGGCTCCTGCTAACCAGGACGACGAGAAACTGAATCGGTCGGAACGGTGGTCACTGACTATCACGCCACTGCTGCCACAGTCTCGCCCAGTTCGCCCGCTCGCAGGCCCAGAGGCACGAGGTTCTGTTCGTCGGTTGCCACAGCCACTCTCTTGTTCGGTAGACATGAAGCGCCACGTCGGAGACTCCTCCGGTAAACCAGACCCCTCCGTCACGATCGGTTCGCAGCGTCGCAATCCCTTCCGACTCGTAGGCATCGAGAACGACCTGAGCCGGGTGCCTATAGGGATTATGGCGCCCTGCCGAGAAGACGGCATACCTAGGCTGCACCGATGCCAGCCAGTCACGGTTCAACGAACTGACCGCTCCATGATGCGGCGCCTTCAGCACTTCAATCGGGTCATGCGGCGTCGTTCGTATCATCCGCGACAAGCCATCCCGCTCGACATCCGCAGCAAAGAGGATCGCATGGTGGCCGCACGTCAGCCGCGTCACCACCGAACGATTATTCAGTCCATGCCCGCCCGCATGACGATCACGAATCGACGCACCAACAGGCTCCACCGCCGGCGGGTTGAGGACGACCATCCGACAGGAACCGGGCGATGCAATCTCCTGCCCCTCTCTCGCCACCTGCTCCTGCAACCCTTGATCGGCCAATGACTGTTGCAGCCGTTGATAGAACAGTTCCTCCCTTGGCTCTCCCAATCCCCAGTAATGCTTCACGGTGAAATGACGGACCACCCAGGCCAAGCCCCCGACATGATCCAGTTGCGGATGCGTGCCGATCACATGGTCGATGGTGCGGATTCCCCTGCTCCAGAGGAACGGAGCCACGACCCCGCGGCCCATGTCGAATCGTTCATACGTCGCCCCTCCGTCGATCAACAGGACCTGACCGTCCGGCAATTCAACGACTGCACTATCACCTTGGCCGACATCCAGGAACGTCACGCGGAAATGCTCTCCATCAGGAAACATCCTGGGAGACCAAGCCCACCAGAACAAGACCACTACCAATCCGGCTCCTGCGACCAACCGAAGCCCCACACGCCCCACTCGCTGCCATATCAACCAGAGGCAGACATAGAACAGCCCCATGGTGAGAACCGAAGGGGCCGCGACATGCCACTCCCCTCTCGGCAACGTCGATAGCAGACGAACCGATGCCACAAAGTGTTCAAGTAGCCACTGGTTCCACGACGCCAATGGCAACAGGCTTCCCCCTGTCACAATCTGCCAGACTCCGGCAGCAAGTCCGATCGGGACCAGCAGAACTCCCATCACGGGGACAGCCACCACATTGGTGAACAGACCGAGCCAGGGCAATTGATTGAAGTAGTGAGCCACCAGTGGAAGGGTCACCAGGGTCACGACCCCGCTCATGAGCACCGAATCTCTCCCCCATCGAGCGCACGTTTTCAGAAGCGACGGCTCGCTCGGCAACTCCTCCGCTTCAGCAGCAGTTCTCCAGGAGAGCCACCCGGCAATGGCGAGGACAGAGAGAAAGGAAAGTTGAAAGGAAATATCGAACAAGGCTTGAGGATCGTGCAGCAAGATCCCCAGCGCAGCAGCAGAGAGGGCATGGAACAGCCGTCGCTCCTGGCCAAGCCAGACCGCACTCAGCCCCACCGCCACCATCAGCAACGAGCGCATCGTCGCCAGTTCCGCCCCGGCGAGGCAGGCATAGCCAACGACCGGCACAATCGTCAAGGCAGCGGCCAAGCGAGTCGGCGTAATCCTCCGGGACAACACCAGCAGCCAATCGGCTGGCAGCAGAATCATCATCCATCTGACCATCGCGAAGATGAGCAGCGCGACGAGGCCCAAGTGGCTCCCTGAAATGGACAGGAGATGGACCGTCCCGGTCACCATGAACTGATCGCGCAGGTCCTGATCCAAATACCCCCGATCACCGATGATGATGCCGAGATAGAGTCCTAACACCGGCTGAGGAAGTGTGTGCAGCGCGGCCAGGCGAATGCTATTCCGCCAGCGATCCAAACGATTCCAGATCCCCCACCACCCATGCATACGTCCAGACTCCACCAACTGCACTGCTTCGGATCCGGTCACCGTGGCGACCGCATCGATCCCTTGCCGCTCAAGATAGGCCACATAGTCGAACCCACCGGGATTCAACGACCCGCTCGGACGGCGCAACAGCGCCAGAAAACGGACCAGATCGCCTTGAAAGAATATTCGCTCAGGGGTGCGCCAGGTCAGTCGAACCTGTCTGGAGACTCCCGACGATGCGAAAGAATCATCCGGCCTGACAATCATGACCAGCCGATCCGGCGCCAGCTGCACCGGTGCAACAATGCGACCGGTCATCTCGATCGCTCGATCAGATGGCGGCTCGGCCAGCGGGATATTGCCAGGCAGATTGACGGCCAAAGCCCAATAGGCCACTCCCGCCAGGAGCGCACCGTAGAGCCACGTGGCCTGACGGATGGAGATACGCTGCGCTCGTTCGAGGAGCACAGAGCCAAGCGCCGCAAGGAGGAGGAGACACGAAGCGGATAGGGGGAAATAGGGAATCTGCGATCCGACGAAGAGCCCGACGATAAAGGCAACAGTTAGGGACGGCAGCATGGGCCTCCCTCAGAGGATGTTGAAAAAGTCCGCCGGCTTCGTTCTCGCATCGCTCAGGCCCTCAACGTACCCTAAAGGGTACGACTCGGCCCCTCACTCGCTGCGGCCTTGCTGGACGGCCTTTTTGAGCATCCTCGGTTGTTACCTGAGGTTACCCGATATGGGCCTTGACGACCTCGACCAGTCGATTGGCCACGTCGCGAATCTGATCGTCACGCTCCCCCTCGACCATCACCCGCAAGAGCGGTTCGGTTCCGGAGTAACGCACCAACACACGTCCGCTGCCATTGAGGCGCTGCTCACTGTCGCGAATGGCTTGTTGCAGCTCTGGGACCGTGTCGAGGTCCGGTTTCTTCGCCACCTTCACGTTGAGCAAGACTTGCGGGACTGCCGTCATAGCCTGGGCCAATTCCAACAGAGATTTGTCCGTCCGTTTCATCAGCGACAGCACTTGCAGCGCCGAGAGCAACCCGTCACCGGTCGTATTGTGATCCAGGAAGATGAAATGGCCCGACTGTTCTCCCCCGAAGTTATACCCGTCAGCAGACATCCGTTCGAGTAGATACCGGTCGCCAACGGCAGTCCGCACCAGCGTGATGCCCGCCTTCGTCATGGCGCGCTCCAGCCCGAAGTTGCTCATGACGGTCCCCACCACCGTCTGCTTGGCCAACTGTCCCTGCCGATGCAGATCGAGCGCCAACATCGCCATGATAGGGTCTCCGTCCAGGACGCGCCCCTGTTCGCAGACGAAGATGGCGCGATCGGCATCCCCGTCCAGCGCCACACCGAGATGGGCCCCCCGCTCACGGACCGCCTGCTGCAGCAATTCAGGATGAACCGCCCCGCAGCCTGCATTGATATTCATCCCGTTGGGCTTATCACCGATCACCTCGACCGTCGCCCCGAGCTCGCGCAGGACTTTCGGCGCGACCTTGTAGGCTGCGCCATTGGCGCAATCGACCACGACCTTGAGTCCCTTGAAATCCATGGTCTTCGGCAGTGACCGTTTGACGAACTCGATATAGCGCCCCTCGGCATCGTCGATGCGATAAGCCTTGCCGATGGCATCGGCCGTCGGCCTCAGATGCGCGATCCCGTTCGAAACGATGAGCTCCTCGATGCGCGCTTCCATTTCATCGGGCAGTTTGAATCCGTCGTTGGAGAAAAACTTGATACCGTTATCCTGGTAAGGATTGTGCGAAGCCGAAATCATCACCCCCGCATCGGCCCGAAGACTCCTGGTCAAAAATGCAATCGCCGGGGTCGGCATCGGACCGACTAACAACACATCCACACCCATCGAGCAAATCCCGGAGGTCAAGGCCGACTCCAACATATAGCCGGAGATGCGGGTATCCTTGCCGATCACAATCTGGTGTCGTCCGGCCCGGCGCATAAATAGATGCGCCGCGGCCCGTCCCAGCTGCATCGCCATTTCACTGGTCATCGGATCGAGATTGGCTACCCCTCGAACCCCGTCCGTGCCGAACAGTTTACGCATGTTGTGCTTTCATGGGTCGGGCCGTCGCTTGACTGATTGCCATTGTCACCTGCATCACCTCTCTCATCGCGCACACATCGTGCACACGAAGGATTCCTGCTCCCCGCTCGACCGCCATTGCCACCGCTGCCGCCGTCGCCCACTGACGCTCCTGCACCGGCCGATCCACCAGCTGTCCGAGAAACGCCTTGCGTGAGACCCCCACCAGCAAGGGGCAGCCCAAGCCTGTAAAACGATCCAGTTGAGCTAATAGCGTCAGGTTATGTTCGAGCAGCTTACCAAATCCGATGCCCGGATCAAGCACGATTTGTGTTTGCACCACGCCGCGCGACATGGCGAAACGAATTCGCTCTTCGAGAAATGCGGAGACCTCGCCCACCACATCCTCGTAGCAGGGATGCTGCTGCATCGTACGCGGCGTCCCGTTCATATGCATCAGGACGATCCCGGCTCCCATGCGGACAATAACCTCGACCATCGCGGGATCGCCCCGCAAGGCGGTGACATCGTTCACCAACACCGCTCCCGCATCGAGAGCCGCCTGTGCCACCGAAGCTTTCGAGGTATCGATGGAAATAGGAACCCTGGCGGCTTTGGCCACTGCGGCCACGACGGGAATCGCACGACGACGCTCCTCCGCCTCATCGACAGGATCCGCGCCGGGACGAGTCGACTCTGCGCCGATATCCAAGAGATCCGCCCCTTCATCCACCAGGCGAAGGGCATGGACCACGGCGGCGGCAGGGTCCAGATAACGGCCACCGTCAGAAAATGAATCAGGCGTGACGTTCACCACGCCCATCATGAGCGGTCGACCAGGAAATTCGATCAGCCGATCCGTGGCCCGTCTCGTCAATGTTGTGTAATCTACCAGCAAACGACGGTGCCTCCCTGCAGCAGGATGCTGAAAATCCGCCAGCGGCCTTCGCGTCTATGACAACTCGGCTGTACTGCCGGGCCGCCCTGACAGGGCGGCCCCGCCCCCGGCCAGGGGAAAAAAGAAGGCAACGTTTTAGATGTGGGCGGCGAAAAGAA
>CAYHQK010000031.1:8302-18627 GCA_964358535.1 uncultured Nitrospira sp. | reverse complement strand
GCCAGATCGGAGCAGGCTTCACCGGGACCGGCCACATGCCGCTCGCGAATACCGGTCCGCTCGACGATCCATTCGTCCGAGGTGGCCACCATCCCTTCAAGGTCGGCATTGGTCAGTACTTTGGCCGGCACGTACGATCCGGTCCCGGCAATGCGGGCCCTCATGCTGAGACATCCCCGGTCGGCTTGGATTGCGAGAGACTCTCTTGAATATCGCGTTGAATCAACTCATCGACGCGACTCTCGGCCAAGCCCTTTGCCCGGCGAATGGCATTCTTAATCGCCTTAGCGGACGAACGGCCATGGCAGATCATCGTAATGCCGTTGACGCCGAGCAGCGGCGCCCCGCCGAATTCTGCGTAATCGATTCGTTTTTTCAAATTCAGCAACGGCTTGGCAATCAATGGGTAAGCCAAGCGGCCGAAGAAGGACCCGGAAATTTCCTTGAGCAGCAATTTCTTGATCGTATCGGCCACGCCCTCGGAAATCTTCAGCGCGACGTTCCCGATAAACCCGTCGCACACCACCACATCCGCGCTCCCGCTGTACACATCGCGGCCCTCGACATTACCGATGAAGTTGAGCGAACTGGCCTTCAAAAGCTTGAACGCTTCCTTCGTCACCTCGTTCCCCTTGCTGTCCTCTTCCCCGATGCTCAACAGTCCGACACGCGGATTGGGCTTCCCGAAGAGATGTTTGCCGTATTCATTCCCCATGATGGCGAATTGCGCCAGATGCTGGGCGCTACAGTCCACGTTGGCCCCGACATCCAACATGATGGCCATACCGGTCAGCGTGG
This sequence comes from uncultured Nitrospira sp., assembly GCA_964358535.1. Lineage (GTDB taxonomy): Bacteria > Nitrospirota > Nitrospiria > Nitrospirales > Nitrospiraceae > Palsa-1315. Next base: position 17,829 of record CAYHQK010000031.1, on the reverse strand, counting down.
GCAGGCAGGTCGCGATCGCCGGGCGCTCGACACCCTTGGTCAGCCCGAGCACAAAGAAGGAAGCCACCATGCTGGCGCCGGTGTTCCCGGGACTGACGACGGCACTGGCCTCACCGCTCTTGACCAGCTCGGTCGCGATCCAGATGGAGGAATTTCTCTTCTTGCGGGCGACTGTCGCGGGCGATTCGTGCATCTCGACGACTTGCGAGGCATGGCGGACCGACAAACGAGGATCGGTACAGCCGAGGCGGCGACATTCGGCGGTGAGCAGGGCCTCATCGCCGACGAGTATGACCTCGACATCACATTCCTGGGCAGCCTGGAGCGCCCCCTCAATGGCCGGGGCCGGTCCATGGTCACCGCCCATGGCATCAAGCGCAATTTTCATAGCGACCAGGTATTCATCGAATGATGATGTGTCACGCGGTCACGGTCGACGACCGGCCGTCACCACGCGACATGCGGGAGGAGTGTAAAGCAGTGAAATGATTGACGCAACAGGTGAGTAGACATCACCCCGTCGTAATCCTTGGAGCCATCGACCCTGCGGGCATCGCCCACAGGCACGAGTGACCTAGGACTCTTCGACCTGGATGACCGCCTTGCCCTTATACGTTCCGCACTTCAAGCAGGTGTAATGCGGCAGCTTGATCTCATGGCACTGCGGACAGACGGACATGCCCGGAGGGGTCATGCGCAATTTCTGGGTGCGTCGCGTATCGCGTCGTTCCCGTGAATGTTTATGTTTCGGATTTGGCATGGCAACTCCTTCTCACTCTTCGTAGCAGACGGTCACGCCTGAGAGGCTGATGATCCGCCGGTCTTGCGTTTCATGCCCTGGACCACCCGAAACGTCGGGATCGGTGGTTCCGCGGCACACTGACAGGGCCCCTCATTCAAATTCTTCCCACATCGCGCGCACAGCCCCAAACACTCGTCGCTGCAGATCGGCTGCATCGGCGCGGCCAGGATCACGTGCTCGCGTAACATGGGAGCGAGATCGAGACGGTTACCCTGATATTGATACTGATCGTCCAGGTCCTCTTCTTCTTCGGCCGCTGCAGCCTCCTCGCGCGCCTTTCTGGGATCGACACGCTTCGGATGCTTCGACGCGGGTTTGGGCTCCGGGATAAAGGCCGCCCGCACAGAAAAGGCCAAGGGATCTTCGTACTGTTTCAAACACCGCACGCACTCGCGCACGATCGTGCCTTCCAGCACACCGGTCACGGCAACCAGCCCTTCAACGTTGGTCAGGTCCAGACTGACAGCCAATGGGCCACGGGCTGCGGCATCATCTTCAGTCAAGCCGAGCTCTTCGTCCGTGACCTCGCCAACCAGCGAGAGCCCGTCGTCCGTGATGTCCGCCAGCAGCGGCGTCAACAAATCCATCGTGGCACCTACCTGCATTCCCATCCCCAACGTCACCGGTTATCTACCGCTCTTCCGCAAAGCTGATGAGGGCGATGTGCCGAGCCCGCTTGACGGCTGCCGTCAATTCGCGCTGGTGCCTCATGCAATTGCCGGAGATACGCCGCGGGACAATCCGACCCCGCTCCGTCAAAAAGTTTCTCAGCAAGCCGACATCTTTGAAATCAATCGCCCCTTTTTCGATGCAAAACCGACAAGGCCTGCGGCGTTGGAAAAACCGTCCGCCTCCACCGCCTCCGTCACGATCTCCGCCCTGTTCACGCTCCATAACCGTCTCCCTCTCTGTTAGACGTGCTCTTCAGGTTCATAGCCAACATCATCATGCGCCGGCGCCTCAGCTCCACCGCCGCCATCCTGGCGCTTCGGCATGAACGTTACCGTTTGGGCCACCACCTCGTGCTTGCTGCGCTTCTGGCCGTCTTCCGTTTCCCACCGGCGCTGCTGCAGCCGCCCGTCGACGATGACCCCGCTCCCCTTACTAAGATACTGTCCGCAATGTTCCGCTTGCTTGCCGAACACGACAATGTCGACAAAACAGACTTCCTCTTTCAATTCCTCGCCCTGCTTATAGCGCCGGCTGACCGCCAAGCCCAAACTGGCCACCGGCGTCCCGTTCGGCGTATATCGCAGCTCGGGATTCCTCGTCAGATTCCCGATCAGAATGACTTTATTAAACCCGGCCACCGGCGAACTCCTCTGATGACGTCTCAATCGGACGTGGCGCCACCAGTTCTTTTTTCAGATGGACGGTCAAAAACTTGATGATGGGGTCTTCCAGCCGATAGGACCGTTCCAATTCACCAACCGTGATGCTGGGCGCTCTGAAGTAGAAGTAGGCGTACGTCCCCTTCCGCTCCCGCTTCACCTCGTAGGCGAGCTTTTTCTTGCCCAAATTTTCAGATTTGATGAACTGTGCGCCGGTCTTTTCCGCCACTGCCTTCATCTTGGCAATCAGGGCAGCGGTCTCCTCATCGGAGATAGACGTACGAATAATGAACAGAGACTCGTAGAGCTCCATGCGGCAATCCTCCTGGACAAAGGCCCCCGAACAAGTCGGGAGCAAGGTGTAGGCACGCTGGGTTCAGCCAGCGCGAAGGGGTGAAACTAACATAGCCTTGAAGAAACTGTCAAATCAAAGGGGGAAGCGCTCCTGACCCTCCACTCAGCCGGGCTGCGCCCCCGCATCATCTCCAGGCTTCTCCCGTATATTAAACTGATTCATCGCCACCGCCGGCCCCCGATGGATCAAACATTCCAGGGCATCGACGGCGCGATCCAGACAGGGGTTCAAGACCTCGGCCTCTTCTGTCGTGATGGCCTGCAGCACGTAATCCGCTGAATCCTGACGCGGGACCGGCCGGCCGATTCCGATCTTGATCCGCACAAACTCCGGCGTCCCGATCGCCTCAATGACCGACTTGATTCCGTTGTGCCCCCCATGCCCGCCGCCCTGCTTGATCCGGAGACGTCCCAGGTCAAGGTCCAGATCGTCGTGGATGAGAATGAGATCGTCGGCAGTGAGCGAATACTCGCGAAGAAGACCTTTGAGCGGAGGACCGGTGAGATTCATCCAGTCGAGGGTGCCGGCGAGCTCGAGGAGTTCCGACCCGAGCCGTCCCGAGCCGCGCTGGGCCATCCCGCGCCTGGAGAAACGGATGGACCACCGAGCGGCTGCCCGCTCGATGACCCACATGCCGGCGTTGTGGCGGGTCTGGGCGTAGGAAGTGCCCGGATTGCCCAGCCCAACAATGAGACGCAACGTTACTTCTTCTTTTCGGTTTCTTTCTTCTCAGCTTTTGGCGCAGCAGCGCCCTTCTTGTCGCCGCCCTTGGCATCGGCAGCCGCACCGGCCTTCGCCGCATCGCCACCAGCCGCGCCTTCAACTTTGCCCTTCGCGGCCACTTCAGGCTCTTTCCCACCCTCCGCACCGGCTACGCCACTCGCAAGGAGCGACTCCAGCTTAGCTTCCGTGATCGGCGCCGCCACGCTCACCACCATCTGCTCAGGATCGTCGAGATAGCGGATCCCTTCATGCACGACCACATCTTTCAGGTGAAGACCCTGCGAAATATTGAGACCAGACGCATCGACTTCGATGAAGTCCGGCAACACATCCGGCAGACATTCAATATGCAATTCACGCATATTGTGGTGGAGGATGCCGCCTTCCTTGACGCCGGCCGGCACGCCGCCGGTCAAATGCAGGGGCACCTTGACGCGAATCGGCTTATTCATCGAAATTTCGAACAAATCCGCATGCAGGACGTTGCCCTCGACCGGATCGACCTGAAAGTCGCGCAGGAGCGCGGTCCGTTTCGGTTTGGACTTCGCGCCGGTCAACGTGAGCGACACGAGCGCGGACCCTCCAGACTGGGCCTTCAAAATCTTGACCAAGCTATCCGGCTCAATCGTCAACATCAGGCATTCGCCCTGCCCGTACAACACGCCGGGGATCTTGCCCTCCCGCCGAAGCTGGCGCGCCGCACCTTTGCCCGTTGTTTCTCTTACTGTGACTGCTAGTTCAAATTTCATGGTACTCCTCCGTCCCCTTCTCGCTAATCTTCAGATGCCTTGATCTCGAGCTAGGCAAACAATGAACTGACCGACTCATCTTCATGGATACGCCGGATCGCTTCACCCAAGAGTGGCGCGACCGATAATTGATGCAACTTCGGGCAGATCTGCTCCTTGCCCCGCAACGGAATCGAATTGGTGACGATCACCTGCTTCAGGCAGGACTGCTGAATCCGGTCCAACGCCGGCCCGGTCAGCACGGCATGAGTGCACGCGGTCCACACTTCCCGCGCCCCTTTATCGAGACAGGCCTGCGCCCCCTTCACGATGGTGCCGGCCGTGTCGATCATGTCGTCCAACAAAAGCGCGCTCTTCCCCGCGACATCGCCGATGATGTTCATCACCTGCGTCTGGTTGGGGCCTTCACGCCGCTTATCGATAATGGCTAAATTCGCTTGCAGCCGTTTCGCAAATGCTCTGGCTCGTTCCACGCCACCGGCATCCGGAGACACCACCACCAGATCGCTGACCTTTTGCTTGGTAATGTAATCCAGCAGGACAGGAAGCGCGTAGAGATGGTCCACCGGGATATTGAAGAATCCCTGAATCTGCCCCGCATGGAGATCCATCGTGAGGACGCGGTCCGTGCCGGCTGTGCTGATCAGATCGGCCACGAGCTTCGCTGAAATCGGCACCCGCGGCTGGTCCTTGCGATCCTGCCTGGCATAGCCGAAATAGGGGATGACTGCGGTGATGCGGTTCGCGGAAGACCGTTTGAGCGCGTCAATGATGATCAACAACTCCATCAGGGAGTCGTTGACCGGCTGACAGCTGGACTGCACGACGAAGACGTCGGCGCCGCGCACGTTTTCCTCGATCTTGACGCGAATCTCACCGTCGCTAAATGACGCAACCGTGGCCTCGCCGAGCTTTATCCCGAGATAGGCGCAAATCTCATGGGCCAGGGCCGGATTCGCATTACCGGAGAATATCTTGATCTCTCGACTCATTGATTTCCCAGATGGTCCTTTGGATGCAACTGCTAAGATTCTGATTTCGTTGCGTGGTTCGTCTCGACGGCGGACATTCGGCAGGCGCAACGGTACTGCTCGCCTACCCCTCTGAACTGCGCGCTATTGAGGAAGCCAACTAAGGGGTCAGACTGTAACGGAATGCACGGAAGGTTGTCAACCGAGGCCTATCGCGGAGGCCCCTCCTGCACGAGGAGTGGGCCGGAACAGGTCGGGACGACAAACAGGGCCATCCCCTGCTCACCCGCAAACGTGGCGTGGGCCAGACGCGCGGCCGTTTCATTTGCAAAGACCCCGAACACCGTCGCCCCGCTTCCGGATAACAGCGCAATCTCAGCCCCTTGCGCCTGCAGGCGCTGCTTAATCTCCCGGAGCTTCCCATGCGCAGCAAAGACGGGAGGCTCGAAGTCATTCGCTGCTGCGGCAGCCAATTGCGGCCAACTCACCCGTGCCTGCCGGTCGAGTTCGCGCTGAACTGGGGACAAAGGCGTGACTCCGGTCCTGGCAGCAGCCAATTCCTGGTAGGCCCACTTGGTATTGACCCCAAACCCTGGGTTGACCAGCAGAACCCAGCGAACCCCTTCAACCACGACTGGACGAACCGTTTCGCCCCGACCAGCCACAAATGCCGAGGGGGCGAAGAGAAAGAAGGGCACATCGCTCCCCAGCGCTTGCCCGACATCAGCCATCTCCAGCTGAGACCAGCCCAACCGCAACAGGCGGTTCAATCCGATAATCGTCGCAGCGGCATCGCTGCTCCCCCCACCCAGGCCCGCGCCCATGGGAATGCGCTTCCGCAGTGCAATGTCGAGACCGATCGATTGCCGGGCTCGCGCCAAGACCGCGGCGGCGGCGCGATAGACGAGATTGCTCTGATCCGCCGCCAACTGCACGGCATCGCAGCTCAAGCGGATGCCAGGCTGGTCGGGACAGAGCCTGATCCGCACCTCGTCTTCGAGCCCGACCGTCTGCATGATCGACCAGAGATTGTGGAACCCGTCGGGACGGCGGTCGAGAACACGGAGGATGACATTGATTTTGGCCGGAGCGAAAACGGTGAGCTCCGAGAGACTCAGTGGCGGGTTAATCACGACCTCCCTTGATCGCATACTTCTCTAATCGATAGCGGAGCGATCGCGTATTGAGCTTGAGGAGCCTGGCAGCCTTTTTCTTAACCCAATTGGTCCGCTCGAGCGCCTGCAAGAGCAAATCTTTTTCAATGCCGTTAATCAGCCCTTCCAAATCCACCCCAGCCTCCGGCAGATCCGTCGGAACCCCGTGCGGCTGTGGCGCAACCACCGGCGGATGGAGCCAGCCGCGGATATCGTCATCCGACACAGGCGCCCCGGCGGAAAACGCGACCACCCGCTCGATCAAGTTTTCGAGCTCCCGCACGTTGCCGCGCCACTCATGGCCCAAGAGCACATGCATCGCCTCCGGCGTCAAGACCGGAGCCGGCTTGCCGCTTTCCTGAGAAAACTTCTCCAGGAAATGTTTGGCCAACAACGGGATATCTCCGGTTCGAAGCCGCAAGGGTGGAAGCCTGATCGGGATGACATCCAGTCGGTAGTATAAATCCTCGCGGAAGGAGCCATCGGCCACCGCTTTTTCCAGGTCTTTATTGGTCGCGGCCACGATACGTACATCCACCTTCACGTCCTGTGTGCCGCCCACACGACGGAACTCCCGCTCCTGAATGACGCGCAACAGCTTCACTTGAATCGTCGGGGTGGTATCGCCGATTTCATCCAGGAACACGGTGCCGCCATTGGCGACCTCGAACAAGCCGGCCTTATTGGCCATCGCGCCGGTAAAGGCGCCCTTCATATGCCCGAAGAGCTCGCTTTCGAGCAGGGTCTCCGGCACCGCGCTGCAATTCACCGCCACAAACGGCATGGGGCTCCTGGCGCTATTGTAGTGAATCGCCCGCGCCACCAGCTCCTTGCCTGTCCCGCTCTCCCCACAGATCAGCACATTGCTCTTGGCGTCTGCAACCTTGCGCACCACGTCGAACACCTTCTGGATCGCCTCGCTCTGGCCGATGATTTGCGCAAAGGACGATTGGCTCGCCATTTCGCGCTTCAAAAGAATATTTTCCGTCGAGAGCCGCCGCTTCTCCAGCGCGTTGCGAATAATCAACTGCACTTCATCGATCTGAAACGGCTTGGTCAGGTAGTCGTAGGCGCCCTGCTTCATTGCATCGACCGCCGAATCCGCGCTCGCATACGCCGTGATGACGAGCACCACGGTTTCAGGAGACGACGACTTCACCGCCTTCAGCACCGCCATGCCGTCGGCTTTCGGCATACGGAGGTCGGTGATCACGAGATCGAAAATCTCCCGGCTCACATACCCGATGGCCTCTTCGCCGTCCGAGGCTTCGGTCACGGCATAGCCCGCGCGCGTGAGCATGATGGTCAAGACCTCGCGCAGACCTTTTTCGTCGTCGACGACTAGGATCTTTTCCACGGCGTTCGTCCCTCATGCCACAACCGCACCCCGGCAGCGCCGGACCGCGGCATACATACCACAAACCGTGAGCCATGCCCCGCCCGGCTATCGACCTTGATCCAGCCCCCATGCAGATCGACGATGCGATGCACGGCGGCGAGACCCAGGCCCGAGCCTTCTTTCTTCGTCGTGAAAAACGGAAGAAAGATTTTATCGAGGTTCTGTTTGGGGATACCTTCCCCGGTGTCGTGAAACGCAATTTCGATGACGTCGCTCTTGCGGCCCGCGATATCAATGTGGCGGCAGCTCGTCGAGATCGTCAACTGCCCGCCTTCCGGCATCGCCTCAAAGGCGTTCGTGGCCATATTCCAGAAGACCTGGCGGAGCTGATTCTGATCAACCTGCGCCGCCAGCGTCTCGGCAGCCAATGTCGTCACAATTTTGATGTTCGAACGGGCGCGCGCTTCATGTTGAACGAGATCGAGTGTCTCAGCAAGCACTTTATTGAGGTCATGCTCGGCAAGATTGAGCGCCGGCGGGCGCGCGTACTGGAGGAATTCGGTGATGATGTTGTCGAGCCTGGTCGCCTCCCGAATGGCGATGTCCATCAACCGTCCATTGGTTTCGTCTCCCGTGGCATCCCGCCGGAGCATTTGCATCGCACCGGCCAGCGCGCCAAGAGGATTCCTGATTTCATGGGCCATCCCGGCCGACATCTCGCCTAAACTCGCCAGCCAATCCTTGCGCCGCATCTCCTCTTCGAGATCCCGAATCTGTGTCAGGTCTTTGAACACACCGACCAAACCAGTCTGCGTCCCTTGCCCGTGCAAGGGGGACAGGGTCAGACCGAGAATCAGGCGATTGCCGTCCGCCCTCGTACATTCCACTTCAAACCGTGTCGTCGTCAGCAATGCGTCGCCGAGCGACTCGTCTGACTCCTGATCCGGGTGCCAGTTGAAGATCTCGCGCCAGGGACGGCCTGCCACTTGCGCAATCGTGTAGCCGGTGGCTTCCTCTGCCGCCGGATTGAACGAGGTAATGCAGCCCGTGGCATCTGCCGTAAACACGCCGCTGCTGATGCTGCGAACGATATTTTCGTGAAAGACTTGGAGCCGGCTCAGCCCCTGCTCCTTCTCCCGCAACGATTGGTCCGCCTGCTGCAGCTGGTCCGCCAAGGTGCCGCCAAGAATCCCGACGACCAGAAGGGCGAGCGCATAGATGCCGAAGGTTTGAAAGGTTTCAGGCGCCGCCAGCCGGCTCGGCATCATCCACCCCCACCCCTCCACAAGGCCATAGAGCTGAATGTTCGTTAAGAGCCCGAACAGAATGATGCCGAAACAGGCGGCCAGCAGCCCCACCCGCCGGCGGGGGACCAGGCTGGCCACCGCCACAGTCATGACATAGAGCACCGCAAAGGGACTCTCGACTCCTCCGGTCCTGGCCACCAGCACCGTCTCAAGGAGAAAATCGATCCCGACCTGCACCCAGAAAAATATCGTCAGGGCGAGTGGGGCGGTCAGGGCACGGAGCAGAAAGACGGAGGGGATCGTCAGCAGATAGGTCGCAATGATCAGGGCGTAGAACGTGTCGATCCGCCCTCCCTTCACAACCTGGAAAGCGAGGGACAGGCCGAGCATCAGGGTCACCAGGGCCATCCGAAGCCCCATGAGCCAATACAGCCTTATGCGCAAATCATTCATGAGTGGAAGACCGCGGTGGAAGAAGGAAGAGCCCTGAAGCGAGACAGGCCCCCTCGCTCCCCGAAGACAAGGGATCGGGCCTTTCCGGCAGGGAGCGAAACCGCACGCCGACCTAGCCGATGGCAGAAGCCATTTTGAAGATCGGGAGATACATCGCGATCACGATAAATCCAATGACAATTCCCAAGAACACCATCATCGCCGGCTCCAGCAATGAGGTCAGCGAAGCCACAGCCTGATCCACTTCGTCTTCGTAAAAATCTGCGATTTTCCCCAACATGCTGTCCAACGCGCCAGTCGACTCGCCGACGGCGATCATATGCGTCACCATCTTCGGGAAGACCCCGCTGGCGGCCAAGGGATCGGCGATCGTCTTGCCCCCGCTGATACTGATGCGGGCGCT
>CAYHQK010000031.1:3697-8202 GCA_964358535.1 uncultured Nitrospira sp. | reverse complement strand
GGCAGAGCCATTTTCCCGTTCGACAGTTCCAGGAACATCTTGGCAAAGATGGGGATAACGAACAGCATGAGCACCGTGATCACAATCACCGCCACGCCCATAATCGAGGCGGGATAGATCATGGCAGACTTAATCTGCCCTTTCAGCTTCATCGCTTTTTCGATGTATTTGGCGAGGCGCGTCAAGATCGTGTCGAGCAGACCGCCGACTTCGCCCGCATGCACCAAGTTGACGTAGAGATCGTCGAAGACTTTCGGGTGACGCCGCAGGGCGTCAGAAAAGGTCGAACCGGCTTCCACCTGATTCTTCACTTCCCCGATCGTTTCTCGCAGCACTTTATTCTCGGACTGGGTCGAGAGGATTTCGAGGCACTGCACCAAGGGCAGACCGGCGTTGATCATCGTGCCGAATTGCCGCGTAAAGACGACCAGATCTTTATCAGTGAGGCCGGACCCGAAACTGATCTTGAATCCGCCGGCGCCGCCTTTTTTCTCTTCGAGGCTGGTGACGACGACACTTTGCTTGCGAAGCTGATCCACCGCCTCATCGCGGGTTTTTGCGCTCAGCTCGCCCTTCTTGGAAGCGCCTGACCTGGTTCGCCCGACATACGCAAAGGTCGCCATATGCAACACTCGCCCTTCGATCCAGCCGCCCTGGCCGGTTATAGAAAGGAAAATACCTGTCAGGCGAGTCTACGGGCCACCCGAAAACCTGTCAAACAAATGCAGGATCTCTGCGCAGGAGGCCAGGCATGTAAGCTCACGCACGACAACACCTTAACTAGTGGTCGCACTCGTGTGCCGATAGCCCCGGTAAAGATAATGCAGCCCGGACAAGAGCGTGAAGGAAACCATGCAGAACAACAGCGGCGGCATGACGGCGGGATTGAAGTGATGGGAACTCAGGAATATCACCATCACGATATAGGATAGCTGAAAAAACGTCGTGCCCTTACCCAGGAACGTGGGGGCAATGTCCACGTGAGAATCCGTCACGTGCGCCACCACCGTGCCCAGCACCAAGATCACATCCCGGCTGACCACGAGGATGGTGACCCACGAGGGGATCAAATGAATCAGCGAAAGCGTGATGAACCCGGAAGTAAGGAGCAGCTTGTCGGCCAAGGGGTCCAATACGGCCCCCAGCTTCGTATGCTGGTTCGTGATACGGGCGATCGCTCCATCGAGCGCATCAGTGATGCCCGCCACAATTAAAACGATCAGCGCTTGATCGAACCGCCCGTAGACCAGCAACCCGACGTAGCAGGGAATCAGGAGGATCCGGAGGATGGTCAAACTGTTGGGGATATTCATATTTTCCGGGGCCTATCCTCTACCGTAGCGGGGGGGAATGATAGGAGGGCGCTACGCGGATGTCAACGGCTTGCAGTCGGCAGGGCCTCTCCCTATAATCGGGGCCCTGGGCCATTCCACTTGCCTGTCATGGAGGTCGTGATGAGTTCGCTTCCCCTGCTCTTCAAAAAAGAGGGTCTCGTTGAAAAGCACCAGGTCGAAGGAGTCGATCCGAGCGACCGGTATTTCAATCGCGCCGTCCTCGTCAATCGAACCCCCTCCGGCTACGCCGCCAAGACCATGTATGAAGCCCTGACGGTCGAAGGGCACTCGCATCCGACCATCGGCGCTGCCGTACAGGAACTCATCGGAGCGATGCAAGGATTCGGCTTCAGCAAACTGAGAACCCGCGCCAACTTCAAAGGCACGAGGTATCTCGCCGAAAAAGAAACCTGGGTCGATTACCAGGACCTGGCATAACTCCTGATTGTCCCAGCAGGCCCAGGCATACCAGCGCTTCACTGGCCCGCACGCCTAACACAACAGAACAACCGCTCGCAGGACGCTCAAAAAGTCCGTCAGCAAGGCCGCAGGCGAATCGAAACCGGAGGCGTACCCTCAGGGGTACGTTGAGGATTTCGATGAGCCGAGAACGAAGCTGGCGGACTTTTTCAGCGTCCCGCCAAAGGAACGAACTCCCGATAGACCAAATCGTGAATGCGCGGGCGGAAGACTTTAATCTTCTCGTTCGTCCGACAGGGATGCACCCGGTTGGAGAGCAGCACCACCTCCAATTCGCACAGCGGATCGATCCATAACGACGTCCCGGTGTAGCCGAGATGCCCGAACGACTGTTCGGAAAAACAGGCTCCGGAAGAGGACGGAGCAGACGGAGTATCCCATCCCAATGCCCAACTGGATTGGAAGGCCGATTCCTGGCGCATCGTAAACTGCCTGACAAGCGCGCCATCCAGCATCGACTCTTTCCCGTGATAGGCGCTGAGCCAGGCCCCTGATACCGCCAACACAGACTCGACGGTCCCGAACAGGCCAGCATGGCCCGCAACCCCACCCATCGCCCCAGCATTTTCGTCATGCACCTCGCCGCGTAATAGCCGCTGGCGCCTCTCGTCCCATTCAGTCGGAGCAATTCTTGCCACATCGATGGGAGGTTGCCTGTCTCCTGTTACGGGACAAAATAACAATAGGTCAGCCCCCAGCGGTCTTGCGATCGCTTCTTCACACCAGCGATCCAACGCTATTCCACTGAGACGCTCCACCAGCAATCCCAGCAGGATAAATCCAAGATCGCTGTAAAGGCTTCGCTCACCCCGCTCGTAGATCAACGGTTCGTCACGAATCAGCTCCAGCATTGCCGACTTGATGGACTGATTGCCGTCGGCCCCTCCGGGGACCAGGCCTCGCGCTTCGAGCCTTTCATACAACGGCCGCCAGCCCGGCAAGCCTGAGCGATGGGTCAGAAGATCCCGCACCGTCGCCTGCCCGATCGGCGACCCCTCCAGCTCTGCGAAGATCCGTTGCAGGGAGTCGTCGAGCGCAACCTTCCCGCGCTGAGTCAGGAGCAAGAGCGAGGTGACCGTCACCAACGGCTTCGTCAGAGAGGCCAAGTCATAGATCGTGGAAACTTGCACGGGAGGGCCCGGAGGCTCCGACGATAATCGTCCTGCCACCAGCAGACATTGCAGCTCGCCGCGCAAGCGCACCGCCAATTGGGCGCCGGGAAAGACCCCGTCATCGACGGCCGATTGCAAGACCGCTGCAATATGTTGCGGAGTAGCCATAGTCACGACAACCAGTTATCGGTGGGGAAATCTTCTAGTGGCGGGCGGCACGAAGCGCACGGGGGAACGCATCAGCGAAGGGGGAGCGGCGGCCGGGTCGAACCCATCACAAGGCCGGTCGAGACTCTCCTGCCAACTTGTTCTCCGATGCGGTCGCGGCGTCATGAAACGCTTCCTGCTCTTCCACTTCCAACATCCGCTCGAACATCCGCAGCGACGCGCGCAACCGTTCGACCATGAGCAACCGCTGTTTCTGGAGCGCCGAAAGATCCCGTTGCGTATCGGTCAGATCGACTCTGGCCTGACGGATCAATTCGCCGGCCTTCAGCTCGGCCTCCTTGACGACCAGGTCCGCCTCGCGCTGCGCATTCCGCTTCAAATCCTCCGCCAGCGACTGCGCCGACAAGAGCGTGCTCGACAGGGTCGATTCCGTCCGCTTCAGCTCGGCAAGCTGCTGCTCCAGCGACAGGATCCGTTCTCGCTGGACCGTACAGTCCAGGTTCAACGATTCGACCGTCTGCGCCAGCTCTTCAAGAAAGCGATTGACCTCGTCCTTGTCATACCCGCGAAAGCTAACCCCGAACACCATTTGCTGAATATCGAGCGGTGTAATTCTCATGGCATCCCCCCTGGTCATCTCAGTTCATCCTCAGGGCCAATTCCTTGAGTGATTGCACAACTGCGATCTGCAAAAACATAATGATCAGAATCACGATGATCGGCGACAGATCGATCCCCATGCGCCAGCCGATCCATCCACGAATCGGCGCCAAGACCGGCTCGGTCGCGCGATCGAGAAATTGCACGATGGGATTCCAGGGGTCCGGGTTGACCCAGGAGATCAGCGCTCGCGCGATGATCACCCACATATAGAGCTGCAGCACATATTCAAGGATGGTCGCGACCGCCGTCAGCATATTGCCTGCAACAAACATCAGTGTCCCAGCTCCTTCGATCGTATCGTCGCCGCTTCGACGGCCGCCATCAACGTCGCCCGGAAGCTCCCTTGTTCAAGTTGATACAGCCCGGCAATGGTGGTGCCTCCGGGTGAGGCCACCCGATCTTTGAGTTGCGCGGGATGCACTCCCGACTCTAACACCAACCGGGCCGCGCCGAGCACGGTTTGGGCGGCAAGCAGTTCGGCCGTCTGCCGCGGGAGCCCCATCTGGACGCCCCCGTCAGCCAGGGCCTCAATGGCAAGAAACACATAGGCCGGGCCGCTGCCGCTCAATCCGGTCACGGCATCCATCAATCGTTCTTCGACCAGTACCACCCGTCCGACCGCTTCGAATACCGTCCGAGCCAATCGACTGTCCTCTTCAGAGACCGCGCTGCCCAAGGCCAGGGCGGTCATCCCCTCCCGAACCAAGGCCGGAGTATTCGGCATGGCACGCACGACCCGCATCGCCCC
>CAYHQK010000031.1:0-3597 GCA_964358535.1 uncultured Nitrospira sp. | reverse complement strand
CCTCCCGAACCAAGGCCGGAGTATTCGGCATGGCACGCACGACCCGCATCGCCCCGCCCATCTGTTCCGCGATGGTCTTGATCGTCACTCCTGCCACAATCGAAATCACCAAGGCATGGGCCAGGGTCGGGCCAAGCTCGCTGAGCACGGCAGGAAGCGTCTGGGGCTTCACCGCCAAGACCACCACATCGGCCCAGGCGATCGCTTCACGGTTGGCGGAGCCGACCTGAATGCCGAACTGGCTCTTCAAGTGATCACAGCGCGCGGCAACGGGATCGGTCGCCCATATCGACTCGGCAGGGCAGAGCTGGCCCGCAAGGAGACCGCCGATCAGGGCCTCGGCCATCTGGCCGCCCCCGATAAACGCAATCTTGTTGGTGATCGTTGGATTAGACATGCCTTGCTCCAAATATCGCCGTACCGACCCGAACCATCGTCGCTCCCTCTTCGACTGCTACGGGATAATCGCTCGACATGCCCATCGACAGTTCCTTCAACGAGACCGTGCTGATGCCTTGGCGCGCGAGGCGCTCGGCCAACTCCCGTAGACGACGAAAGGAGGGACGGGCCTGTTCCGGCTCGCTGACCGGAGGAGGAATCGCCATGAGCCCCCTCACTTCCACATGGGACAGGGCCCCCACTTGCGGCAAGAGACGCTCAAGTTCGTCTGTCTGAAAGCCCGACTTCGTCGGCTCCCCTTCAAGATTCACTTCCAGCAACACCGCTTGCCTGATCCCTGCTTCCTGCGCCCGCTTATCGATCTCCTCCGCCAATTCGAGGCTATCGACCGAATGGATCAGGTCGAAGACCCCCACGACCGACCGGGCCTTGCGCCGCTGCAAATGACCGATAAAATGCCATTGGATCGGCAGTCCCCGCAACGCCTCGATTTTGGGAAGCGCCTCCTGCAGGCGGTTCTCACCGAGGATCGTCAATCCCGCCGTGATCCCCTCGCGGATCTGCTCCAGCCCCACCGATTTCGTCGCCGCGACGAGGCGCACAGCCCCTTCGGGCCGTCCGGATCGCTGCGTCGCATGCCGGATCCGCTCGAACACGTCCCGAATATTCTCACTGATTGAGCTGCCAGCCCGTAAATCCATCTCTTCTGATCAGCCACAGCTGAATTCCCGTTTTGCAAAAAGTCCTCAGGCATTCTACCGAAACCGCCCGTCAAATGTCAGCGCAGGCGCGACTGGCGGCTACTTGCCGGAAACCAGCGTAATGCCGCTGACCATCGTCCCCTTCACCACACCTTCCCGCCGATAGGAGTAGAAGAGCTCCCCATGGCAGATCGTGCAGAGATTCACCGACGAGACCGAGGGGGCAGACACGCCCTCTTCCTCCACTTGCCGGCGGATCAACGCCTTGAGATCCAACCGCGCCTGATGCCCCTGATAGTCCCGCAGCACCGACTCCCACTCCGGCAATCCCGCTCGCAGCTGCTCAAGCACCGGCTCGTCCACTTCATAACAACAGGGACCGGCGGAGGGGCCGATACTGATGCGCAGATCCGAACTCGCCGAGCCGAACCGAGCCGCCATCAGCGCGATCGTCTTCGGAACAATCCCAGCGACGGCACCCCGCCAGCCTGCATGAATCGCCGCTACCACACGCCGGCGCGGGTCATGCACGAGCACCGGGACACAATCGGCCGTGCGCACCGCCACCGTCACGCCAGGCTGATCGGTCACCAACGCATCCCACCCGCCGGGGAACTGGTCCGATTCGGTCAGCGGCCGATCCACCACCAAGGCATCAGTCCCATGCACCTGCTTGACGGACAACAGCCAGCCACGCCCCTTCGCCCCGGACTGACGGGCTGGCACTCCGACCGCGAGGGCCAGCAAGTCCGCATGGCGGCGCGTGCCGAAGAAATGCCTGACGCCGTCACGCGCGGACGCAAAGGCAGGAACTGTAATGACCGCTGCACTCATGGCCATACTCCGCTCACAGGACTCACCCTGGTAGACCGGTCGGCTTAGTCGACCTGCTTGCGCAAAAATGTAGGGACATCCCACTCATCATCCGCCACCACGGCCACTCGCTCCATCGATTCCCGCGAATCGCTCATCCGCCGCAAAAAGGTCGGACGGTCGAGATCTTTGCTCGTCCGATCAGAAACCCGCTCTCCCGTCTGCGCGCCGGTACCGGCCATAACTTGCTGTCCAGTGCGTGCCGTCCGCGGCATGATCACGGGAACCGGCGTGGGCAGCTCTTCCCGCTCAAACCCTGTGGCAATCACCGTCACAACCAGGTCGTCGCCCATATCAGGGTTGATCACCTGCCCGACGATGATATTGGCCTCCGGATCGGCAGTCTGCTGGACGATCATGGCCGCTTCCTCGATCTCGTGCAGCGACATGTTCGGTCCGCCGGTGATGTTCAACAGCACCCCGCGCGCTCCCTCGATACTGCCTTCCTCCAACAGCGGACTGCAGATCGCTTTCTGCGCCGCCTCAATCGCCCGATTCGTCCCGCGCGCCACGCCCATGCCCATCACCGCTCGACCCGTATGGGACATCACGGTGCGCACATCGGCAAAGTCCACGTTCACATGGCCGGTCGTCGTAATCACGTCCGCAATTCCCTGAATCGCCTGGCGGAGGACGTCATCGGCCACCTTAAAGGCTTCGAGCAGCGGCGTAGATTTATCCACGATGCCCAACAAGCGCTGATTCGGGATCACGAGCAGGGTATCTACATGGCGGCGGAGGTCGCGAATCCCTTCATCCGCATGAACCATCCGGCGATGGCCCTCGTAGGCAAACGGCTTCGTCACGACCCCGACCGTCAAGATCCCGAGTTCGCGCGCGATGCTCGCCACGATCGGCGCCGCGCCGGTCCCGGTCCCGCCGCCCATGCCCGCCGTCACGAACACCATGTCGGCGCCCTCAAGACATTCCCGGATCTGATCCTTGCTTTCCAACGCCGAGTCTTTTCCGACTTCCGGCTTCGCCCCGGCCCCGAGCCCCCTGGTCCGATCAGGCCCCAGTTGCACCTTGTAGGAGGCCCGCGACCGATCCAACGCCTGCAGATCGGTATTCGCCGCAATGAAATCGACCCGCGCCAATCCGGACGTGATCATCGTGTTGATGGCGTTACAGCCGGCGCCACCGACACCGATCACTTTAATCCGGACAGGGGAGACCACATCCTCTTCGAATGAAAACATTGGGACACCTCCCTTGATAAAATCCGCGGGACGGCCTGCCGTCTCGCCTCACGGTTAAAAAAACTCGAACATCCAAGACTTCATACGATCAAACGCCTTACTCAACGGCCGCCGGCCGCGCAACCCGGCCGTGGCCATCTCCTGGGCATGGTGCCTGGCATGGAGCAGCAGACCGACCCCCGTGGCGTGCATGGGATTGCTGGCGATCTCGCGCAGGCCGCCGATCCCGGATGGCGCGCCGCGGCGGGCGGGAAGATTCAAGACCTTCTCTGCCGCATCGGGCATCCCTTCCAGCAACGACGTGCCCCCGGTAATCACCACCCCGGCCCCCAACATGCCCTCGTAGCCGGCGCGCGCGATTTCCCGGCGAACCAACTCGAATATTTCTTCGACCCGCGGCTCAAGAATCTCGGCCACGTCACGGC
>CAYHQK010000030.1:0-19520 GCA_964358535.1 uncultured Nitrospira sp. | reverse complement strand
ACAGGCGCAGGTCCTGGGTACGACCTTCGTGATGTTCTTGTTAGTGGGCACTGGCGCCCTCATCGGCGCAATGTATTGTTCAGTCGAGACCACTGTGAATAGTGAATAGTCGGGAGCGTGGAATCGTGCCAGCAACGGCATGATCTGGAGGGCGATCGTGTCCAATTCGTCGCTTGATGCGTGTATCACCACCCAATGGAATGAAGGCCGTCTTCGGTTGGACTCCCTTTTGGCGCAGATCAGACAATTGGGGGCCTCGCTGGAACAGGACGTGGAGACGCTGCGCCGGCTCGATCATTCCGATCCCCGGTATGAACCAGCAGCCCGCAAGATGGTTGAGCCCATGCTGCGCCGATTTGCCTTTGATCAATATCTGCGTGGCGAGTGCCGCATTCTGATCCCCCTCCTGCAATTCTGTGCCCAGGACCTTGCCGGATATCAGGGCCTCGACGTGACACAACAATTGAGGGTCCTCGCCGGGATTCAAGCTGCCATCAAGTCGGTTGATCGCGGCTGATTCACGAGCGGTATCTGCTCCGTTTCTTTCTCTGCCGCCATCAGCACGATTCCCACGGAGGGGGAGGATTCCGCTGACCTCATCAGTTCTCCCAAACTGAGCAGTTCTGACCAGACGACTCTCTCTTTAGAGGCATAGAGTTGTCGGGATTCCATATCGTGTCATCCGGTCCGGACCATTTTACCCTGTCGCCTTAGAGCGGAAGGAACATCCATATGCTCAACAACATTCTGATTGTTCTCTTGGTTCTGTTTCTCATCGGTGCCCTGCCTACGTGGCCGCATAGCGCTAACTGGGGGTATTACCCGAGCAGTGGGCTGGGTCTCGTCCTCCTGATCCTGCTCATACTTGTTCTGACCGGGCGACTCTGAGGCCCGCGCAGTGAAGTGTTAGCCAGGGCGTTCAGTGGATCGTGAAGAAAGAGTTCAGCCCTGTGGTGAGGGGGTACGCCACCGCGAGTCTGACTGCCAGGCGCAAGTGGCCATAGAGGGTTTCCCGTCAGGCGGATCAGGTCCTTGCGTGGAAGCAGTTGTGCAGACGATGTCGTTCTTTCACAGGGGGCCGCATGAACGTGAGCCAGTCTCATCCGGTGCAATTCCAGGACGCGCTTCACGTGGCCGGCGGCATTCAGGAGTCGAGACACATCAGGCCCCCGAGGACCGGCTCGGCAACATGCCGGGAGGACGCGGAGCCCGGCATGCCGGCACGTTCCTGTGGGCGCTCCTCACGGGGGCTCTGACACTCGCGCTCCTGACGCCTGGTGCGGGCTTCGCACAAGAGGGCCCCTCCACCAACGCGCGAACATCGTCGGCATCGCCGCAGGCCGTTCCCATCGGCCCGCCAGCTCCCGAAGGGCCGAAACAGCGTCTGAATTGGGAGACGGGGCAGGCAGGAGCTACGTCATCCCGGCCGGCGAGCTGATCGGGTATCTCGCGCTCTTGAATCAGTTCGACCGCCACTTCGTCGATCCCAAGGACGTCTACCGCACCGGCACCAAGTCGACATGGAAGAACTTGACCGATTCCAAGTGGGTGATCGACACAGACCCCTTCGCCACGAACCAGTTCCTGCATCCATACGGGGGGGCGATCTACCATGGTATCGCGCGATCGACCGGTCTCAACTTCTGGGAATCGTTCGGGTATGCTGCAGTCGGCAGCGTGCTCTGGGAGTTCGCAGGCGAGACCGGGCCCCCCTCTATCAACGACCAGATCACCACTCCGATCGCGGGAAGTTTCTTGGGCGAACCGCTCTTCCGGATGGCCAGCCTGTTGCTCGAGAGCGACGGAGGCAGGCCCGGATTCTGGTAAGAGCTGGGCGCGGCGGTGCTTTCGCCTCCCACCGGCTTCAACCGCCTCGTCTTCGGCAATCGGTTCGACGCCGTATTCCCGAGCCACAATCCGGCCATCTCTACGCGGTTTCAGCTCGGCGCAAGTGTCAACACGGTCTTGACCGGCCCAGCCACCTCGAAATTCAGAGAGAATGAGGCGACCGTAGACTTCCAGCTGGCCTACGGGCTGCCAGGGAAGCCCGGCTATAGCTACACGCGTCCATTCGATTACTTTAGCTTCCAAGCCACCGCCTCTTCCGCCAACACGTTCGAGAATATCATCACCAGAGGGCTCCTTGTCGGAGCGCCCTACGCAGTCGGCGATTCCTATCGCGGCGTGTGGGGTCTCTACGGAACCTACGATTACATTTCGCCGCAGGTCTTCCGGGTGTCGAGTACGGCCCTCTCTCTTGGGACGACCGCCCAATGGTGGCTCTCGCACAGCGTGGCGCTCCAGGGCACGGCCCTCGGGGGCGTCGGCTATGGTGCGGCTGGCACCATTCACGGCTCTGGTGAACGCGATTACCACTACGGGGCTACCCCGCAGGGGCTCCTCGAATTCCGTCTGATCATGGGCGATAGGGCCATGGTCAACATGACCGTGCACGAATACTATGTGAGCGGCGTGGGGTCCACCGAGAATCGGGGATCGGAAAACATCGCCCGCGGGACGGCGTCGTTCACCCTGCGAGTGTACGACCAACATGCCATCGCGCTCAGGTACATCGCGTCGACACGGGATGCGCATTATTCGGACCTGCCCGACAGGCACCAGACGGTGGAAACCGTCACCATTGGCTACACCTACCTCGGCGGCACCGGGTTCGGCGCCGTCGATTGGCGCTAGTAACGCCGATGGCGACTGAGCCGAACAGTTGATTCCAGTCCTGTTAGCCGATGCTCCCGTTGCGTCACATCCTTGCTACGACAGGTCCTTGGGGTGTATCCATAGATAGGTCTCAACGAGACAATCGTGGGGAGCAGGACTGGACTTCCGAGAAGATGAAGAAAAAAACGTTGACTCTTAAAGCACGATTGGACCTCGACAAACCCTGGTGGTCAGGAATCTTACTTCCCCTGGCGTTGCTCCTGTCTTTTGCGGTCGCAGTTGGAGTGGTGTTTTATACGACGGCTTCCTTGAGAGCTGTGCTGGTAGAGGAGCGGGGAGCAGACCTCGCCAGAACTGCTGCCAGGGTCGCGGACAGGGTTGATCGTGTCTTGTTTGAGCGGTTCGGTGATATCCAGTTGTTTGCGAATGACAGAGTTCTATTAGAAGGCAAACCGGATGCGAAGAGACAAAGATTGCTGCAATACAAGAAAATGTACTGGCAGTATTCCTGGATAGGGGTGACCGATGCGACCGGTCGAATCGTCGCGGCGACCGACTTGGTTGCCAGGCCAGAGACAGGTAGGACGACAAAGGGTTTGGCAGAAGGTGGCCTGGGTGTCACTCATCCAGACTGGTTTATGCGGACGAAACAGTCTGGGCAGGTACAGCTGGAGACGGCTCAGCGTTCACCAGAGCCAGAGGGGATTATGGTGGTGGGGTTCTCGGCTCCGATCTATGGGGCAGAGGGGGAGTTTCGCGGAGTGGTGACGAGCCGGGTCCCGCTTGAGAGTCTACGGATCATTCTTGAGCAGGAAGGGAAGCTTCAACATGGAGAAGAAGCCCACGACTGGTTGGTGCTGGACCGTCAAGGAGCGGTCATCATCGAGAAGAGCCAACCGACGGGTGTGAACAATAGCCTGCCGATGATGAACCTGTCTTCCGTCAAAAGAGCAGCCGGGGAACGTGACAAGTCCGGCTTTGTGGAAGAACTGCACCAGCGCCGGCAGATTCCTGTGGTGACCGGCTACGCGACTGCAGGAGGCTACAGTAAGTTTCCTGGATTCGACTGGACCGTATTGGTTCGGTTGGACCGGGACCGTGCCTATGCTCCGATCAATCGGCGCATCTGGGCCATTGTCTCAGTTGGGCTCCTGCTCGTCATGCCGCTGGCCGGCTTCGGCGTGTGGGCGTCGTGGAGGCTGGTTCGCGAACAGCGCATTCTTGTGGTGTCGCAGCAGGCTCTGACGGAAAGCATCGCCGAACTCAGCCGCTCCAACTCCGATCTTCAACAGTTTGCGTATGTGGCCTCGCACGACTTGCAGGAGCCGTTACGGATGGTCGCCAGTTACGTGCAGCTTTTGGCGAGGCGCTACAAGGGCAAGCTGGATTCCGATGCCGACGAGTTCATTGAGTACGCCGTGGACGGGGCCAACCGCATGCAAAATCTGATCAATGACCTCTTGGTGTACTCACGTGTGACCTCGCAGGGCCAAGTCTTTGAACCGGTAGACTGTAATGGGGTTCTGGAGGAGGTGCTGAACAATATGCAGGTCGCGGTTGAGGAGAGCCGGGCAGTCGTGACCCATGACTCTCTCCCCACCGTGATGGTCGACGAGAGACAACTGGGGCAGCTCTTTCAGAACCTGATTGCCAATGCCATCAAGTTCCACGGCGCGGAGTCTCCCCGGGTCCACGTGTCGGCTGAGCGGCGGCCCGGCGATTGGCTCTTCTCGGTTCGCGACAATGGCATTGGGATGGAGCCTCAGTATGCCGAGCGTATCTTTGTCATTTTTCAGCGCCTGCACAACCGAGAAGAATATCCCGGCACCGGCATCGGCCTGGCCATATGCAAAAAGATTGTGGAGCGCCATGGCGGACATATCTGGGTGGTATCACAGATCGGGCAGGGGGCAATCTTTCAGTTCACTCTGCCGATAGGCGGCCAGAGCCGAGAGGGCTCGTGAGGCGGACACGAGCCGTAGGGCTCTTCTATCACGTATAATGTTTAAGTAAGGAGCCACGATCGCATGAACACGTACACGCATGTCAGGCCCGTGCAGATTCTCTTAGTGGAAGACAATCCCGGTGATGTCCGTCTCACGATTGAGGCCCTCAAAGAAGCCAAGGTCCTCAACAAGCTCATAATCGTCAAGGATGGCGTCGAAGCCTTGTCGTTGCTGCGTCAGGAAGGGGTGCACGCACAGGCTGCGCGCCCGGATCTCATCCTGCTCGACCTCAACCTTCCCAAGAAAGATGGTCGAGAGGTGCTGGCTGAGATCAAGAACGACGACAAGCTGAAACACATTCCCGTGGTCATCCTCACGACCTCTCGGGACGAACAGGACGTGTTGAAGAGCTACAACCTCCACGCCAATTGCTACATTAGCAAGCCGGTGGAGTTGGACCAGTTTATCAGGGTGGTGAAATCGATCGAAGACTTCTGGCTCGGGATCGTGGTGCTGCCGAAGAATGACAAGGGCAAGGGCGCGTGAGTCGTATCTATGCAAATCCTTCTCATTGAAGATAACCCAGGCGATATCCGGCTGCTGCAGGAATATCTGAAAGAGGGCAGCACCTGCCAGTTTCAGATCGTGCAGGCGGACCGGCTTTCGAGAGGGCTTGAGCGCCTGGCTGAAGCATGTTTTGATGCGGTGCTGCTGGATCTCTCGCTCCCCGACAGTCAAGGGCTGGACACGCTGGTCCGATTGCATGAGGCCGTGAAGGGCGTGCCGATCGTCGTCCTGACTGGCACCGAGGATGAAGCGCTGGGGGTACAATTAATCCAGGCCGGCGCCCAAGACTATCTGGTCAAGGGACAGGTGACCGGCCATCTGTTAATACGTTCTATCCGCCACGCCGCTGAACGCAAGCGGGCAGAGGAGGAGCTGCAACGCACGTTGGGCGAACTGCGGACCCTCTCGCGGCGGCTGGAAGTCGTACGGGAGGAAGAACGGACCAGGATCGCTCGGGAATTGCACGATGAATTGGGGATGCGAATGACGTGCCTGAAATTGGACCTCTCACGGCTGCAATCCGTCATAAAAGACGCGTCTCGCCCCAAAGTGGCGGAGATGTTTCGATCGATGATCGAGCAAGTGGACGCCACCATCGCGGCCGTGCAGGGTTTGGTCGCGGAACTGAGGCCCGGGGTGCTGGATGACCTCGGATTGGTGGCGGCCATTGAATGGCAGTGTCGGGATTTCGAACGACGGAGTGGTATCCGATGCCTCCTTGACTCCAAGCAAGAGGACATCCCGCTCGATTCTGCAAGGGCCACGGCGGCCTTTCGCATCTGTCAAGAGGCGCTCACAAACGTCGTACGGCATGCCGGGGCGCAGGAGATCCGCGTGCATCTGGATAAGCTCGATGGAGAGCTGTTACTGGAGATTCACGATGACGGACAGGGGATCCTGCCGGAGCAAGATGTGGATGCCATGTCACTGGGCCTGCTGGGTATGCGCGAGCGGGCCAGTGCTGTCGGGGGTGCCTTCCAGATTGTCGGCCTGCCAGGGCAGGGAACGACTGTGACGTTACGAGTGCCCTGCACGTAAACCAAGCACGCACATATGGGGAACCGGTGCTGAAGATTTTGATCAGTGACGACTTTCCGCTGTTTCGGCGGGGTGTCAAAGAGCTACTGACCGACGGCCTCGGGGAGGTCATGGTTGGCGAATGTGGCAACGCGTATGACCTGCTGGATCTGGCCCGGCAGAAGAAGTGGGATCTGGTGATCCTGGATATCACCATGCCTGGAACTACCGGGACGGAGGCGCTCACGCAACTGAAGGCCAAATATCCGAAGCTGCCGGTCCTTGTGCTCAGCATGCATCCGGAGGATCAGTATGCCGTCCGCATGTTCAAGGCCGGTGCGGACGGGTATCTGGCCAAGGCCAGCGCCTCCGAGGAGCTCGTGAAGGCTATTCGGAAGATACTCGGAGGAGGGCAGTATGTCAGCCCTTCGTTGGCCGAAACGATGGCGTTGACGCTCAAGGCCAACACCGGCGATAACCCGCATGAGCAGCTGTCAGATCGTGAATATGAGGTCATGTGTCTCATCGCGTCGGGGAAAACGGTTTCTGAAATCGCCGAAACGTTGCACCTCGGCGTGACGACCATCAGTACCTATCGGGCGCGCATCCTTGAAAAGATGCATCTCAAGAACAACGCCGAACTCATCCGCTACGCGCTTCAACGCGGACTGGTCAGCTGATCAGTCTCGCTCTCGCTCTCTCACGGTTAGGTCACTAAACATTGATACTTCAATGGTATGTCGTTCAAACCACGACAGAATTATCGAACTGCCACCGATGGTGCCCCACGCGCCAAGACCGTATATCTAAGGTGCCTTAACAGCCAAATTGCGAGACAGATGAGGGGCGGCTGGCGCTTTCGTTAAGCGGCTGGATGGCGGGACGTGGTCGGGATGGATTCATGATGCGTACACAGGGTATCGATCAGGCGATTATCCGCGACCTCACGGCGCACGGAGCCTGTCAGGTCGAGGACATGGTCGAACGGCTGGCAGGATTCACCTGGAATCAGGTGTTCTCGGCTATCGACCGGTTAAGCCGAGCGGGAATTCTGGCGCTTCAACGCCCGGTCCGATTCAGTTATGAAATTTCGATCTCGTCCGGGCGGAATCTGACGCAGGAAGCGGAGGGGAGCCGATGAGGTTTCACTGGCCGCAGCGTTGGATGAAAGAGGAGCGGCGCGAGCGGACCATGGTCCTGGAATCCTGACGGCGTGCGGGAGACATCCGAAGTCTGATGGAAGAGAGGGAGGGGACGATGAAACCAATCGTGGCGATGTGTTGTTTTTGTGAAAAGGTTCGTGACGACACCGAGACTGAACCAGGGGGGAGCCTGTGGGAGGACTTCACGTTCTATCTGGCCAGCCACAAGCTCGGGTTTGAGGAGGTGCGGCTCTCGCACGCGTATTGTCCGGACTGCCTCTTGGAGTACAGCATGTTCCTGACGTCGCCGAATGGGGGCGAGTCATGGATCGGAAATGGAGCGAAGGGGATGATGAATCCACGAGTGTCAGCCGGATCTGGTCGCTGGTCTTAAAGAGGAATTCTATGATGATGACGATCGCACGCACACAAAAAACGCCGTTCAATCCCCAGAAGTATCTCGCACAAGTCGGCAACGGCAAGACGACTCTGACGGCTCCTAAGAAGCAGGTTCTCTTTTCGCAAGGGGATGCGGCGGATGCCGTTTTCTATCTCCTGGCGGGCAAGATCAAGCTGACCGTGGTCTCGCCGCAGGGCAAAGAAGCCGTCGTCGCGATGCTGGAGCCAGGCAGCTTTTTCGGAGAGGGGTGTCTTGCCGGGCAGCTGCTGTGCATGGCGACGGCGTCCGCCGAGGACGCCTCCATGCTCGTCCGCATTGACAAGCGGGCGATGGTCCGGGTGCTTCACGACGAACCTGCCTTCTCCGCGCTGTTCCTCTCGTACATGCTGACTCGCAACATTCGCATTGAAGAGGACCTGGTGGATCAACTCTTCAATTCCAGCGAGAAGCGGCTGGCGCGCATACTACTGCTCATGGCCCATTTTGGGAAAGACAGCAAGCCGGAGACGGTCATTCCGAAGATCAGTCAGGAAACGCTCGCCGAGATGGTTGGCACCACGCGCTCCCGCGTCAGTTTCTTTATGAATGGGTTCCGTAAGAAGGGTTTCATTCACTATGGCAACGGGTTGCACGTGCACGGCACCCTCCTCAATATCGTCCTTCACGACTAGCCGGACAGAGCAATAGTCTCTGTTCTCTCCCGCTCAATCCCGGCGGGTTTCGACGCGCCGTTTCCTGTGCGGCGTTCTTGCCTCGTTCAGACAGATCGACGCATAGTTTCAATAGGAACGTGCCACCGGTTTCCCTCTGTCCCACTCAATCCCTATCTCGACGGAGCGTCCTTTTCAGGCGAAGGTCCTGGGTGCACCCCGCCAGTCGGCTTACGATAAATCAAATCATTCGGTTGGCATTTCGGACCGCCCAATGAAAGTCCATGCACTATGCCGCTTGTGAGAGATCTCTTCGAACCATCGTTCGACTAGGTTCAGCCCTGAGGGCCTCGTCGGGGTAATGTGCATGTGAACGCGTGGTTGCGTTTCAAGCCACGTCTTCCGGCTGAATCTTTGCGCAGAGACAGCGTCCTGCGGTCTGCCAGATAGTATTTTCCAACTGAGCAATTGTGACCAGATCGTTTTCTGTCTTCTAGATATATTGTGAAAAGTAATCCAGCATCCATGAACCCGATATTCAAAGGAGACGCTATGCGACAGTTTGTGATGATTGTGGCTGTCAGTACGCTGTTGATGATCAGCACGCTCGACACGACATACGCTCGCGACACGAGCGGGGCATTGAAAGGGAGTGCCTTGATTGGCATGAAGGTCGAAGGGACCGATGGAAAAAAGCTCGGTCATATTAAAGACCTCGTGATTGATCCGATCGACGGCGACATTGATTATGTCGTCCTAGATTTCGGAGGCTTCTTAGGCGTATACGACAAATACTTTGCCGTCCCGTGGGAAGTGCTGGGGTTCAGCGACGATAGAAAGAAAATGCTCCTCGACGTGACGAAAAAAGATCTCAAGCAGGCGCCAGGCTTCGACAAGAAACGCTGGCCCGATTTGAGCAGTCGAGACCAGACCGTTGTAATCTATGAGTTCTATGGCGTCCCGATGCCGGACGACAATCACAAAGACCCGAAAGTCGCACATTGATGATGGGGCTGTGGGCTTCCTCGGAACCCACCCTCGCTCGTTCTCTCGAATCATCTGGTCGGTCTGATGCGGATGGGTGCTCTCCGCATTGACACCTCGGGGTTAATCCAGCCCCGATTGACTCGGGCCGTTCTCCCACTGTCGTGAAGACCGGCACGGGGAACTTGACGCCGCCCAGAAAAGTATTTCGCGCGGGCCCGGCCATGCGATGAGGTCTTCGATCAACTGTAGGAAGAGGAAATTGTGATGACGCAAGCAATCGAGGGCAGCTTCTTCGAAGCGAAGCCATTATGTTCAGGCAGTCTGGTCAAGCCATGAAGTCTTTTCCTATCGTCATCCTGGGCGGGGGAGTCGTTGCCGGCTACGCCGCAAAGGAATTCGTCGCGCTGGGTGGCAAAAAAGGGGACCTTGCGATCGTCACGGCAGAAAATGTGCTGCCCTATGAACGCCCTCCTTTGTCGAAGGGATTTCTAACCGGCAAGGAAGAAGCCGGCGACATTCAGATTTCTGGCGCAGCCTTTTATCGGAAACATGGCATCGCTATGTACCGCAGTTTCCCTGTGGGAAAAGTGGACTTGCATCGACACCGTCTCCGTAGTTCTTCAGGCGAATTAATCGGCTTTGAGAAGCTCCTCATCGCGACCGGTTCGACCGTGCGACGCTTACAGATGCCGGGGGCCGACCAGCCAGGGATCTTTTATCTGCGACAACTGAGGGATGCGCAACGCATCTATGCGCAGATTAAGCGGGGAAAGCGGGCCGTGGTGATCGGATCAGGCTTTATTGGAATGGAAGTGGCTTCGGTGCTGGCAAGCCGCGGAGTGCAGACGACCATGGTGTTTCCTGAGGACCGTGTGTGGGAACATCAGTTCACACCGTTGGTTTCCACCTTCTTTGAGACGCAATTTTCCAAACATGGCATCACCGTTATGAATAACGAAAAGGTAGTGGCCTTGACCCATAAGAATCGCCAGTGCCAGGTTGTCTTAGCATCGGGAAATGAAGTGCCAACGGACTTTGTCGTGGCGGGGATTGGAGTCATCCCGGCCGTGGAGCTGTTTCATCGGACACCGCTGGACACACACGACGGTATCCAGGTGAATGAATTCCTTGAGACCACCATGCCCGGCATCTGGGCTGCGGGTGATGTCGCGAACTACCCGGACCGCATTTTTCGCCGTCGCAGGCGAGTGGAGCACTGGGACAACGCCGTGGAGCAGGGGCGGGTTGCGATGCGCAACATGATGGATAAACTTCAGCCGTTCATCCACGTTCCGTATTTCTTTTCAGATGTGTTTGACCTTTCGTATGAATTTTGGGGCGATGCGAGTGGCCATGACAAAGTCGTCTATCGTGGCACTATGGATCACAAACAGCTCAGTGTCTGGTGGCTTAAAAAGCGAACACTTTGCGCCGCCTTGATCATGAACCGCCCGGAGGAAGAACGGCGGTATGCCCCTCGCTGGATTTTACGGCGTCCGCAGTTGGACCCGAAGGCGCTCCAACATGCCCGCACACTAAAATCACTGGATACCACCTTCGGTCGCCAGGAATAGCTCACAATTCCGGTCACGTTGAGCGTCGGTTCTTCCCATGACCTGCCGGCATGGGCCACTGGGGTTCCTGCCCCTCGGTTCATCACCCGGTCGAGTCTGGCCGGTAAGCCGGTGACCCCACGCTCCATATCTCTCCTCTACGTTCCATGTTTGTCCTTTCCGCGTTAGACCGATTGAAGTAAGTGACTCAGGTGGCTGAGGTCTCAACTTGGTCGGCTCCTTGATTTTACTGCCACAGTGAAGGAGCGTTTCCTGCC
Organism: uncultured Nitrospira sp.; assembly: GCA_964358535.1. GTDB lineage: Bacteria > Nitrospirota > Nitrospiria > Nitrospirales > Nitrospiraceae > Palsa-1315. The sequence goes on along the minus strand of CAYHQK010000030.1, from coordinate 8,304 downwards.
TAGACGTAATTGACCCCCTCCTCAATAAATTCACAGAATGTGAGCAATATTGGCCAGACTGCACAGGAGTGAATTGTCAGGATAGCAGCGTGCCTGGTTCCGGCTGTACCAGAAACAGCCCATTCCTCACGGTAAGGAGCCGACAAGACCGATGCGTAAGAAAACATCCGAGCCTCCGGCACCGCTTTCACCGATCCACGACACATTATCTCTGTCGGGGCTTGACCCGATCGGCCATAACATCGAGGCCATTGTGGCGTTCTATGCTCGTGAAGAACGCAAGATCAGCCAGTCGCAACGGCGCCTCGAACACCTGAGCGGGTTTCTAGGGCGGCCGCTGTATCTTGGTTCCATTCTGCTCTTTGTCGCGCTCTGGATGCTCACCAACATCGTGGCGCGCGCTTGGGGCTTGGTGGAATTTGACCCTGGTCCGTTTTTGGGGCTGCAAGGGATTGTGAGCCTGGGCGCCTGGTTGACGGCAACCGTGGTGCTGATCAAGCAAAGCCGGTTGGCCAAGATTGTGGAACAGCGGGCGCATCTGGACCTGCAAGTGAATCTGTTGACCGAGCAGAAGACCACCAAGATTATCCACCTGCTGGAAGAGTTGCGGCGCGATTTACCGATGGTCAAAAACCGTCATGATCCCGAGGCGACGGCCTTGCAACAGCCGACGGTTCCGCATCTGGTGCTGGCTGCACTGGATGAACGGCGCGAAACGGAAGAGCGCTTACAGGATGCCGACACAGCCAATGGGAGCGTGCCGCGATGATGCAGGCAGCAGCGCACGGGGGTGAGGCTGTGACGGCCGCCGAATGGGAGCGTCGCAAGCAGTTCGTGCGGTTTACCGCGGAGGATGCGCAGCTGTTGCGGGAGCTGCACCCCATCACGGTGGCCATGGCGGACGAGGTCATGGAGGAGCTGTACCGGCATCTCCTCCAGTTCGAGGAGGCTCAGGCGTTCTTTCCGGATGAGTCTGCCATCGCGCGCGTGAAGGCGAAGCAGAAAATCTATTTCCTCGGTCTCACCCAGGGGGAGTATGGCGAGGCCTATCTGGCTGACCGGCTGCACATCGGGCGCGTCCACCAGCGGATCGGGCTGTCGCCGCAGTGGCACATGGGGACCTATTCCCTGTACTGGCAACTCGTGCTGCCGCGCGTCATGCAGGCCGTCCAGGCCGACGCCGGCCGGCTGCCGCGCCTGCTTCTGGCGCTGATCAAGATCATGAAGCTGGACGAGGAATTGGCCGTCACGGCTTATCTCGCCGCCGCGCAGGGGATCACGCGCAGCTAATTCGTGGGAGTAGTGCAGCAACTGGAGGCAGGTCTAAGCCATGGCCTTCTATTCAGTCATGTGGGTCTGCGTACAACAGGATCGGTCGATAACCTAAAGCCAAGGAGGGCAACGTGAACAGTCTAATTCAACGGCAGCGGGAATTTGTTCCTCACCTCAAAAGGAGAGCGATGATGCGTACGACAATGGTGCTCGGTTCGATGGTGTTGAGTTTGTTGATGCTGACCTCCTATGGGTTTGCCGACGAAGGAGGGAAGCACGGATCAAGAGCAACGCACATGAAGGTCAATGGTGTCGTTTCGAAGGTGCAATCAGGCCTCACCACCGTGAAGACCTCCTGGGGGTCGATGACGATTGCTTCTACCGTTACACCCAAGAACCTTGCCGTCGGCGAGGAAGTGGAAATGCAGGTCAACGAAAACAATGCGGTGATCGACATCCATCGGAAGGGAGAGAAGGGCCATTCTCACCGGTATGTGTCGGGCAACCTGACCTATACGTCCGCGGATCACAAGGAGATCAAGCTCTGGACACCGGAGGGGGAGAAGACGTTTGACGTGCAAACCGGCCGATCGCAACTGTCGTCTTTTGAGGAAGGCGCACCCATCACGATCGAGTTGAACGAAGCCGGGAAGGTGATCGACATCCATCGCTTCACGGTCGAGATGAGCTTTGACGAGCATCCCCGCACGACGTCTGGCTATGTGATTCAGGTAAATGGCACGGTCACCAAGATCCAGTCCGGCGTCATCTATGTGAAGACGCCGACCGGGCAATACACCATCAGCACGAAGACCGCCCCTGCGGATGCGGCAGTCGGTGATGAGGTGTCGCTCTGGATCAATGACGAGAATATGGTCATCGACCATCACGGAAAAGACAAGCACAAGAAAGGCGCGCACCGTCTGATTTTCGGTAAATTGATTTACACCGGTACGACGAAGAATCAGATCAAGCTTCAGACGCCGGAGGGGGAGAAAGTGTTCCCGCTGGAGCGGATGGAAGTGAAGACCAAGTCGATTGCGGAAGGGGCGCAGATTGTCGTGGAGCTGAACGAGGATGGGACGGTGATCGATCTCCGGAAGGTACAGTAAGCAAGTTGAGCCAGTAAGTCCACCGTGACGGGGGCCATCGTCGGGCTGACGATGGCCCCTGGACACGTACCGATTTCACCTGTGCGGTGCGCAAGCAGAAGACCGATGGAGAGTCTGAGTCCGTGCATAGACGCGCCGTGACCCTCGGAAACGGAGCGAATCTGCGCTTGAAGTTGCGAGTAGTTCTCCTGCCATTTTAAGCTGAGGGGGACTGGTTACTGCGTAGGACGAACTGTTGAAGCAGGGTACAGAACGAAGCCATCCTTATTCCCGCGCGTTTTCTCGTCACCCCCACGAATCTCTCTTCTCCAGCCCTTTCCCGGCTGCACCCGCCTACCGTACGCACGCTGTCGATACATGCGCGGTCGGCAGAGAAGTGGTCAATTGGGAACAGACGCTGAGACAAAAATGGGCCACGCTAGACTTCAGCGATGTGAAGATACAGACAAATGCGGTCCAGCATATCTTTGAGGCGGAGGTGGATTTCAATGACCTCGACCCGAAGGCCGTGCGAGTTGAGCTGTATGCCGATGGAATCAATGACAGTGATCCGATCCGACTGGAGATGAAGCACGTTCGCCAACTGGCCAGCGCGTCGGGCGTCTACATCTAGAGTGTGGCTGTGTTTGCGGCCTGCCCATCAACGGACTATACGGCGCGCCTCATTCCGTACCAGGATGGCGTGACGGTGCCCCTGGAAGATGCTCATATCCTGTGGCAACGGTGATCCAACCTCGAGAGGTGTCCTTGCGACCGGCGACATCTCATTGGCCGCTATCTCGCGAAACGATAGATAAGGGAGTGAACCATTGAGTGTTGTCGCGCAACCGTTGACCACTGAAGACGACGACTCGCTTTCGCCATGGTGGATACGCAGCGTCCTGATCGTGATGGTGCTCGGCTTCGCCGGGCTGATCATGATCACCATGCTCGCCTACCGCAATGCCCCGCCGATTCCGGAACGGATCGTGGACGCGCAAGGCGCCATCTTATTCAGCGGCGACGATATCAGCGACGGCCAGACGGTATTTCTCAAATACGGTCTGATGGCCAATGGCAGCATCTGGGGTCATGGCGCCTATCTCGGTCCGGATTACTCCGCCGAAGCCCTGCATCGCATAGGAGTGGAGACCGCCGAGGCATTTGCAGAACAAACATATCAGCAACCTCTTGCCGCGTTGACACGTTTGCAACAGGCAGCCATTCGCGCCGAAACGGCGCTGGCGCTCAAAACAAATCGGTACGCCCCGGCGACCGGGACGCTGCATTTGACCGCGCCGGAAGCTGCCGCCTATCGCCAACAGATCGACTACTGGACCGACTATTTCAAGGAGCCATCACGCAATGGCGGCCTGAAGCGCGATCTCATCAGCGCTCCAACCGAGCTACGCCAGTTCGCCGCCTTCGTGACCTGGGCGGCCTGGGCGTCGGTGGCGGCACGTCCCGGCGAGGACTACTCCTATACTAACAATTTTCCGTATGACCCCAGCGTCGGCAATCAGCCCACGCCCGACGCGCTGTTATGGAGCGCGCTGAGCCTGATCGTGCTGCTGGCCGGCATTGCGGCGGTGCTGCTGGCATTTGGAAAATTCGATTACCTCGGATGGATCAGTCGCGGCCATCACGTACATCCGCACCTACTGCCTGGGCGGTCCAGTCGTGGCCAGAACGCGTTGGTGAAGTTCTTCGTAGTCGTGTCACTGCTGTTGCTTGCGCAGGCGCTGGTGGGCGGCGCCACTGCCCACTACCGTGCCGACCCGATCAGCTTCTACGGCTTCGAACTGGAGCGCATCTTCCCCAGTAATCTGATGCGCACCTGGCATTTACAGATGGCGATCTTCTGGATCGCTACCGCCTACGTCGCCGCGGCGCTGTTCCTCGGCCGTTCGGTGCGCGCCGATGAGCCACACTGGTTCGCCGGCTGGACGCACGCGCTGTTTGCCGTCTTCGTGGCGGTGATCGGCGGCAGCCTGCTGGGCGAGTGGCTGGGTATCTCGCAACAACTCGGTCACTGGTGGTTCTGGCTTGGCAACCAGGGTTGGGAGTATTTGGAACTCGGCCGACTGTGGCAATACCTGCTCGTGGCGGGTTTGTTGGTGTGGTTTGCGATGCTATGGAAATTAGTGCGGCCGAGCGCGCTGGCGGAGCCGGCATCGAAGCCAATCGTTAAGATGTTCCTGGTGGCGGCGCTGGCGATTCCGGTTTTCTATGTGCCTGCCCTGTTTTTCGGCGCCAGGACCAACTATACGGTGGTCGATACGTGGCGCTTCTGGATCATCCACTTGTGGGTCGAAGGCTTCTTCGAGTTCTTCGCCACGACGGTGGTGGCGCTGACGTTCTATCAACTCGGCTTGACCCGCCGCAATGTCGCGCTGCGCGTGATCTATCTCGACGCCATCCTGTACTTCTTCGGCGGGCTGATTGGCACTGGCCACCATTGGTATTTCACAGGCCAATCCAACGTCAACATGGCGCTATCGGCGCTGTTCTCGGTGCTCGAGGTGGTCCCGCTGACCTTGCTTACCCTCGACGCCTGGAACTTCGTCCGTACCACACGCGGCGATTGTGACGTGTGCGGCAAGGCGATTGCGATACCGCACAAGTGGACGTTCTATTTCCTGATGGCGGTGGGCTTCTGGAACTTTGTGGGCGCCGGCATGTTCGGGTTTTTGATCAACCTGCCGATCGTCAGCTACTACGAGGTCGGCACCCTGCTGACCCCCAACCATGGGCATGCTGCGCTGATGGGTGTCTTCGGCATGCTGGCGATCGCGCTGATGGTATTTGTGCTCCGTCAGAGCAGCGAGGATGCCAGCTGGGCTGGCATCGAGCGATACATCAGGGTCGCCTTCTGGGGTACCAATGTCGGCCTGGCGATGATGGTGGGGATGAGCCTGTTCCCCGGTGGCGTGCTGCAAGTCTGGGACGTGATGCAGCACGGATACTGGCACGCTCGCAGCCTCGATTATATCGGGAGCGAGCGGTCGCACCTGATCGAATGGCTGCGGTTGCCCGGGGACCTGGTGTTCATCATATTCGGAGCCGTGCCATTGGTGATCGCATCGATCAAAGGCTATCTCGGCGTGCGCGCCGCGGATCGTAACAACTGTGAATCTCGATACACGGATGATGGCGGTATGATCGGCCAGCGGGGGCAAGAGCATGAAAACCCCTGAACGCCCGCTGCATGATTACGTGGCAAAGGTTTCCGAACGCACTGAAGTTCGGAGGGGCGTTCCGTTACCTATGGGAACCCATGAATACGGGAGGGGAGTCAACTTCGCCTTCTTTAGCCGTCATGCTAGCCACGTTCGGCTGGAGTTGTTTGATCATTCCATCGATGCCACGGCCGCCAGAGTGATTGATCTCGACCCCGCGCGCAACCGGACTGGTGACGTGTGGCACGTCTGGGTTGAGGGGATTCAGCCTGGCCAACTGTATGCCTATCGCGTGGACGGTCCGTATCAACCCAAGGACGGCCATCGATTCAATTTCAATAAGCTGCTCCTGGACCCCTTCGCGACAGCGATCTCGCGGGTACCCACGTGGGATTTTGGCCCGGCCCGCGGCTACGATCCGTCGGCGCCAGAACGAGACGTGGTGTGTTCGAAAGTCGATGATGCCGGCGCCATGCCGAAATGCGTATTCACGCACGAGCACTTCCATTGGCAGGACGACCGGCCGCCCAGACATTCCTGGTCGAAGACGATCATTTATGAAGCACACGTGCGTGGCTTCACGATCCATCCCAGCTCCGGTGTGGAGCATCCCGGCACGTACCGCGGACTGATGGAGAAAATCCCCTATCTCAAAGATCTGGGGGTGACGGCCGTGGAATTGATGCCCGTGCAGGAATTCAATGAACATCAGGCGATACGATCCAATCCGCAGACAAGCCAGCCACTGAAAAATTACTGGGGCTACGACCCCGTCGCTTTCTGTGCGCCGAAAGCCTCCTATAGTAGTTCGGGAGGGGTGGGTCAGCAGACGTTGGAGTTCAAGGAAATGGTCCAGGCCTTCCACGGCGTGGGCATCGAGGTGATTCTGGACGTGGTATTCAATCACACGGCCGAGGGGAACGAACTGGGCCCGACGCTCTGTTTCCGCGGGATTGATAACGCGATCTTCTACATGCTGACGGACGATAAACGTTCTTACAGGAACTACACGGGCACAGGCAACACCATCAATGCCAACCATCCCGTGGTGCGGGATCACATCTTGACCGCGTTACGCTACTGGGTGGTGGAGATGCATGTCGATGGATTTCGTTTTGACCTAGCTGCGGTGCTCGGTCGGGACCGTTCCGGCAACATGCTGCCCAATCCCCCGCTGCTCGAGCAGATCGCCGAGGACCCGATCTTAAGGGATGTGAAAATCATCGCCGAGGCGTGGGATGCCGCCGGAGCGTATGAGGTCGGGAGCTTCTCCGAACGCCGCTGGGCGGAGTGGAACAGTCAGTACCGTGATGACGTCCGACGGTTCTGGCGCGGCGACGAAGGGATGCTCGGGTTGTTTGCCAGCCGCATCTGTGGCAGCGCTGACATTTATTCCAAGTCCGGCAAAGGCCCCGAGAGCAGCATCAATTTCATTACATGTCACGACGGCTTCACCTTGCATGATCTGGTGAGCTATCGACAGAAGCATAATGAACCCAACGGACAGAACAATTACGACGGAGCGGGCGAGAATTTCAGCGAGAATTACGGCGCTGAAGGTGAGACAGCGGATGGCAGGATCGAGTCCATCAGGAAACGCCAGATCAAGAATTTCCTGTTGACCCTATTCATCTCACGCGGCGTGCCGATGTTATTGGGCGGCGACGAATTCCGCCGCACGCAACGCGGCAACAATAATGCCTACTGCCAGGACAACGAGACTAGTTGGTGTGACTGGAGTTATCTTGAACAGCACCAGGAGCTATACCGCTTCACCCGTGGTGTGATCGCCTTTCGTCGAGCCCATCCAACGCTGAGTACTGAGCAATTCTATACGGGTGCCGAGATCCAGTGGTTTGGCCCGCACGGGGGCTTGCCAAACTGGGCTGACTCGAAGGCACAACAACTGGCCTGTCTGATCCATGAAGATGCGCAGCGCACACTGTGCCTAATGTTCAATGCCGGCGCTGAGGTGGTCGATTTCGGGTTGCCCCCCGTATTGCATGGGGCTCGGTGGCATCTGGCAATGGACACCTCTCACGAAACGCCAGAAGACCTGTTTGCTGCGGGCGACGAGCCGGTCTTTGACCATGCACATTCGTACCACCTAAACCCACGGTCCAGCGTCATTCTCGTGGCGAGGCCGCCGACAAGAGGGTTTGAAAAGGAGAGCATCCCATGAGTAAGACTCAGCACGGTCATCAGCACGACAAAGGGCAGAGTCAAGATGAAGGGCATTTTCGTCGTCCTTGCTGGCGACAGGCGCATCACCATTGGTATTTCTGGGCCGGCATGCTGTTGATGCTGGTGGCCATAGGTAACTATGTCATGACTGAAGACTTGTCTCGGTTGTCTCGCAGCCAACCGCAACAGCCACCTTCAAGCGCGGCCGGAAAGTAGCGGAGCCTTTGGCCGGCTGATGTTACTCATCGCAGTTTCCGAGAACGCTGGCGGATCCGCCCCGCAGTGCTGCGAGGACACTTGCTCATTCCCAATGGACGCCCCTAAGCGCGTCGTCGCCGCGACGATGTTCGTCCATTTGGCGAGCGTGTAGATCGCGCGGGTCAGTGTCCCAGCGCGGATGGACTGATGGGGGAGCAGGGAAATATGGTTGAGTTGGCCAGCCAAGCTAGTGGAATAGGCTGAAAATACGGTCAGGGGAGTGAACGAGAGAAAGCTGGGTTCCGGTAAGGTCTTGAAGGGGATATGGTGCCGAGGGACAGAATTGAACTGTCGACACCAGCCTTTTCAGGGCTGTGCTC